>NZ_QQNA01000054.1 GCF_003346515.1 Streptomyces corynorhini
GTCACTCCGTCCCGGCGCCCAGCGTTTCCAGGATCTGCTCCCCGTACTTCGCCAGCTTGTTCTCGCCGACCCCGGTCACCGTGCCCAGCTCCGCCAGCGTCGAGGGACCCAGCACCGCGATCGCGCGCAGCGTCGCGTCGTGGAAGATGACGTACGCGGGCACGCCCTGCTCCTTCGCCGACGCCGCCCGCCAGGCCCGCAGCGCCTCGAAGACCGGCACCACCTCGGCCGGCAGGTCGACCGGCGCCGAGCGTGCCTTGGCCGTCTTCTCGCGCGCGGGCTTCGCCGCGCGCTCCGGCTCCCGCCGCAGCGCGACCGGCCGCCGCCCGCCCAGCACCTCGCCGCTGCCCTCGGTCAGGACCAGCGTCCCGTAGTCGCCCTCGACCGCGATCAGCCCCTGCGCCAGCAGCTGCCGGGCCACACTGCGCCACTCCGCCTCGCGCAGCTCCGTACCGATACCGAACACACTGAGCGCGTCATGGTCGAACTGGATGACCTTGGCCGTCTTCTTCCCCAGCAGGATGTCTGTGACCTGCCCGGCGCCGAACTTCTGGTTGCGCTCGCGCTTCAGCCTGACCACCGTCGACAGCAGCTTCTGCGCCGGGACCGTGCCGTCCCACGACTCGGCGGGGGTCAGACACGTGTCGCAGTTGCCGCACGCCTCGCTCTGCTGGCCGAAGTAGGCCAGCAGCTGGACGCGGCGGCACTCGACCGTCTCGCACAGCGCCAGCATGGCGTCGACGTGCGCGCCCAGCCGCCGTCGGTGCGCGTCGTCGCCCTCGGAGGTGTCGATCATCTTCCGCTGCTGGACGACGTCCTGGAGCCCGTACGCCAGCCACGCGGTGGACGGCAGCCCGTCGCGCCCCGCGCGGCCGGTCTCCTGGTAGTAGCCCTCGACGGACTTCGGCAGGTCGAGATGGGCGACGAAGCGTACGTCGGGCTTGTCGATGCCCATGCCGAAGGCGATCGTCGCGACCATCACCATGCCGTCCTCCCGCAGGAAGCGCGACTGGTTCGCCGCCCGTACGCGCGCGTCGAGCCCCGCGTGGTACGGCAGCGCGTCGACCCCGTTCTTCACGAGGAACTCGGCGGTCTTCTCCACCGAGGCCCGCGACAGGCAGTAGACGATGCCCGCGTCGCCGGGGTGCTCGGTGCGCAACAGGTGCAGCAGCTGCCGCTTGGGGTCGTCCTTGGGCGCGATGCGGTACTGGATGTTGGGCCGGTCGAAGCTCGCCACGAAGTGGCGCGCCTCCTGGAGCTTCAACCGTGAGGCGATCTCCTGGTGCGTGGTCTCGGTGGCGGTCGCGGTCAGTGCGATACGCGGCACGTCGGGCCAGCGCTCGTGCAGCGAGGACAGGGCCAGGTAGTCGGGACGGAAGTCGTGACCCCACTGCGCCACGCAGTGTGCCTCGTCGATCGCGAAGAGCGAGATCGTGCCGCGCTCCAGCAGCCGTACGGTCGCCTCGACGCGCAGCCGCTCCGGCGCCAGATAGAGCAGATCCAGCTCGCCCGCGAGGAACTCGCTCTCCACGAGGCGCCGTTCGTCCAGATCCTGGGTGGAGTTCAGGAACCCGGCCCGCACCCCGAGCGCCCGCAGGGCGTCCACCTGGTCCTGCATGAGCGCGATGAGCGGGGAGACGACGACACCGACGCCCTTCCGCACGAGTGCGGGGATCTGGTAGCAGAGCGACTTCCCGCCGCCGGTCGGCATGAGGACCAGGGCGTCGCCGCCGCCGACCACGTGCTCGATGATCTCCTGCTGGCTGCCGCGGAACGAGTCGTAACCGAAGACGCGGCGCAGCACCGAGAGCGCGTCGCCCAGGTCGCCCAGTTCGCCCGCCCCGCCCGCGCGGTGGGGTTCGTGGTGTTCGCGGGGCTCGTCGTACGCGCCGTACTCCTCGTACTCGTCGTACTCAGGGGGCTCTTCGTGCTCGTCGTACTCGGGGCGAGTCTCGGGACGGGTGTCGGCATCGGGAGCGCTCATCCGTCGAGTCTACGAGGCGTCGTGAGTCCCGCGAGCCGCCTCCGGGCAGTGACAGCCGGTGACAGGCCGCGCGGCGTTCGCGCACGAGGGACGACATGGGCGACGGCCGGATCACGCGCGCCGACTTCCGCGCGATCCGCGGCAGCGGCTCAGGCGGGGCGGCGGCTCAGGCGGAGGCGGCGCCGAACCACCGCCGCAGCGGGTCGAGCAGTTCCCGCTGGTCCTCACCGGCCCACGCCACATGGCCGTCCGGCCGCAGCAGCACCGCGGGCACGTTCAGGTCCTCGCTGACGTCGACGACGTGGTCGACCCGGTCCGCCCAGCCCGCCACGGAGAGCCGACCGGTCTGGTCGAGGAGCAGCCCGCGGCCGTCACGCGTCAGCTCGTAGAGGCGCCCGCGCTTCAGCTCGATGTCGCGCATTCGCCGACCGAGCAGGTCGTGGCCCGCGTCAGCCCCCGCGTCAGCCCCCGCATCGTTTTCCGTTTCTGTCTCTGTTTCCGTACGCCCTTCACCGAAGTCGTAGCGGATGCCGATCGCGATGATCTTCTCCGTGAGGCGCCGGTTCACCTCGTCGATGTCCATCAGCTCCGAGAGCAGCCGACGTACCGCCCGGGGCCCCGGCTCGGTGGACAGCAGTGTCATCTGCGCGCGGGTGTTGTCCAGTACGTCGGCGGCCACCGGGTGCCGTTCGTCGTGGTAGCTGTCCAACAGGGCTTCCGGCGCCCAGCCGTTGACCTCGGCGGCGAGTTTCCAGCCGAGGTTGAACGCGTCCTGGACGCCGAGGTTGAGCCCCTGCCCGCCCACCGGCGGATGGATGTGCGCCGCGTCGCCCGCCAGCAGCACCCGGCCGTCCCGGTAGCGGTCGGCCTGCCGGGTGGCGTCGCCGAACCGGGCCAGCCGGCGCGGGGAGTGCGCGCCGAAGTCGGTGCCCGCGACCTCCCGCAGCCGTTGTTTGACCTCCTCCAGGGAAGGCGGGACCGAGCGGTCCTCGGCCACTCCCTCGGCGGGCACGACGACGCGGTACACCCCGTCCCCGAAGGGCCCGACGCCGAACCGTTTCTGCGTCCTGCGCACCTCCGCGACGACGGCGGCGACCGTCTCCGGATCCGCGGTCACCTCCAACTCGCCCAGCAGTGTGTCGACCCGGGAGGGCTCGCCGGGGAAGCCGATGCCCAGCAGTCGGCGCACCGTGCTGCGGCCGCCGTCGCAGCCGACGAGGTAGCGCGAGCGCAGCCGCGTACCGTCGGCCAGCTCGGCGCTCACCCCCCGACCGTCCTGGCTCAGCCCCACCAGCTCGCCGCCGCGCCGGATCTCGGCACCCAGCTCGGCGGCGTGCTCGGCCAGCAGACGGTCGATGGTGGGCTGCGGGATGCCCAGGACATAGGGATGGGCGGTGTCCAGCCGGTCCGGCGCCGGTTTGTGGATGGCGGCGAAGAACCCGCCGACCGGGTACTGCCGGCCGTGCGCCACGAACCGCTCCAGCAGACCACGCTGGTCCAGCACCTCGATGCTGCGCACATGCAGACCGAGCGCGCGCACGAACGTGGTCGGCTCCGCCTCCTTCTCCAGTACGAGCACGCGCACACCGTGCAGCCGCAGCTCCCCGGCCAGCATCAAGCCGGTCGGTCCACCGCCGACCACGATCACGTCAATCATCAGAACGCCCATTCGACGAGAGGGGTTCGGCGCTCCCACGCGCCGAGATACCAGCAAAGGCGCATGTACTTCGCGGATCCGGCATTTACCCAGATCATGGCCTCGGCTGGTCATTCTGCTGTACACCCGGGGCCTTGCCGCAAGCCCCCCAGTGCGCTATATCTTGAGAAGGGCAAGGAGTTGGGTACTCTCCTTGCCCTTTGTCGTTCCCGTACCAATGGGCTGAAGACCCGCGTCAATGTGCTGAATGCAGGACCTGGAGTGCCGCGGTGACCTGGACCGAGCGTGTGGTGGAGCGCGAAGGCGTGCGGCTCGTCTGCCGGGACCGGGGCGGAGACGGGCCGGGGCTGGTGCTGCTGCACGGGCTGGCCGGCCACGCGGGGGAGTGGGACGCGTCGGCGGGCCCGCTGAGCGAGGCGTATCGGGTGGTCGCGATCGACCAGCGCGGCCAAGGCGCCAGCGACCGCTTCCCCTCCGACGTCTCCAGGGACGCCTTCGTCGAGGATGTCGTCGCGGTGGTGGACCAGTTGGGCCTGGAGCGCGTCGTCCTCGTCGGACAGTCGATGGGCGGGCACGCGGCCATCCTGGCCGCCGCGAGGCACCCCGAGACGGTCCGCGCGCTGGTGGTCGTCGAAGCCGACGTGGCCGGTCCCGACGCCGAGTGGCCGGGCCATGCCCGCCGGTGGTTCGACTCATGGCCGGCTTCCTTTCCCTCGTACGACGCCGCGGTCCGGTTCTTCGGCGGCGGGGCGATCGGCAGGGGCTGGGCGGACGGCTTGGAGGAGCGCGGCGGGCGATGGTGGCCCCGGTTCGACCGGGATGTGCTGGTGCGGTCCGTGGCGGAAGCCGCCCGGCACTCCTTCGCGCACGAGTGGGAGCGCGTCACCTGCCCCACTCTGCTCATCCTGGCCGAGTCGAGCTTCATCTCGCCGTCACGGGTCGACGAGCTGATGCGCCGCCGCGTCCCGGACATGTCCGTCAGCGTTCCCGGCACCCGTCATGACCTGCACCTGGAGCGCCCCGGCGCCGTGTGCGACCTGATCTCCCGCTTCCTCGCCGGGCTGTCCGCCTGAGGAGGCGCCGGGGTCCGTCTCCCGGCCCGGCGGCGCGGCGGCACGGGTGACCGGGCGCTCCGGGTGCTCCGGCCGGACCGGGTGCTCCGGCTTCCGGTCAGCCGGTGGCGAGGAGTTCCAGCGTGTCGATCACGCGGTTGGAGAAGCCCCATTCGTTGTCGTACCAGGCGACCACCTTGACGTGGCGGCCGTCGACACGGGTGAGGGCCGAGTCGAAGACGGCCGAGGCCGGGTTGCCCGTGATGTCGGATGACACCAGCGGGTCGTCCGAGTATTCGAGGATGCCGGCGAGCGGCCCCCGCGCCGCGGCGCGGTACGCCGACAGCACGTCCTCGCGCGTCACGTCGCGGGCGACCGTCGTGTTGAGTTCGACGATCGAGCCCACCGGAACCGGTACGCGGATCGAGTCGCCCGACAGCCTGCCTTCGAGGTTCGGCAGCACGAGGCCGATCGCCTTGGCGGCGCCCGTCGTGGTCGGCACGATGTTGACGGCGGCGGCCCGCGCACGGCGGGCGTCGCGGTGCGGGCCGTCCTGCAGGTTCTGCTCCTGCGTGTAGGCGTGGACCGTCGTCATGAAGCCATGCTCGATGCCGGCGAGATCGTCGAGCACCGCGGCCAGCGGCGCGAGCGCGTTGGTCGTGCACGAGGCGTTCGAGACGATCGTGTGCGCCGCCGGGTCGTACGCGCCGGTGTTGACGCCGAACGCGAGCGTGACATCGGCGCCGTCCGCCGGGGCGCTGACGAGCACCCTCTTCGCGCCCGCGTCGAGGTGGGCGCGGGCGGCCGTGGCCGATGTGAAGCGGCCGGTCGCCTCCAGCACGATGTCGACGCCGAGCCGGGCCCAGGGCAGTCGCGCCGGTTCACGCTCGGCGAGCACGGTGATGCGACGCCCGTCGACGACGAGGGTGTCCCCTTCGGCACTCACCGGGCGGCCGAGCCGGCCCGCCGTCGTGTCGTAGGCCAGCAGCCGCGCGAGGGCGGCGGGCTCCGTGAGGTCGTTGACGGCGACGACCTCAAGAGCGCTGTCGCGTTCGAGCAGCGCGCGCAGCACATTGCGCCCGATGCGGCCGAATCCGTTGATGGCGATGCGAGTCATGGGTGGTGTCCCTTCCGTGCGGTCCGCCACCAGGTTCGCGCGCGCCGCCCGCCGGTGACAGCGGCGTGATCGCCACGGTCCGAAAGGATCGTGCCACGCCGCGGCGGGCGGGCTACTCGCCGTGGGCGAAGGTGCGCCGGTACTCGCCCGGCGTGGTGCCGAGGACGCGATGGAAGTGCAGCCGCAGATTCGTACCGGTGCCGAGACCGACGTCCGCGGCGATCTGCTCGATGCTCCGCTGCGAACGTTCGAGCAGCTCACGGGCCACGTCGACGCGGGCGCGCATGACCCACTGCATCGGCGTGCAGCCCGTCTCCTCGACGAAGCGCCGCGAGAACGTGCGTGGCGAGACCGCCGCGTGCCGGGCGAGCGCTTCGAGGGTGAGAGGCTCGCCGAGCCGGTACAGCGCCCACTCCCGGGTGGCGGCGAACCGCTCGCCGAGCGGCTCGGGCACGCTGCGCGGCACGTACTGCGCCTGACCGCCGCTGCGGTAGGGGGCCGCCACCAGACGCCTGGCCGCGTGGTTCGACGCGGCCACCCCGAGATCGCCGCGCAGGATGTGCAGGCACAGGTCGATGCCGGAGGCGGCGCCGGCCGACGTGAGCACGCTGCCCTCGTCGACGAACAGGACGTTCGCGTCGACCCGGACGAGCGGATGCCGCGCCGCGAGCGCCCGCGTGTAATGCCAGTGCGTCGTGGCGCGTCTGCCGTCGAGCAGGCCCGTGGCGGCGAGCGCGAAGGCACCCGTCGAGATGGCTGCGAGCCGCGCGCCCCGGTGGTGGGCGCCGGTCAGCGCCTCGATGACGGCCCGCGGCGGGTCGTCGCGGGCCGGGAACCGGTAGCCGGGGACGAAGACGATGTCGGCCCACTCCAGTGCGTCGAGGCCATGCGCGACGGAGTAGGACAGACCGTCGCCGCCGGTCACGAGACCGGACCGGGCGCCGCACACGCGCACCTCGTACGGCATGCTCGCGCGGGTCGTGAACACCTGCGCGGGAATACCGACGTCGAGGGGTTTCGCACCGTCGAGCACCAGGACGGCGACATGACGCGGGGACGGGGCGGGCACGGGGACGAGGCTACGCCGGGGCGCGACCTCGCCGGGCGCGACGTCACCGCGCGCGACCTCACCGGAGAGGCGGCGCCGAGCACCGACCGGCCGTCACCGTCGAGCGGCCAGTACCGTCAAGTGGCCGTCACCGACGACGCCCTCGGTGTGATCGCCGCCGACGCGATCGGCGTCATCGCGGGCGAACGGGACGGAAGACTGGCCCTGTGCGCGTCACCGACCTGCCGGGCCGCCTTCTTCGACACCAGTCAGAGCCGCACGCGCAAGTGGTGTGACATGAACACGTGTGGGAATCGGCAGAAGAAGGCGCGCTTCCTCGCCAACCGGCGCGACAATCCCGGATCGGCGGAGTGATCGCCACCTCGGCACAGCCGAGAGGCCCCCGCGAAGGCTGCCCCCGCGAACGCTGCCCCCGGGCCGTTCCGTCCGCATGAACCTCTCGCCGACGGCCGGCGGGGCGACCGGTATCTGTGATCCGGCTGCCCGGCTGCCCGGCTGCCCGGCTGCCCGGCTGCCCGGCTGCCGGTACACGGGCTCCCGTCGCACGCACCGTTGCATAAAGCTGCGTACATACGTATAGTCATGCCATTACTGAGGAGGATGTTTCGATGGCTGTACGTGCTCTACGCGCCGCCGTGGCCGGGGCGAGCGGATATGCGGGCGGGGAAGCGCTGCGGCTGCTGCTCGGCCATCCCGGGATCGAGATCGGAGCCCTCACCGGCAATTCCAACGTCGGCCGGCCGCTCGGCGGGCTTCAGCCGCACCTGGCGCCGCTGGCGGACCGGGTGCTGGAGCCGACCACCGCCGAGGCGCTCGCCGGACACGACGTCGTGTTCCTCGCGCTGCCGCACGGGCAGTCCGCCGCCGTCGCGGAGCAGCTCGGGGACGACGTGCTCGTCGTCGACATGGGGGCCGACTTCCGGCTGAAGGACGCCGGTGACTGGGAGCGGTTCTACGGGTCCCCGCACGCCGGGACCTGGCCGTACGGGCTGCCCGAGCTGCCGGGCGCGCGCGCCGCGCTCGCCGGGAGCAAGCGGATCGCCGTGCCCGGCTGCTACCCCACGGCCGTCTCGCTCGCGCTCTTCCCCGCGTACGCGGCCGGGCTCGCCGAGCCCGAGGCCGTCGTCACCGCCGCGTCCGGCACCTCAGGCGCGGGCAAGGCCGCCAAGCCGCACCTGCTCGGCTCCGAGGTGATGGGCTCCATGACGCCGTACGGCGTCGGCGGCGGCCACCGGCACACCCCCGAGATGATCCAGAACCTCAGCGCGGCGGCGGGGGAGCGGATCACCGTCTCCTTCACCCCCACCCTCGCCCCCATGCCGCGCGGCATCCTCGCCACCTGCTCCGCCAAGGCACGCTCCGGCTTCACGGGCCAGGACGTACGGGACGCCTACGAGAAGGCGTTCGCCGACGAGCCGTTCGTCCGGCTGCTCCCCGAGGGGCAGTGGCCCGCCACCGCGTCCGTGTACGGCTCCAACGCCGCACAGGTCCAGGTCGCGTACGACGAGCACGCCGGCCGCGTCATCGCGATCAGCGCCATCGACAACCTCACCAAGGGCACCGCGGGTGGCGCGGTGCAGAGCATGAACATCGCCCTCGGACTCCCCGAGGACGCCGGACTCTCCACGATCGGAGTGGCACCTTGAGCGTCACCGCAGCGAAGGGATTCACGGCGGCGGGCATCGCCGCCGGAATCAAGGAGAACGGCGGACCCGACCTCGCCCTCGTGGTCAACGACGGTCCGCGCCGCGCCGCCGCGGGCGTCTTCACCTCCAACCGCGTCAAGGCCGCCCCCGTCCTCTGGTCCGAGCAGGTCCTCAAGGGCGGCGCCGTCACCGCCGTCGTCCTCAACTCCGGCGGCGCCAACGCCTGCACGGGACCGCGCGGCTTCCAGGACACCCACGCCACCGCCGAACACGCCGCGGTCGTGCTGGAGGGGCACAGCGCCGGAGAGATCGCCGTCGCCTCCACCGGGCTGATCGGCCTGCTCCTGCCCATGGACAAGCTGCTGCCCGGCATCGAGAAGGCCGCCACCGAACTCTCCGAGCACGGCGGCGAGAAGGCCGCGATCGCCATCAAGACCACCGACACCGTCCACAAGACCGCCGTCGCGGGTGGCGAGAGCGACGGCGTCGCCTGGACCGTCGGCGGCATGGCCAAGGGCGCGGGCATGCTCGCCCCCGGCCTCGCCACCATGCTCGTCGTCCTCACCACCGACGCCGACATCGAGACCCCGGCCCTGGACACCGCGCTGCGCGCCGCCACCAGGACCACCTTCGACCGCGTCGACTCCGACGGCTGCATGTCCACCAACGACACCGTGCTGCTGCTCGCCTCCGGCGCCTCCGGCGCGACCCCCGCGTACGACGAGTTCGCCGAGGCCGTCCGTACCGTCTGCGCGGACCTGGCCCGCCAGCTCATCGGCGACGCCGAGGGCGCCTCCAAGGACATCCGCATCGAGGTGGTCAACGCCGCGAGCGAGGACGACGCCGTCGAGGTGGGCCGCTCCATCGCCCGCAACAACCTCCTCAAGTGCGCCGTCCACGGCGAGGACCCCAACTGGGGCCGCGTCCTGTCCGCCATCGGCACCACGGCCGCCGCCTTCGACCCCGACCGGCTCAACGTCGCCATCAACGACGTGTGGGTCTGCCGAAACGGCTCGGTGGGCGAGGACCGCGACCTGGTCGACATGCGCTACCGCGAGGTACGGATCACCGCCGACCTCTCGGCCGGTACGGAGTCGGCCGTCATCTGGGCCAACGACCTGACGGCCGACTACGTCCACGAGAACAGCGCGTACAGCTCATGACCGCCCGTCGGCACACCGCGCTGCCCAAGGCGCAGATCCTCATCGAGGCGCTGCCCTGGCTCACCCGCCACCACGGCAAGACCGTCGTCATCAAATTCGGCGGCAACGCCATGGTCGACGAGGAGCTGAAGGCCGCCTTCGCCAAGGACGTCGTCTTCCTGCGGCAGGCCGGTCTCAAACCCGTCGTCGTGCACGGCGGCGGCCCCCAGATCAACGCCCAGCTCGACCGGCACGGCCTGGTCAGCGAGTTCAAGGCCGGACTGCGGGTCACCACGCCCGAGGCCATGGACGTCGTACGGATGGTGCTGGCCGGCCAGGTCCAGCGCGAACTGGTCGGGCTGCTCAACCAGCACGGCCCGCTCGCCGTCGGCATGACCGGCGAGGACGCGCACACCATCACCGCGACCCGGCACCGGCCGCTCATCGACGGAGAGCCCGTCGACATCGGCCGGGTCGGCGAGATCACCGAGATCGACACGGGCGCCATCGAGGCGCTGCTCGCGGACGGACGCATCCCGGTGATCTCGTCCATCGCGCGCAGCGCCGACGACGGACACGTCTACAACGTCAACGCCGACACGGCCGCCGCCGCGCTCGCCGCCGCCCTGGGCGCCGAGACGCTGATGGTCCTCACCGACGTCGAGGGGCTGTACGAGGACTGGCCGAACAGCGACGACGTGATCAGCAGGCTCACCGCCAGCCAGCTGGAGAAGCTGCTGCCCGAGCTGTCCAGCGGCATGGTGCCGAAGATGGAGGGGTGTCTGCACGCCGTGCGCAACGGCGTCACCACCGCACGCGTACTCGACGGACGCGTCCAGCACTCGATCCTGCTGGAGATCTTCACCGACGAGGGAATCGGCACGATGGTCGTGCCGGACGGACCGGAAGGGAGCACGAAGTGAGCGCCAACCAGGAGCTTTCGCAGCGCTGGCGGAACGTCATGGCCGACAACTACGGCACCCCAGGTCTGGCCCTCGTCCGCGGTGAGGGCGCCCGGGTCTGGGACGCCGACGGCACCCCGTACACCGACTTCGTCGGCGGGATCGCGGTCAACGCGCTCGGCCACGCCCACCCCGCCGTCGTCGAGGCCGTCTCCGGTCAGATCGCCTCCCTCGGCCATGTCTCCAACCTCTTCCTCGCCGAGCCGCCCATCGCGCTGGCCGAGCGGCTGATCCAGCTCGCCGGCCGGCCCGGACGCGTCTTCTTCTGCAACTCGGGCGCCGAGGCCAACGAGGCCGCCTTCAAGATCGGCCGGCTCACCGGCCGCCGCCACATGGTCGCCACCACGGGCGGCTTCCACGGCCGCACCATGGGCGCGCTCGCCCTCACCGGTCAGTCCGGCAAGCGGGAGGCGTTCCTGCCGCTGCCCGGCGACGTCACGCATGTGCCGTACGGGGACACCGAGGCGCTGCGGGCCGCCGTCACCGAGGAGACGGCGCTCGTGATCATCGAGCCGATCCAGGGCGAGAACGGTGTCGTCGTACCGCCCAGGGGCTATCTGGAGGCGGCCAGGGAGATCACCCGCGCGACGGGCACCCTGCTCGTCCTGGACGAGGTCCAGACCGGCGTCGGCCGGACGGGCAACTGGTTCGAGCACCAGGCCCACCAGAGCGTCGAGCCCGATGTCGTCACCCTCGCCAAGGGACTCGGCGGCGGGCTGCCCCTCGGCGCGGCCCTCGCCTTCGGCCCGGCCGCCGATCTCCTCAAGCCCGGCCAGCACGGCACGACGTTCGGCGGCAACCCCGTCGCCTGCGCCGCCGGACTCGCCGTACTCGACACCCTCGCGGCCGACGGGCGCCTCGACGAGGTCAAGCGCCTCGGCGAGCGGGTGCGCGACGAGGTCCAGGCCCTCGGCCACCCCCTGGTCTCCCACGTCCGGGGCGCCGGACTGCTCCTGGGTATCGTGCTCACCGAGCCGCTCGCGCCCCAGGCGCAACAGGCGGCTCAGGGTGCCGGGTTCCTCGTGAACGCGCCCGCCCCCGATGTCGTCCGGCTGATGCCGCCACTGATCATCGGCGACGGCGAGGTGGACGCGCTGCTCCGGGCGCTGCCCGGCATCCTCGACGACGCGTACGCGGAAGGACGATCAGGGGAATGAGACGACGATGACCGAGGCCCAGGAGAACGAGCACGGCGGGCAGTCCGTGCCGCAGACCAGAACCGCCCGCCACCGCCGGATCGTCGACATCCTGAACCGGCAGCCGGTGCGCTCACAGAGCCAGCTGGCGAAACTGCTCGCCGACGACGGGCTGAGCGTCACTCAGGCGACGCTCTCCCGCGACCTGGACGAACTGGGCGCCGTGAAGATCCGCAACACCGGCGGCGAGTTGATCTACGCGGTGCCCAGCGAGGGCGGCTACCGCACCCCGCACGCGCCCCTCGGCGAGTCGGCGAAGGAGGAACGCATGCGCCGACTGGCCGGTGAACTCCTCATCTCCGCCGAGGCGTCGGCCAACCTCGTCGTGCTGCGCACCCCGCCCGGCGCGGCCCAGTTCCTCGCCTCGGCCATCGACCAGGCCGAGTTGAGCGACATCCTCGGCACCATCGCGGGCGACGACACTCTGATGCTGATCAGCCGTGACCCCGCGGGCGGTCAGTCGCTCGCGGACCACATGCTGAAGCTGGCGCAGAACGACCGCTGATCGCCTCGGGCGGCGGGCGGCGGGCGCCCGGCGCCCGAGACGGGCGGTGGTGCGGGCCGCGGTCGCCGGAGTCCGGGCAGCAGGGGCCTGGCTGCGGGTGTCGGGCTGCGGGTGTCGGGGGACGCCGCGCCGCCGGTCCGTCCGTACGCGCACCCCGCCCAGATCCCGTCCTGGCGTTCCGGCCCCGGCGAAGATCGCCAGAACAGGACCTATACGCGCGCCGCGCTCGTGTAGCGGTGGAAGCCGCTCGTCGTCCAGGATCCGCCACCGGCCGTCACGGCGAAGCCCTCCGTGCCGGGCAGCGCCTCCAGCCAGTCACGGGCCCGCCCGCCCATCGCGTACGCGGCCGTCGCCCGTACGTCCGCCGAGGTCAGCCCGGCCGGGCAGACCACGGTGACCGAGGCGAGAGCCTCGGCCGGAGCCACCCCGGTGTGCGGGTCGACGATGTGGCAGCCGCGCTCGGCAGGGCCGGAGGTGGCCACGCCCAGGCCACCGTCCTGGACCGCCACGACCGTCACCAGCTCCCCGGGGCGCAGCGGATCGGCGATGCCCACGCGCCAGGGGCCGCCGGTCAGCTGGATGTCGCCGCCCCCGTTGAGACAGACAGAGCCCGCCCCGGAGGACGTGATCATCCGGACGGCCCGCTCCACCGCCCAGCCCTTCACCAGGCCCGTCGGGTCCAGCCCGCCCGCGTACCCGGCGGTGAACCA
Source organism: Streptomyces corynorhini (assembly GCF_003346515.1). Taxonomy (GTDB): domain Bacteria; phylum Actinomycetota; class Actinomycetes; order Streptomycetales; family Streptomycetaceae; genus Streptomyces; species Streptomyces corynorhini. The sequence goes on from NZ_QQNA01000054.1 coordinate 13,041, forward strand.
CCCGTCGCTCTCCCGCTCCGCCCCGGCACACAGCTCCAGCACCTCGGAGACCTCGGTGACACACCCGGACAGCTCCAGCTCGCCCCGGCCCAGCCGCATGATCTGGCTGTCGGGGCGGTACGTGGAGAAGATCTCGTCGGCCCGGTGCAGCCACGCGACGGCCGCCTGGAGCCCGGCGCGCACCCGCGCCTGGTCCGTCACCCCCCGGATGTCGAACGAGAAGACCGTGCCCATCGACTCCTCGACGTGACGCAGCCGGTCCAGGGGCTCGGGATCCATCAGACGCCCGCCTTGTCGAGGGCGCTCTGGAGCGATTCGCGGTAGCCCTTGCTGGTGTAGCTGGCGCCGGAGACGGCGTCGACCTGGGCGCTCTGCGCGGTCAGTGCGGCCTGGTTGAGTTTGGGTACGGCGTCGGCGGTGACGGACTGGCTGCGGGCGTCGCCGTCGGGTGCCTGGACGGCCTCCGCCTCGGTGATCCGGCCGCCGTCCACGGTGAGGCGGACCTGCACCGTGCCGTACTGGGTGTTCACGGCGTCCCCCAGCACGGTCCGCGGGCCCGCGGGCGGCGCGCCTGCCTCGGCGGAGCCGCCACCTGTGCCGCCGGTCGAACCGCCGGTCGCGCCCCCCGTCGAACCGCCCGTCGAGCCGCCGGTCGCGCCACCGGTTCCGGCGTCCGCGTCGGAGCCCGCCCCCGCGCCCGCGCCCGCACTCGCCCCCGCGTCCGCGGCCTCACCCTCGCCCGGCCCGCTCGGCTCGGCCGACGGCCGCGTCCCCGCGTCCGCCCCGGCCCCCTCACCCGCCTTGTCGAGGGCGCTCTGGAGCGATTCCCGGTAGCCCTTGCTGGTGTAGCTGGCGCCGGAGACGGCGTCGACCTGGGCGCTCTGCGCCGTGAGCGCGGCCTGGTTGAGTTTGGGTACGGCGTCGGCGGTGACGGACTGGCTGCGGGCGTCGCCGTCGGGTGCCTGTACGGCCTCCGCCTCGGTGATCCGGCCGCCGTCCAGGGTCAGCCGGACCTGCACGGGACCGTACTGGGTGCTGACCACGTCCCCGAGCACCGTCCGCGCTCCCGGGCCCCCGCCCGCGCCGCCCGCCGTCGCGGACACCCCCGTACCGGTCTGGGCGGCGGCACCGGCCACCGGGGTGCCCCCCGGCTGCTTCAGCGCGAGCAGCAGAACCACGCCCGACGCGGTAGCGGCGACACCGATCATGATCCGCCGGAGCGGGTGCTTCCTCTTCATCGACTGCCTCACATTTCGAAGGACTCGTGATGGATACGGCGCGTGGGCACGCCCGCCTCGCGCAGGGCCTCGTACGACTGACGGGCGAGTCCGGTCGGCCCGCAGACGTAGACGTCGTGGTCACCGATGTCCGGCAGCAGCTCGCGCAGCCGCGCCGGGGTGATCTCGGGCCGTACCCCGTCCGGCCCGTTCACCGCGTACAGCAGCCGCGCCCCGCGCGCCGACGCGATCTCGCGCAGCTCGCGCCAGAGCGCCAGATCCTCGGTCTTGCTGGCCCGGTAGAGCAGCGTCAGGTCGCCGGGCTCGCCGGGCAGCGTCTCGAACAGCGCCCGCATCGGGGTGATCCCGGCGCCGCCCGCGATCATCAGCACCTTCTCCTGGCTGCGCCGGGCCGCCGTCATCGCCCCGTAGGGCCCCTCCGCCCAGATCCGGGTGCCCGGCTCAAGACGGGACAGCGCCTCGCTGTGCTCGCCGTTCGCCTTGACCGTGATCCGCAGCAGATCGGGCCTCGGCGGCGCCGACAGCGAGTACGGGTTGGAACTCCAGCGCAGCCCGTCGGTGAGGAAGCGCCAGCGGAAGAACTGGCCCGGCTGCGCGCCGATCCGGTGCAGCCTGCGCCCCGTGATCAGTACGGAGACGACCCCGGGCGCCTCGTACACGGTCGACTCGACCCGCATCCGGTGGCCCAGGTTGAGCCGGATCGGGGTCAGCACGCGGTACCAGAGCAGCAGCGCGCCCGCCGCGCCGTACAGCACGTACCAGAGCGTGCGGGCCGTCGCGTTGCCGACGAACTCGGCGCCGGTGGCCAGCTGGTGCCAGAAGGTCAGGTAGACGGCCGCGTAGGTGAGCAGATGGAGGTAGTACCAGGTCTCGTAACGCACCCGGCGGCGCACCGCCCCCACCGAGACGAAGCCGACCACCAGGAACAGCACCGTCCCGACGGTCGCCTCGATCATCCGGGGGAACTCGGTGACCACGCTGACGGTCTGGTCGGCGAACCCCGTGCCCGACTGGACCGAGTAGCCGCCGATGATCAGCCCGACATGGGCGATCAGCAGACTCACCGAGTACCGCCCGCACACCGCGTGCCACCGGGCCACCCGGTCGGAGCCCACCCGCCGCTCCAGCGCCGGGACGCGGGCCATCAGCAGGACGACGACCGCGATCGCGTAGCCGCTGAGCAGCCCGGTGAGCCGACCGGCCCCGGTCAGCCACTCGGCCAGGTCCATCCGTACGACCAGGGTGTTCTGCCACCACAGCGCCATCACGGCCGCCGCTCCTGCCCAGCCCGCCACCAGCAGGGGCAGCGCGCCCGACCGCTGCGGGCGGATCGCGCGCATGGTCTGCCGTCGGGCGGCCCTGCCGTTGTGCATCATCGCCACGGGAACTGCACCTCAACTCTTCCTCCGTGTCCGGCGATACGGATTTGAGTGACGGTGGGTTCAAAAAAGGCGTCCGAATACTCGGTGTGTTCGCGGAGGACCGTGTTCGCGGGAGTACGGAGGGCGGGCGGCGCCCGCGCGCTACGGAGTGGCGCTCACCCGTGCCGCGGCACTCTCCCCTGCCCCGGCACTCTCCCGCGCTGTGGCACTCTCCCGTGTCGCGGCCGGTTCCCGTACGGAGATGGCGATGCGCGGGTGCCGGGCGGGGTCGGCCCAGGCCAGGACGGAGCGCATCGCCTCGGCGGGGACGGAGACACAGCCGGCGGTCGCGCCCGCGCCGTTGACGTGCAGGAAGATCCCGGCGCCCCGGCCGCGCACCGGGCGGTCGTAGTTGAAGCCGATCACCAGTGCGTGGTCGTACTGGGCGGTGTAGTCGGCGAGGTGTTCGGCCTCGCCTGCCCGGCAGTCCCCGGGCAGGCCCTCCACCCAGCGGTTGTAGGCGCGGGACGCGTTGTCCTGGCACCACCAGGAGTTCTCGGTCACCGGGCGGTAGCCGTACCGCGTCCCGGCGGGCTCGGGCGCGATCCCGAAGGCGTACGGCAGGTCGTACACCCCGGTCGGGGTGGTCGAGGTGCCCTGGGTACGGTGCTCGCCGTCGACCAGCCCGCCCGCGCCGAACCGGGCCGGGGCCGAACCCGCCGCCACCCAGTGGCCGTCGCGCCGGTCCCACCAGGTCAGCCGGCCGGTGGTCGCGGCGGCGTCGGGGGCCTCCGCGGTGATCAGCTGGGTGGAGTCCCCGGGAGCGGGGCGCGGCGCGGCGGTGGTGTGGCCGACCGACGGTCCGGCGACGGCGGTCGGTCCCGTGACGGCGGTGAGCAGTGCGGCGGCGGCGAGTGCGAGAGCGGTGCGCATGGGCAGGACCGTATGCGGCGGGTCAGGCCCCGGCCTCCCGGCGGCGCCCGCACTGCGCCGAACGCGGCCCGCGTTCAGCCGGTCGGCGCGCACGGACCGGTCCGTACGCGCCGGGGTCGGTCCGTACGCGCCGGGGTCGGTCCGTACGCGCCTCGATCAGTCCGTACGCGCCGGGAGCGGCAGCGGCAGCGCGGGGAGTCCGTCCAGGCTCACCCCCACATGGTCCTTCTTCGCGCAGTAGGCGGCGAACTCCTCGTCGGACTTCCGGCCGAAGTGCTCGGCGTGCTGCGTGCGTTCCTCGCGGTAGTCCATGAAGGGAACCGCGAAACCGCAGGCGTCGCTCACCCGCTCCGCGTGGACCACGACGACGGCGCGGGCCCCGGGCCCGTCGGCGTCCTCGAAGTACGCGAGGTATCCGGCCCAGCGCGGGTCGTCCCGGAAGACCGGCTCGCCCCTGCCGTGCACCCGCAGCACCTTGGGCGGACCGCTGAACGCGCACCACATCAGGGTGATGCGGCCGTTCTCCCGCAGATGGGCGATGGTCTCGGCGCCGCTGCCGCCGAAGTCGAGATAGGCGAGCGTCAGGTCGTCGATCACGACGAGTGTGCCCGCGCGGCCCTTGGGCGAGACATTCACATGGCCGTCCCGGGCCAGCGGCGCGGTGGCGGTGAAGAAAACGGGCTGGTCCTCGATGAAGGTCCTGATCCTGCCGTCGATCCGTTCGTAGCATTTCCCCATGAGGGAGATTGTCGGCGATGCCGGTCGTCCCCGGGAGATCCGGGAGACGACCGGCGGGCGCTCGCCGGGGGGGATCAGCCGTTCAGCGAGCAGGTCGCGAGCGAGTCGACCGGCAGCTCGGGCTTGGCCGCGGTGCGGCCGATCGCGGTCGCCATGCGGTTGATGGTGGCGACGCGCTTGTCCTTCAGCGGGCCGAGGATCGCGTTCTGGACGAAGTTGGGGCCGCCCTGGCCGACGGTGTCGACGAGGCGCTGGTCGGCCTCGGCGATCTGGGTGTCCAGCAGGGCGAGGTTGCGGTTGATCTCGTCCTGGGCCGAGGCGGGGATCGTGGGCAGGCTCGGGGCGACGGCGGGGCAGTTGACGGTGCCCGCCGCGCCGGTATTCGCGCCGCCGCCACCGGCGTTGCCCGCCTCGCCGTTGTCGCCCGCGCCGTTCCCCTCGCCCGCGGCCGGCGGGGTCGTGGCCGGGTCGTTCGGCGCCTGCTCGCCGCCGCCCGCCGTGCTCAGGGTGCAGGCGGCCAGGGATTCGAGGCCGGTGGGCTTGGCGGCGGTGCGGCCGATCGAGAGGGCGATCCGCTCGATCGTCGCGACGCGCTTGTCCTTCAGCGGGCCGATGATCGCGTTCTGCGCGAAGTTGGGGCCGCCCTGGCCGACGGTGTCGACGAGCCGCTGGTCGGCCTCGGCGATCTGCGTCTCCAGCAGGGCGAGGTTACGGTCCACCTCGGCCTGGGCCGAGGCGGGGATCGCGGGCAGGCTGGGCGCCACGGCCGGGCAGCTGACCGTCCCCGGCGAGGCGGCCTTCGTCTCGGCGCTCTTGCCCTCACCGGCCATGGCGTTGCCGACGATCACCGCTCCGGACAGCACGACCGCGGCGGCGCCGCCCGCGATCACGACGCGGCGCTTGTTGTACTTCGGAAGAGCCCTGGACATGCGGAAACCTCACTCGGATCAAGGGGAGGAGCGAGGGGGCCTCCGGCGGTGACCGGACGGCTCTCCCTCGGTTGACCAACGCGGCGCCTGCGTTCGGTGGGAGGTACGAGGCGGCCCGGCTCTTCGTTCAACCGGGTCCGGAAGATCTCCGAAACTTCCCCGAGATTGACGAATCATACGGAGCAATGCATAGTTATGCCCATCGGTGAGCGCATCATGAGGAGTGACCCGTGACCGAGCGCGTCGTACGCGTCGGCGAGGGCGACCACCACGGGCGCTTCGAGGAGGCCGGCCGGCAGGTCACCGTCGAGGACGGCGGCACGCCGCGGCCTCGTCGGAACCGGCTTTCGGCCCCGTCCTCACGACGGCCGCCTCGTTGGTCCCCCGTGGTGGGGACGGGCGGCCGCACTCTCCCCCGACCTCTCCAAGGAGCGCAGCAGTGAGCAGCAACAACGGTGATGTCCGGCTCTGGGGCGGCCGCTTCGCGGACGGGCCCTCGGACGCGCTGGCGGCCCTGTCGGCGTCGGTCCACTTCGACTGGCGGCTCGCGCCGTACGACATCGCCGGTTCCCGCGCGCACGCCCGGGTGCTCCACAAGGCCGGGCTGCTCACCGCCGACGAGCTGACCCGTATGGTGGCCGGTCTCGACCAGCTCGAAGCGGACGTGGCCGACGGCTCCTTCACCGGGACGATCGCCGACGAGGATGTCCACACGGCCCTGGAGCGCGGGCTGCTGGAGCGGCTCGGCGCCGACCTCGGCGGCAAGCTCCGGGCCGGCCGGTCCCGCAACGACCAGGTCGCCACGCTCTTCCGGATGTACCTGCGCGACCACGCCAGGATCGTCGGCGGTCTGATCGCCGACCTCCAGGACGCGCTGGTCGGGCTGGCCGAGGCGCACCCCGATGCCGCGATGCCGGGCCGTACACACCTCCAGCACGCGCAGCCCGTGCTGTTCGCGCACCACATGCTGGCGCACGTCCAGTCGCTGTCCCGGGACGCGGAGCGGCTGCGGCAGTGGGACAAGCGCACCGCGGTCTCCCCGTACGGTTCCGGTGCGCTGGCCGGCTCCTCGCTCGGACTCGACCCCGAGGCGGTCGCCGCCGACCTCGGCTTCGAGCGCGGTTCGGTGGGCAACTCCATCGACGGGACCGCCTCGCGCGACTTCGTCGCCGAGTTCGCCTTCGTCACGGCCATGATCGGCGTCAACCTCTCGCGGATCGCCGAGGAGATCATCCTCTGGAACACGAAGGAGTTCTCCTTCGTCACCCTGCACGACGCCTTCTCCACCGGCTCCTCGATCATGCCGCAGAAGAAGAACCCGGACATCGCCGAGCTGGCGCGCGGCAAATCCGGCCGGCTGATCGGCAACCTGACCGGGCTGCTGGCCACGCTGAAGGCCCTGCCGCTCGCGTACAACCGGGACCTGCAGGAGGACAAGGAGCCGGTCTTCGACTCCTGCGACCAGCTGGAGGTCCTGCTGCCCGCCTTCACCGGCATGATGGCGACCCTGACCGTCCACCGGGAGCGGATGGAGGCCCTGGCCCCGGCCGGCTTCTCGCTCGCCACCGACATCGCCGAGTGGCTGGTCAAGCAGGGCGTGCCGTTCCGGGTCGCGCACGAGGTCGCGGGGGAGTGCGTCAAGGAGTGCGAGGTGCTGGGCATCGAGCTGAACGAGCTGTCGGACGACCAGTTCGCCAAGATCTCCGAGCACCTCACCCCCGACGTCCGCTCGGTCCTCAACGTCCCCGGCGCCCTGGCCTCGCGCAGCGGCCGGGGCGGTACGGCCCCCTCGGCCGTCGCCGTCCAGCTCTCCGAGGTCAAGGCGGATCTGGTGATACAGCACGCGTGGGCCTCGGCCAAGAAGTAGTACGCGGTCAAGAGGCAGTACGCGGGAAGTAGTACACAGTACGCCCGGATGAGACATTGATGTCTCATCCGGGTTAAGGTCGCCTCATGACAGTCGACCGTGACCAGGTGTTGCGCACCGCCGCCGCGCTGCTCACCCGTAAGCCGACCGCCACCATGGACGAGGTGGCGCGGGCCGCCGGTATGGGGCGTGCCACCCTGCACCGGCACTTCGCCGGACGGGACGCGCTGGTCAGGGCGCTGGAGGAGCTGGGGATACAGGAGCTGGAGGCGGCGCTCGACGGCGCCGGGCTCGCCGAGGGCCCGGCGGACGAGGCGCTGCGCAGGCTCGTCGCCGGGATCGAGCCCGCGGCCGGGCTGCTCTCCTTCCTCCTCACCGAGAACCAGCTGTTCGCGGGGGACATCCACGACGGCTGGAACCGGCTGGACGCCCGGTTCGCCGAGCTGTTCCGGCGCGGCCAGGAAGAGGGCACCTTCCGGATCGACCTCAGTCACGTCTGGCTGACCGAGGCCCTGTACGGGCTCATCAGCGCCTGCGCCTGGTCCATCCACGAGGGCCGGGTCGCGCGCAAGGACTTCCACTACCTGATCGTCGAGTTGCTGCTCGGCGGAGCACGACGGAGTGTGAAGCCATGACGAGCCCGCACCGGACCGGGGCGCGGAGCGCGCACAGTCCCCGCCCCGGGCGGTGGCTGGCGCTCTCCGTGCTCGTCCTCGCCGTCCTGCTGGTGGCGGTCGACGCGACCGTGCTCGGGCTCGCCACCCCCTTCCTCAGCGAGGACCTCAAGCCGACCGGTAACGAGCTGCTGTGGATCGGCGACATCTACTCCTTCGTCCTCGCCGGCCTGCTGGTCTCGATGGGCAGCCTCGGCGACCGCATCGGCCGCAAGAAGCTGCTGCTGACGGGCGCGGTCGCGTTCGGCGGGATCTCCGTCCTCAACGCCTACGCCACCACCCCGGGCATGATGATCGTGGCCAGGGCGCTGCTGGGCGTCGCCGGGGCGACGCTGATGCCCGCCACCCTCGCGCTGATCCGCAACATCTTCCACGACCCCAGGGAGCGCAGCCTCGCCATCGGCATCTGGGGCGCCATGGCCTCGGCGGGCGCCGCCGTGGGCCCGGTGGTCGGCGGCTTCCTGCTGGAGCACTTCTGGTGGGGCTCGGTCTTCCTGATCAACCTGCCCGTGATGGCCGTCCTGGTGATCGTCGGCGTCAGAACGCTCCCCGAGTCGAAGAACCCCGACCCGGGCCCCTGGGACCTGCTCAGCGTGGGACTCTCGCTCGTCGGCATCATCGGTGTCGTCTACGCCGTCAAGGAGGCCGCGTCGCACGGCTTCGCGTGGGACGTGCCCGTGGTGGGCGTGGCCGGTGCCGCCGCGCTGTGCTGGTTCGTGCGACGCCAGCTCACCCTTCCCTCGCCCCTGCTGGACATGCGGCTCTTCCACCACCGGGGCTTCTCCGGCGCGGTCCTGGCCGATCTGCTGACGATCCTCGGCCTCTCCGGCCTTGTCTTCTTTCTCTCCCAGTACCTGCAACTCGTCCAGGGCCGGGGGCCACTGGAGTCCGGCCTCGCCGAACTGCCCGCCGCGGTGGGCGCGGTGACGGCGGGACTGCTGGCCGGGAAGGCCGCGCGCCGTTACTCCGTACGGTCGGTGGTGGCGGGCGGCCTCGGCGCCATCGGGGTCTGCCTCGCGGCGCTCACGGGCATCAGCCAGACCACCGGCTACCCGATGTTCGGCGCCGTGCTGCTGATCGTCGGCGTCGGCGCGGGCCTCTCCTTCACCGTCACCGCCGATGTGATCCTCTCCAGCGTCCCCAGCGAACACGCGGGCTCGGCCTCGGCCGTCTCCGAGACGGCGTACGAGCTGGGCGCGGCGCTCGGGATCGCGCTGCTGGGCTCCATCGTCACCGGCGTCTACCGGGACTTCCCCACCCCGCCCGGCGTCCCGGCGGCCACCGCGTCCGCCGCGCACGAGTCGCTGGGCGGCGCGGTCGACGCGGCCGGAGCGCTCCCCGGCACCCTGGGCGCCGAGCTGCTGGCGTCGGCGCGGGACTCGTTCGTCGACGGTCTGCGGCTCGCCTCGGGCGTGGGCGCGGTGGTGCTGCTCGCCACGGCGGTGGCCGCCTGGTTCCTGCTGCGCGGGCAGAAGCTGGAGGACGGACCGGTGGAGGCGGCGACGCACTAAGAGCGCGGAGAGCGCGGGGGGTACGGAGAGCACGGACAGCACGGACAGCGCGGGGGGTACGGGGAGCGCGGGGAGCACTGAGCGTGCCCGCCGCGGTCCGCCGCGGGCCGGGCCCGCGAACCGGCTACGCGGCCTTCGCCTTGGTCGCGTACATGTCCACGTACTCCTGTCCTGACAGCTCCATGACCTCGGTCATCACCGAGTCCGTCACCGCCCGCAGCACATACCGGTCACGGTCCATGCCCTCGTAGCGGGAGAACTCCAGCGGCTCGCCGAACCGCACCGTCACCTTGCCGAAGCGCGGCATGCCAGAGCCGCTCGGCTGGAGCTTGTCCGTACCGATGATCGCGAACGGCACCACCGGCGCGCCCGTCATCAGCGTCAGCCGCGCGATGCCCGTACGCCCCCGGTAGAGCCTGCCGTCGGGGGAGCGGGTGCCCTCCGGGTAGATGCCGAAGACGTTGCCCTGCTCCAGCACCCGGCGGCCGGTCATCAGCGCGGCGACGCCACCCCTGCCGCCGTCCCGCGCCACCGGGATCATGCCGACGCCCGTGAAGAACCAGGCCATCAGACGGCCCTTGAGCCCCTTGCCCGTGACGTACTCGTCCTTGCCGATGAAGAAGACCTGGCGGTCGCAGACCACCGGCAGGACCACCGAGTCGATGAACGTCAGATGGTTCCCCGCGAGGATCACAGGACCGCTCGCCGGAATGTTCTCGGCTCCCTCCACCCGGGCACGGAACACCAGGCGCAAGACCGGTCCGAGCACTGCCTTGATGAGCGTGAAGCGGGACAACGGGTCCTCCGGCGTCGGTGGGGCGGTTGTTGGACGGCCTACTAAATCCCTGCGCCTGAGGACGATACTCCCGGGCCGTGGTGGGCGCACATCCGGTTCACGGACTGGATACGCGCTGTTGACGTGTGTTCGCGCCACGTTCGGACAGGGTCTCCCGTACGGCAGGCACGGACCCCTACGCTCGGCCCGCGTCCGGCGACGAAGGACCGGACGCGGGCCCCCGACGAAGGAGCGTTCATGACACAGGGTGCGCGGAACACGCCCGGCCGGCGGAGCGTACTGGGAGCGGCGGTGCTCGGCTCGGCGGCCCTGGCCCTGACCACCCCGGCACGGGCCGCGGACGGCCCGGCGGCGCACGGCCGCGGCACGGGCTCCGCGCCGGGCGGGGACCTGCCGGTGCCCACGATCGTCGGTCACCGGGGGGCCGGCGGCTACCGTCCCGAGCACACCCTCGGCTCGTACCAACTCGCCCTCGACCTCGGCGCGGACTGCGTCGAACAGGACCTGGTGCCCACCAAGGACGGCCACCTGGTGTGCCGGCACGAGAACGACATCAGCTCCACCACGGACGTCGCCGACCACCCCGAGTTCGCCCACCGCAGGACCACCAAGAGCATCGACGGCACCCGCCTCACCGGCTGGTTCACCGAGGACTTCACGCTCGCCGAGCTGAAGACGCTGCGCGCCACGGAGCGCATCCCGGGCAACCGGCCGAACAACACCCTCTACGACGGCCGCTGGACCGTCCCCACCTTCGAAGAGGTGCTGCGCTGGGCCGACGAGCAGGGCCGCCGCAGGGGCCGCCGGGTCTGGCTCTACACCGAGACCAAGCACCCCACCTACTTCCGGAGCATCGGCCTCGGCCTGGAGGAGCCCTTCGCGAAGCTGCTGCGCGCGTACGGCCGGGACCGCGCCGACTCCGCGATCTTCCTCCAGTCCTTCGAGCCGACCAGCATGCGGCGGATGGCGAAACTGGTCTCCTCGCCCCGCGTCGTCCTGCTCTCCGGGGCGGACACCCGCCCGTGGGACCTCCTGACGAGCGGCGACCCGCGCACGGTCGCCGACCTCGTCACGCCCGAGGGGCTGAAGTGGATCGCGTCCTTCGCGCAGGGGATCGGCCCGACGCTGGACCTGATCATCCCGAGGGACGCGCGGGGCAGGCTGGCCGAGCCCACCACGCTGGTACGCGACGCCCACGCGAAGCGGCTGATCCTGCACCCGTACACGATGCGCAACGAGAACGCGTTCCTGCCCGCCGACTTCCGGCGCGGCAGCGACCCCAACGCGTACGGTGACGTCTTCGGCGCCTTCCGCGCCTACTTCGAACAGGGCATCGACGGCATCTTCACCGACAACCCCGACACCGGTGTGCTGGCGCGGGCGGACTTCGTCAGCCGCTGACCGCGCGTGCCCCGGTCGGGTGATGTGCCCGGCCGGGGCGCAACCGTCGGCCCGTCCGCGTCGTCCCGCCGGGCATGACGCCAGTACGAGCCACCCCGCCCCGTCCGGCGACGCCGGAGCCCACCGCCGCCCCCGCGCCCCACACCGTGGCCGAACTCGTCCGCGCGCTGCTTCCGCTCGTGCGCGCGGAGGCGGCGGCCGAGGCCCCGTCGGCCGGGATGGACCCGGGCGACCTCGAACAGGGCGTCTGGGTAAAGCTGCTGGAGCGGCCGGCCGACGCGGGTACGCCGGGCGACCCGGCCCGGTGGGTGCGGGACGCCGTACGCGCGCAGGCGCGCCGGGCCAGGCGCACCGCAGCCCGCGAACACCGCTACCGCCGCCACGACGAGCCCGCGACCGGTGACGAGTCCGACCCGGAGCGGGCCGCGCTGCGCACCGACCGGCAGCGGACGCTGCGCGCGGCCGTCGGCCGCACCCCGGGCCGCTGCCCGCTCGTCCTGACGGCGATGCTGTCGCCCGCGGACCCCACCTACCGTGAGATCGCCGGGGAGTTGGGTATGTCACAGGGAAGTTTGGGCCCCTTGCGCTCCAGATGTCTGGGATGCCTCCGCCGAATGCTCGCCGCCGAGATTGCGGCCGCTGAACTCGGGGGAAAGGAGCGATAGACAATCGGCGGACAAGTGAGCGGGAGGCATGCACACATGGGCATGAGCGTGACCATCTCAGCGGCGAGTGCGCAGGACGCGGAACAGATCCTGAAGCTCCAGTACCTGTGCTACCAGAACGAGGCGGAGCTGTACGGCGACTACACCATCGAGCCGCTCACCCAGACCCTCGACGACCTGCGGGCCGAACTCGACCGCGGCCACGGCCTGGTGGCGCGCCTGGGCGACGAGGTGGTGGCCTCGGTGCGCGGCTCCGTCGACGCGACGGGCACCGCCCGTATCGCCAAACTGATCGTCCATCCGAGGCTGCGCCGGCACGGCCTCGGCGGGCGGCTCCTGGACGCCATCGAGACGCACTTCGCGGCCGAGCCGGCCGCCCGGCGCTTCCAGCTGTTCACCGGCCACCGCGGCGAGGGCGGCCTACGGCTGTACCGCAGCCGGGGCTACGCGCCCGTCGCGACCGAGGAGGCAGGGCCCAAGGTGCGGCTCGTCACGCTGGAGAAGTCGGCCGGTGCCGGGGCGTACATGGCCAGCGCCTGACGCGCGGGCGGAATCCCCGGCCGCGGACGGACGACGGCGCAGGGGATTCCGCCTCCCGGACCACCTGGGACCAGCCGGACCACCTGGGACCAGCCGGATCACCGGGACCACCTGGGACCACCCGGACCTCCCGGCGGCGCCCCGGGCCCGTCACCGACGCGTCGCCCGCCCGCGCAGCCACAGGATGCCGGTGACGGGCAGCAGCACCGGGATGAAGAGATAGCCCATGCCGTAGTCCGACCAGACCGTCGCGTCGGGGAACGCCGAGGGCGCCACGAGCGTCCAGGTGCCGACGATCAGCACCCCCGCCAGCTCGGCGGCGCAGCACGCCAGCGCGATCCTGCGCGCCGTCTCGCCGCCCCGGACGAGGGTGTACGTGATGAACGCGTAGACGACGGCGGCCACCCCGGAGAGCGCGTAGGCCAGCGGAGCGCGGTCGAACTCGGTGGCGATCTGGTAGGCGGACCGCGAGACCGCGCCGACCGACATCACCCCGTACAGCCACAGCAGCAGCAGCCCCGGCCCCTTGACCAGCCGGACACCCGGCCCCGGACCCGGCCCTGTCCCGGACTCGGAGTCGGACCCGGGCACCTCGGTCGTCATGTCGTCAGCCTTTCCAGATGTCATGGAGCCGCACCTCCAGCACCGCCAGCACGACCGCACCCGCCGCGACCGTCACCGAGCCCCAGCGGGTCCGCTCGGTGAGCGAGAGGAAGCCGGCGGCCGGCACGGCGAAGAGCGCGCCGATCAGGTACGAGACGAAGATCACCGAGCCGTCGTGCGCCTGCTCGCCGCGAGCCAGCCGCACGACCCCGACCACCAGCTGGGCCAGTGCCAGCACCGTCACCACGGCCATGCCGATGAAGTGCCAGTCCTTCGTGGGCTGGTCCCGGTAGGCGGCGTGCGCGCACCAGGCGGCGAGAGCGAGAGCGGCCACGGAGAGGGCGACCGTCAGGGCGACGAGCATGGCCCTGAGCGTATTACGGGGTAAGGCGCGCGAAGCGCGCACCCCCGCACGGCCGCCTCCCGCCGCCACGTAGGGTCGGTCCAATGACGATCCACGCCGAAGCCCTGCTGTTCGACAACGACGGAACCCTCGTCTCCTCCCTGGCCTCGGTGACCCGCTGCTGGACCCGATGGGCGCAGGAGTACGGCATCACGGCCGAGGAGTTCGCCCGGGTCGGGCTGCACGGCCGCCCCGCCGCCGAGATAGCCGCCGACCTGCTGCCCGCCGACCGGGTCGACGAAGCCGTGGCCCGCATCGAGCAGCTGGAGGTCGACGACGTCGCCGGGGGCGTCGTGCTCCTGCCCGGCACCGCCGAGCTGCTCGCGGCCCTGCCCGCCGAGCGCTGGGCCGTGGTGACCTCGGCGACCCGGCGGCTGGCCGAGGCGCGGCTCGGCGCGGTGGGCCTGCGGCCCAAGACGATGGTCGTCGCGGACGACATCACCCGGGGGAAGCCCGACCCGGAGCCCTATCTGCTCGGGGCCGCGCGCCTCGGGGTGGACCCGGCGCGCTGCGTGGTCTTCGAGGACGCTCCCGCGGGGCTCGAATCCGCGCGCGCCGCCGGAATGCGGACCGTGGCCTTGACCACAACGCACGACCGATCCGAGCTGGACGCCGACCTGGTCGTACCCGATCTCTCCGCCCTGTCCGTGCAGGTCACCGCAGGGGGCGTGGAGATCCGCGGCGCAGCCTGAAGGCGGCCTCCCGGCCCGGTGCCCCGGGCCGGGGTGTCCATATGACGTAATGAATCGTCCCGCTATGCGGACAACCTCGATCGCGCCCCCCTTCGGTCTGTTTTACTTACCGCATGACCACGACGAGCCACCGCGCCCCCGCGACCGAGGCGATCACCACGCCCGGTGCTCGTTGTCTGTGTCGAATGTGCGCCATCTGAGGGCCCCTGCCTGAGCCTCGCGCCCCGAAGCGAGACCCGACAGCCCCGCGCGGCCGCCCCCCTTCCGTACGCCATGAAGCCCCTGCCGTCAGCCAGGGACGTCGACGGCGCCCGGCCAGGACCGCCCCCGCGCACCCGCCGGCTCACCGGTCACCCACCGCGACGCCGACGTGCTGCGCGGCCATGATGAATGCCCCGTGCCGGCGTACCCCCCGCCGCGCACTCGACAGTGACGGATACCCCTCTGTGATCACCACTACGGGCCTGACGAAGGTTTACCGGTCCAGCCAGTCGCGAGGCCGTGAGGTCACCGCGCTCGACGGCGTCGACCTGCACGTCCGGGAGGGCGAGGTCTTCGGTGTCGTGGGACAGAGCGGCGCCGGGAAATCCTCCCTCATCCGCTGCGTCAACCTCCTCGAACGCCCCACCTCGGGCACCGTGACCGTGGCGGGCCAGGACCTCACCGCCCTCGCGGGACGGGGCCGCCGGGCGGGCACGGAGCTGCGCCGGGCGCGCAGCTCGATCGGCATGGTCTTCCAGCACTTCAACCTGCTGTCCTCCCGCACGGTCAAGGACAACGTCGAACTCCCGCTGGAGATCCTCGGCGTCAGCGGCCAGGACCGCTCCCGCCGCGCCCTCGAACTGCTGGACCTGGTCGGTCTCGGCGACAAGGCCAAGGCGTACCCGGCCCAGCTCTCCGGCGGCCAGAAGCAGCGCGTCGGCATCGCACGCGCCCTGGCGGGCAACCCCAAGGTGCTGCTCTCCGACGAGGCGACCAGCGCGCTCGACCCCGAGACCACCCGCTCCATCCTCCAGCTCCTGCGCGACCTCAACCGGCAGCTCGGGCTGACGGTGCTGCTCATCACGCACGAGATGGAGGTCGTCAAGACGATCTGCGACTCGGCGGCGCTCATGGAGAAGGGCCGTATCGTCGAGTCCGGCACGGTCGCCGAGGTCCTCGCCACCCCCGGCTCCGCGCTCGCCGCGGCGCTCTTCCCGGTCAGCGGCGACGCCTCGGGCGACGACCGCACCCTCGTCGACGTGACCTTCCACGGCGACGCCGCGACCCGGCCCGTCATCTCGCGGCTCGCCCGCGTCTACAACATCGACATCTCGATCCTCGGCGCCGCGATGGACACCGTCGGCGGCAAGCAGGTCGGCCGGATGCGCATCGAGCTGCCCGGCCGCTACGAGGAGAACGTCGTGCCCATCGGATTCCTGCGCGAGCAGGGGCTCCGGATCGAAGTCCTGGGCCAGGAGCCCGAACCGGCGAAGGACGGTGCCAAGTGACCTGGTCCGAGATGCAGCCACTGCTCGCACAGGCGTGTTGGGACACGCTCTACATGGTCGGCTGGTCCACCCTCATCGCGATCGTCGGCGGTCTGCCGCTCGGCATCCTGCTCGTCCTCACCGACCGCGGCGGACTGCTCCAGAACACCGTGGCGAACAGGGTGATCGGACAGATCGTGAACGTCGCCCGCTCCATGCCGTTCATCATCCTGATGGTCGCGCTGATGGGCTTCACACGGATGATCACCGGGACGACGATCGGCCGCGAGGCCGCCATCGTCCCCCTCGCCGTCGGCGCCATCCCCTTCTTCGCCCGCCTCGTCGAGACGGCCGTCCACGAAGTGGACGGCGGACTGGTCGAAGCCGTGCAGTCGATGGGCGGCAGCACCTGGACCATCGTCCGCAAGGTCCTCGTACCCGAATCGCTGCCGTCGCTGATCTCCTCCGCGACCACCACCGTCGTCGCTCTCATCGGCTACTCGGCCATGGCGGGCACCGTCGGCGCCGGTGGCCTCGGCGACATCGCCATCCGCTACGGCTACCAGCGATTCGAGACCGGAATGATGTGGATCACCGTGGCGATCCTCGCCGTGGTCATCTCCCTCATCCAGTTCGCCGGGGACTACAGCGCCCGGCGGCTGCGCCGGCGCGGCGGCCACTCAGGGGCGGCGCCGAAGCTCCGGCTGCTCAAGGCCGGGAAGCCCGCGAAGGCCGAAGCGGACCAGGCCGCCTGACCGCCACCCCGCCCCCTCACCACCCCATACGACGGCGCGTCGCGCCGGACCCTGCCGTTCGCGGGGTCGAGACACCTTCAGGAAAGGCACTTTTCGTGCGTAACGTCACCAAGGTCACCACCGCCGTCCTCGCCGCCGGCGCCCTCACCTTCGGCCTCACCGCCTGCGGCTCGGACAAGGACTCCGACTCCGCCTCCGACAGCGGCGGCCCGCTCATCGTCGCCGCGAGCCCCACCCCGCACGCCGAGATCCTCGACTTCGTCAAGGACAAGCTGGCCAAGAAGGCCGGACTCGACCTGGAGGTCAAGGAGTTCACCGACTACGTCACGCCGAACACGGCGACCGAGGACGGGTCGGTGGGCGCCAACTACTTCCAGAACCAGCCCTACCTGGACGACTTCAACAAGAAGAACGGCACCCACATCGTGCCCGTCGTCACGGTGCACCTGGAGCCGCTCGGCCTCTACTCCCACAAGATCAAGAGCGTCGACGAACTCAAGAGCGGCGCCACCGTCGCCGTCCCGAACGACACGGTCAACGAGGCGCGGGCGCTCAAGCTCCTCGCCACCAACGGCCTCATCACCCTCAAGGACGGCGCGGGCAACGACGCGACCATCAAGGACATCGCGAAGAACGACAAGAAGCTCAAGTTCAAGGAGCTGGAGGCGGCCCAGACCCCGCGCTCCCTGGACGACGTGGACGCCGCCGTGATCAACGGCAACTACGCCATCTCCTCCGACCTCAAGCCCTCGAAGGACGCCCTCGTCCTGGAGTCCGCGAAGAACAACCCGTACGGCAACTTCCTCGCCGTCAAGGAAGGCAACGAGAAGGACCCGCGCGTCGAGAAGCTCGCCAAGCTCCTCACCTCGCCCGAGGTCAAGAAGTTCATCGAGGACAAGTACGCCGGCTCCGTCATCCCCTCCTTCTGACCCCGCCTCAGCCGACCTCGGAGGAACGCCCACGATGCGTAGCGTCATCCCGGCGGCAGCCGCCGCGCTGACCCTCGGCCTCGGCCTGACCGCGTGCGGTTCGGGCCAGGACACCGGCGGCGGTGACACCGACACCCTGGTCGTCGGCGCCACCGCCGTACCGGCGGGCGAGGTCCTCTCGTACATCGAGAAGAACCTCGCCGCCAAGGCCGGCCTCAAGCTGGAGATCAAGGAGTTCACGGACTACGTCCTGCCGAACACCGCGCTCCAGGAGGGCTCGCTCGACGCGAACCTCTACCAGAACAAGCCCTTCCTCGACGAGTTCAACGCCTCCAAGGGCACCGACCTGGTGCCGGTGGTCCAGGCGTACCTGCCGCCCATGGGCGTGTACTCGAAGAAGATCACGGACATCGCCCGGCTCGCGGACGGCGCCACCGTCGCCGTGCCCAACGAGACCACCAACGAGGGACGAGCCCTCAAACTCCTCGCCGCCAAGGGGATCATCACGCTCAAGGAGGGCGCGGGAACGACCGCCTCCCCCGCGGACGTGGCGAAGAACCCGAAGCACCTGAAGTTCAAGGAGCTGGAGCCCGCCCAGCTTCCGCGCTCCCTGGACGACGTCGACATCGCCGTCATCAACAACAACTACGCCCAGGACGCCGGGCTCAGCCCCGCCGAGAACGCCATCCTCGTCGAGTCCGCGCAGAACAACCCCTACGCGAACGTCCTGGCCGTCAAGAAGGGCGACGAGCACGACCCCCGGATCGAGAAGCTCGCCAAGCTCCTCACCTCGCCCGAGGTCGTGAAATTCATCGAGACCACGTACAAGGGCTCGGTCCTGCCCGTCACTTCGGGCTGACCGCCCAGGCCGCTCCACGAGGTCCGCGCCGCCACCCGGTGCGGACCCCGTGGTGTGACCGGCCCTGCCTTGCTGCCATGCTGGGCAGTTCAGCAGGCCCGAAGGTTCACCCGGGCCCGACGGTTCCCGAGGTTACGGAGCGGCGCATGGTCAGCACCTTCCCCAACATCTCCATCAGCACGGAGCGGTTGGTGCTGCGCCCCTTCGAACCGGCCGACATTCCGGCGCACATCGAGATGATGAACGACGAGATGGTCACCGCCTGGACCTCCGTGCCGCACCCCTACACCCGCGAGGACGCCGAGCGGTGGGTCGGCTCCATCGCCCCCGCCGAGCGGCTCCAGGGACACGGAATCGCCTTCGCCGTCATCGAGTTCCTCACCCAGCGGCTGGTCGGCGTCGTCCGGCTGCGCCGCACCAACTGGCACGCGCTCGCCACCGAGGCCGCCTACGTCACCGCCCCCTGGGCCCGCGGCGAGGGATACGCCACCGAATCGGCCCTCGCCGTCGCCCAATGGCTCTTCCGCGACCAGAAGTTCGAGCGCATCGAAGTGCGCACTCCCGCCGACAACACCGCCTCCCAGCAGGTCGCCCAGAAGATCGGCTGCATCAGCGAGGGCGTCCTGCGCAACGCGTGGATAGCGCGGACCCAGACCGAGGACGGCGGCTGGACCGACATCCGCACCGACCTCCTCGTCTGGAGCCTGCTGCCCGAGGACCTCGAAGGCGTCGCCGAACAGATGGCGGACGCCGGCGGCTACGCGTCCTTCACCGACTGGAACTGACGGCAGCCACCCACAGCCGGGACCGGTACTCTCACCCTGCCCCTCCCAGCGCCCCGCCCCACCACGCGCCGGTCACGCCCCGCCCGACCACGACAACTCCAGGAGACTGACGACGATGGCCGACCGCGTCACGGTGATCGGCTGGGACGGCTCGCCCCTGACCGCCGCCGCCAGGTCCGCCCTCGGGGCGGCGACCCTGGTGGCCGGAGCCGCCCACCATCTCGCTCTCCCCGAGGTACCCGCCGACGCCGAACGCATCCGGCTCGGCTCCATCGACCTGGCCGCCCGCAGGATCGCCGGACACCGGGGCAGCGCCGTGGTCCTGGCCGACGGCGACCCGGGCTTCTTCGGCGTCGTACGCACCCTGCGCGCCCCCGAACACGGCCTGGAGGTCGAAGTCGTGCCCGCCGTCTCCGCCGTGGCGAGCGCCTTCGCCCGCGCCGGGATGGCCTGGGACGACGCCCAGGTCGTCGTCGCCCACCGCCGTACGCTGCGCCGCGCCGTCAACGTCTGCCGGGCGCACACCAAGGTCGCCGTCCTCACCTCGCCGGGCGCCGGGCCCGCCGAACTCGCGCTGCTCCTCGAAGGAGTCCACCGCACCTTCGTCATCTGCGAGGAGCCCGGCACCGACCGCGAACAGGTCACCGTCCTGACCTCGGACAAGGCCGCCGACCACGTCTGGCGCGACCCCAACGTCGTGATCGTCATCGGCGGCATCGGCGCCGCCGTCTCCCCGTCCGGGGGCTGGATCGCCGGGCGCGACCCCGGCTATCCGCCGGCCGTGCGCGGCTGGGCGCTGCCGACCGCGGAGTACGGCATCGACCTGGACGAGGGCGAGTCGACCTGGCTGCGCGCCGCCCAGCTCGCCAGGATCGGCGCCAGGACCGGCGACCTCATCTGGGACATCGGCTCCGGCAGCGGTGCCCTCGCCGCCGAGGCCGCCCGCTTCGGCGCCGCCGTGATCGCCGTGGACGGCGAGGCGGGCGCCTGCGCCAGCACGGCCGCCGCCGCCCGCCGCGCCGGCGTCCAGCTCCAGGTGGTCCAGGGCCGCGCCCCGCACGTGCTGGAACGGCTGCCGGAACCCGACGTCGTACGGATCGGCGGCGGCGGTATCGACGTCGTCGTCGCCTGCGCCGACCGCAGGCCGGAACGCATCGTCACCCACGCGGCGACCAGGGACGAGGCGGAAGCTGTCGGACGGGCCCTCGCGGAGGGCGGTTACGCGGTGGAGTGCACCCTGCTCCAGTCCGTCGAACTGGACACCGGAGCCTGGTCGGAACGCGAGCGTTCCGTCGTCTTCCTGGTCTCGGGACGGCGACCCGAGAACGCCCCCTGACCCCGCCGCCGGGCCGCGCGAGGTAGGCTGGCCGATCGTTGTACCGCAGCCGGGCGTTCGTCGCTTCGTTCGTCAATGTCCGGAAAAGGGGCCCGTTTTGGGTGCTGATGTGGTACGGCGGTAACCGGGGGGACGCGCGACGTGGCGCAGCCCACAGCAGGCTGTCGTGCGTGCCGCACGGCGCCCACGCTCGTTGTTGATGACGGACGCCCGAAGCGTCGCGGATCGGGCGCCCCGGTTGATGGGCCGAAGGAGCAGATTCACATGGGCGAGGGGTACGCATGACTGACACCGGCCAGGTCCCGGGCGAGGGACTGCCGGAGAACGCAGGCATGGTGGAGCGGCCGGACACCCCGGCTCCCGGCGCGTACACCTACCTGGACTCCGTCGAGCCCGTCCCCGAGGACGAGGGCATCCTGCTGATGCCGAGCGTGCAGGGTGGCTGGAACAACCCGCAGGTGATCCCCGCCGAGACGGCGGCCTACGCCGCACCCGCCGGATACGCCGTGCCGGACGGTTACCCGGCCCCCGAGGGGTACGCGGCGCCCGAGGGCTACCCGGCCCCCGAGGGGTACGCACAGGCCCCAGAGGGTTACGCGGCACCCGTCGCCGAGGCGTACGCGGCCCCCGAACAGCCCGGTGTGCGGCCCCAGGTGCCGCAGGCACCGCCCATAGAACAGCCGGCGCCGACGGCGGAGCCGGTCCCGCCGGCCCAGGCGGAGGTCCAGCCGCAGGCGCCGGACGTGTACGAGGCGCCGCCCGAGCCCGTCGCCGAGGCCGTGGCCGAGCCGGTGGCGGTCGCCGCGGAGCAGCAGCAGGCCGCCCCCGCCGACCCGGAGCGGGCCCCGCACCAGCCGGGCGCGCACGAGGCCGGGGGCCGCGACACCGGTTCGGTGGACCTCAACGGCGTCCGTATCCCACCCCCCGCCCAGGCCGCCGCGCGGCCGCAGGCCACGGCCCCCGCCGCCGCGCCCGCTCCGCCGCGCAGACCGCTGCACATGGGCCCGCCGGTGCCCGACCCGACGGGCGGCGTGGTGCGCTCGCTGGCCGACCGGGGTCCTGCGGGCGCGCGGACCCAGGCCGTCCGTACGCAGCCGCAGGTTCAGGTCCAGCCGCAGGTCCGGACGGAGGCTCCGCCCGTGGCCGCCGAGCCGCAGGCGGCGGAGGCCCCGGTCGAGGACCCGGCCGTTCTGCCGGGCCCGCAGCTCGGTGAGATCCCCGACCTCCCGGCTCAGCCGGAGCCGGTGGCCGAGGCCGAGGCCGAGATGACGGCCGAGGAGGCCGCGCCGGAGCCGGAAGCCGTGCCCGAGGCGGTCGTGTCGGAGACGGTCATGCCCGAGGCGGTCGTGTCGGAGCCCGTTGTGCCGGAGCCGGAGCCGGAGTCGGTGCCCGAGGCGGCCGTGCCCGAGGCGGCCGCCGCCCCGGAACCCTCAGCAGAAACGGTCGCCCCGGCGCCGGAGGACGCCCCGGAAGCGGAGGCCGAAGCGGAGCCGGTGGCGGTGGCGCGGGAAGCCGAGCCAGAGGCGGAGGCCCCGACCGCTCCCGAGGAGGCCCCGGTGGCGCAGGCACCCGCCCCCGAGCCGGAGCCCGCGCCGGAACCGGAGGCCGAGGTCCAGGCCGAGGTCCAGGCCGAGCCGATCGCCCCGGAACCCGAAACCGGGTCAGCACCGGAACTTGTCGCCGAACCCGCCGCAGAATTCGTCGTCGTGGCGGAACTCCCGCACCCCGGGCAGGAGGCAGCGCCCGAGGCCGCCGTGGAGCCCGAGGCCGCGCCTCAGCCCGAGCCCGCCCCGGCGCCGGTGGCCGCCGATGCTCCCTCCACCGTCGAGCCGGTGGCCGAGGCACAGGCCCCGGCGGAGCCGTCGCCCGAGCCCCTAGCCGCACAGGACGCGCCCGTACCGGAACCTGTACCGGAAGCCGTAGCGGAACCCGAGCCCGCCCCCGCCCCCGCCGCGTCGGCACAGGCCGCTCCCGAGCCCGACCAGGCAGTGGCCCCCGACCAGGCAGTGGCCCCGGAGCAGACCGCCGCCCCGGAGCAGAGCGCGGATCCCGAGCAGGTGGTCCCCGAGCAGGCCGTCGCCGAGGCCGAGGCCGAGCCGCCCGCCGAGGGCACGGCCGCCGCCTCCGGGTACGACGACGCCGAGCGCGACGCCGTCCTCCGTGTGATGCGCGAGCGCCGGGACATCCGTAACGGCTTCCGCTCCGACCCGATCCCGCACGAGGTGCTGCTGCGCGTCCTGGAGGCCGCGCACACGGCGCCCAGCGTGGGCCACTCGCAGCCCTGGGACTTCGTCGTCATCCGCTCCGCCGAGACTCGGCGGGCCATGCACGAACTGGCCCAGCGGCAGCGCGACGCGTACGCCACGTCGCTGCCCAAGGGGCGGGCCAAGCAGTTCAAGGAACTGAAGATCGAGGCCATCCTCGACACCCCGGTCAACATCGTCGTCACCGCCGACCCCACGCGCGGGGGCCGGCACACCCTCGGCCGGCACACCCAGCCGCAGATGGCGCCGTACTCCTCCGCGCTCGCCGTCGAGAACCTCTGGCTCGCCGCCCGCGCCGAGGGACTCGGCGTCGGCTGGGTCAGCTTCTTCGACGAGCGCGAGATGGTCCGCGCGCTGGGGCTGCCCGAACACCTCGAAGTCGTGTCGTACCTCTGCGTCGGATACGTCGACGAATTCCCCGAGGAGCCCGAGCTGATGCAGGCGGGCTGGGCGAAGCGCCGCCCGCTCTCCTGGGTCGTCCACGAGGAGACGTACGGCCGCCGGGCCCTGCCGGGCGAGGAGCCGCACGACCTGCTCCAGGAGACCGTCGCCGGGATCCGTCCGCTGGACGCCAAGGCGCTGGGCGAGGCGTGGGAACGTCAGAAGCGCATGACGAAACCCGCCGGCGCGCTCGGCATGCTGGAGATCATCTCCGCGCAGCTCAGCGGGTTGTCACGCATGTGCCCGCCGCCGATCCCCGAGCCCGCCGCCGTCGCGATCTTCGCGGGTGACCACGGCGTGCACGCCCAGGGCGTCACCCCGTGGCCGCGCGAGGTCACCGGCCAGATGGTCGCGAACATCCTGGGCGGCGGCGCGGTGTGCAACGCGTTCGCCAACCAGGTGGGCGCCGAGGTCTGCGTCGTGGACGTCGGCGTCGCGAGCGACCTCCCCGCCACCCCGGGCCTGCTGCCCCGCAAGGTCCGCGCCGGAACCGCCGACTTCACGACGGGCCCCGCCATGACCCGCGAGGACGTCCTCGCGGCGATCGAGGTCGGCATCGAGACGGCGCGCGACCTGGTGGCCGCCGGTAACAAGGCCCTGCTCACCGGTGAGATGGGCATCGCCAACACCACCGTGTCGGCCGCGCTGATCTCCGTCTACACCGGCCAGGACCCGGCGGAGGTCACCGGACGTGGTACGGGCATCAACGACGAGACGCACGCCCGCAAGGTCGACGTCGTACGCCGCGCCCTCGACTTCCACCGGCCCGACCCCGCCGACCCCATCGGCGTGCTCGCGGCGGTCGGCGGCCTCGAACACGCCGCCCTGGTGGGCTTCCTGCTGGGCGGCGCGTCCATGCGTACGCCGGTCCTGCTCGACGGCGTGAGCGCGGGCGCGGCGGCACTGGTCGCCCGCGCGGTCGCCCCCGAGGCGCTCGCCGCCTGCATCGCGGGCCACCGCAGCGCCGAGCCCGGCCACGTGGCCGCCCTCAACAAGCTCGGTCTGCGCCCGCTCGTCGACCTCGACCTGCGCCTGGGCGAGGGCACCGGGGCGCTCCTGGCGCTCCCGGTGATCCAGAGCGCGGCGCGCGCGATGCACGAGGTGGCGACGTTCGACTCGGCGGGGGTAACGGAGAAGTAGCGGCGCCGTCCGGCGACGGCGGGGCGCGTTTCTGGCTGGGCCGGGTGTCGGGTGCGGGGCGCCGCCGGGGCGGGCCGGGGTGTGTTGCCGGCGTGGGCCGGTGCCCGTGCGCGGGCCGTCGCCGGATGCCCCACCGCACCGCACCCCCCGCCCCTGACCCACGTAAAGTGGGCACGGGACCCAGAACCCCGTCCCACCGCCCCAAGGAGTCCCCACCGACATGGCCCAGCACGTCGAGCACCACGCCTACCCCGTCGGACTCCGCCTTTCCGGGCGGCGCGTTGTCGTCGTCGGTGGCGGTCAGGTCGCCCAGCGCAGGCTGCCCGCGCTCGTCGCGGCGGGCGCCGACGTGGTGCTGGTCTCACCGTCGGCGAAGGCGTCCGTCGAGGCCATGGCGACGGCCGGGGAGATCCGCTGGGAGCGCCGCGGGTACCGGGAGGGCGACCTCCAGGACGCCTGGTACGCGCTGATCGCGTCCAGCGACCCCGACGCCAACCGCACCGCGTCCGCCGAGGCCGAACGCTCCAGGATCTGGTGCGTACGCAGCGACGACGCCGAGGCCGCCACCGCGTGGACGCCCGCGACCGGTCGCAGCGAGGGCGTCACCGTCGCCGTGCTCACCGGCCGGGACCCGCGCCGCTCCGCCGCCGTGCGGGACGCCGTCGTGGAGGGGCTGCGCGACGGCACGCTCGCCGCGCCGCACCACCGCAGCCGCGCCCGTACGCCCGGAGTCGCGCTCGTCGGCGGCGGGCCCGGCGACCCGGACCTGATCACGGTGCGCGGCCGCAGGCTGCTCGCCGAGGCGGACGTGGTGATCGCCGACCGCCTGGGCCCGCGCGACCTGCTGAACGAGCTGCCGCCGCACGTCGAGTTGATCGACGCGGCCAAGATCCCGTACGGCCGCGCGATGGCGCAGGAGGCGATCAACGACGCGCTGATCGAGCACGCGAGGGCGGGCAAGGCCGTGGTGCGCCTCAAGGGCGGCGACCCGTTCGTGTTCGGGCGGGGGATGGAGGAGGTCCACGCGCTCGCGGCGGCGGGCATCGCGTGCACGGTCGTACCGGGCATCTCCAGCTCGATCAGTGTGCCGGGCGCCGCCGGGATCCCGGTGACACACCGGGGGGTGGCCCATGAGTTCACCGTGGTCAGCGGCCATGTGGCGCCCGAGGACGCGCGCTCGCTGGTCGACTGGGCGGCGCTCGCCAAGCTGCGCGGCACGATCGTCGTGCTGATGGGCGTGGACAAGATCGGCTCCATCGCCCGCGCGCTGATGGAGCACGGCAAGGCGCCCGAGACCCCTCTCGCCCTGATCCAGGAGGGCACCACGGCGGCTCAGCGCCGGGTGGACGCGACGCTCGCGACGGTCGCGGAGGTGGTACGGGCGCAGGAGGTACGGCCCCCGGCGGTCATCGTGATCGGCGACGTGGTGGCGCTCGGCGACGGCGGATAGCGCACCGGACACCGCACCACCCACCGCACCCGACACCGCACCGCACGCGACACCGCACCGCACTGAACCCGACACCGCACCGCACGCGACCCCCACCCTCCACCGAACAGGGCAGACCCGTGGCCGAACCCATCACCGTCGACGACCCCGAGGACCCGCGCCTGCGCGACTACACCGGACTGACGGATGTCGAGCTGCGGCGCAGGCGGGAGCCCGCCGAGGGGCTGTTCATCGCCGAGGGCGAGAAGGTCATCCGCCGCGCGGAGCAGGCGGGTTACGCGATGCGGTCGATGCTGCTCTCGGCGAAATGGGTCGGCCCGCTGCGCGACGTCATCGACGCGGCGAGCGCCCCGGTGTAC
The DNA here is from genome assembly GCF_003346515.1 of Streptomyces corynorhini. GTDB lineage: Bacteria > Actinomycetota > Actinomycetes > Streptomycetales > Streptomycetaceae > Streptomyces > Streptomyces corynorhini. Next base: position 39,179 of record NZ_QQNA01000054.1, read on the forward strand.
GTGGTCGACCCGGAGCTGGCGGAGCGCGTCACCGGCTACCACGTGCACCGCGGCGCCCTCGCGTCGATGGCGCGCAAGCCGCTGCCCCCGGTGGACGAGGTGCTGCGCACGGCGTGGCGGGGCGGGGCGGGGGAGGAGCCCGCGGTGCGGCGCGTCGCGCTGTTCGAGGACATCGTCGACCACGCCAACCTGGGCGCCGCCTTCAGGAACGCCGCGGCCCTGGGCGTGGACGCCGTACTCCTCAGCCCGCGTTGCGCCGATCCGTTCTACCGGCGGTCCGTGAAGGTCTCGATGGGCGCGGTGTTCCAGGTGCCGTGGACCCGTCTGGAGTCCTGGCCCGGCGAGGTCGCGACGCTGCGCGCCGCGGGGTTCACGGTGGCCGCGCTCTGTCTGAGCGACCGGGCGATCACCCTGGACGAACTGGCCGCGCGGGACGACGAGCGGCTGGCCCTGGTCTTCGGCACCGAGGGCGCCGGGCTCACACCGGGGATCCTCGACGCCGCCGACGCGCACGTCCGTATTCCGATGGACGCGGGTGTCGACTCGCTCAATGTGGCGGCGGCGTCGGCGGTGGCTTTCTACGCGACGCGCCCCCGGCCGAGCTGAGCGCCCGAGCCGGCCCGGCACACCACGGGCGTCGCCCGTACCGCCGAGGCGTTCAGAGCTGCTGTGCGGCGGCGATCCCGAGCGCCACGATGAGCGTCACGACGACGAAGACGATGAGCCGCTGCCGCAGCAGCCGCGGATTGGCGGGGCGCAGCTTCCCCGGGGTGGTGCGCGGGCCCGGCTTCGGCCGGCCGCCCGTCCGCGCGGCGTCGCGGGACCGTGGGGGGCGGGAGCCGCCGGTGCGCGGCGACCCGCCTCCGGTACGGGACGAGGAGCCGGTCCCCGGCCGCATCCGGCCCGGCCGGGGACCGGGTCCCGGCCCGCCCGCCGTGCCCGGCGTACGGCCCGGGGAGCCGGGGCCGCCGACCGTGCGCGCCGCGTCGCGTGCGGTGTCGCGTACCGCGTCGCGCTCCGTGTACCGCTCGGTGAGCCGCCCCGTGGAGATCTCCTGCCCGCCGCGGGTCCGCTGCGCGGGCGGCCGGCTGTCGATCAGGCCCTGGGCCTCCCGGGCGGCGATCTCCTTGAGCCGCATCGACAGCTGGAGCGTGCTGGGACGGTCCTCGGGGTCCTTGGCGAGGCAGGCCCGTACGAGCGGCGCCAGCGCGTCGGGCATCCCGTACAGCTGCGCCTCCTCGTGGACCACCCGGTAGAGCATGACCTCGGAACTGCCGTGCCCGAACGGCGAGTCGGCGGTCGCCGCGTACGCCAGCGTGGCGCCGAGCGAGAACACGTCCGTGGCGGGGGTGACCGCGACCCCGCGTACCTGTTCCGGGGCGAGGAAGCCGGGCGACCCGACCGCCGTGCCGACATGGGTCAGGGTGCTCGCGCCGGTCGCCCAGGCGATGCCGAAGTCGATGATGCGCGGGCCCTTGGGGGAGAGCAGGATGTTGGACGGTTTGAGATCGCGGTGCACCACCCCGGCCTCGTGCACCGCCACCAGCCCCTCGGAGAGCGCCGCGCCGACCGAGGCGACCTCGGCGGCCGACAGCGGCCCCTCTTCGTTCACCTTGTCGTGCAGCGAGGGCCCCGGCACGTACTGGGTGGCGAACCACGGCCGGTCCGCGTCGAGATCGGCGGCCACCAGCCGCGCCGTACAGCCGCCGCGGATGCGGCGCGCGGCCGAGACCTCGCGGGCGAACCGGGACCGGAACTCCTGGTCCTCGGCGAGATCGGGACGGATCACCTTCAGGGCCACCCGCTGGCCACGCCGGTCCGAGCCCAGATAGACGACGCCCATCCCGCCCGCGCCCAGCCGCCGGTGGAGCCTGAACGAACCGACGACACGCGGGTCCTCCCGCCGGAGCCGCATCATCGCCATGTCCATCCCCGCTGCCCGGTCGTCCGTGTGCCGTGGCACAGCTTACGTACCCGGGCCCCGGTGCGCTCATAGGCCGCGCCCTCGCGAACGGACCGATTCTCCGGGCCGGGCAGCAAACTTGAGGAGTGGTCAGGGTGAACGGCTCCGCCCGCGGCCGGACTCCGGCCTGATCCCAAAGCTCCCTCGCCGATGGGGGATTGGTCGATGGGGGGTCACCCGGAGACAGCGGCCCGGCCCGGCGCCGCCCCGGCGCGCACCCGTACTCCCGGCGCCGTCCCGGCAGGTCAACGGGGGCAGGGCGGCCACCTGCCGGTGATACGGAAGTGAGCGAAGTCACCCGTGACCGGCTCGCGGCCGGTCCCCTCCCGCGCGCTCTCCGGGAAGACCCTCAGACCCCCGGGGCCCGGCTCTCCACCCAGGGGAGTACGCCGCCCCCGCGCGCTCATCCTCCGGGAGGCCCGGCAATGGGTACGCGGGCATGACGACCAGGTGTCGTCCCGTCCCTAGTGTTGAGGTCAAGCGGCGAGTGCAGCACTCGTCCCCCGAGGTCAGACACTCGCCGCTGTCGGACATGACAGGAGAGGGACCATGGCGGAGACGGCATCGCGAGCAGCGATCCGCGCCCAGGGACGCAAGGCGATCGCCGCTTTCGGCGCTCCCCGGCCCGGGACGCGCCACCCGCTGGTGGCGACGGCCATGGTCCTTCCCCTCGCGGCCCTGCTGGTCGTCGTCTTCGGCGGCTGGGAAGCGGTGGTCACACAGGCGTCGTCCGTGGGCGTGATGCTGGGGCGCTGAACATGGCGCCCCGGACCCGGGAGAGCGGCCCGGGTCGGGGACATCCGGCCAACAACCCCGTGGGGACGGGGGTGCGGCGGACGGCAGCGTTTGGCCGGTCAGCTGGGGAGCTGACCGGCCATCGCGCTGTCCGGGTACGGTGCCCGCACCACGGAAAAGCCCCCGGTCACCGAAGCGACCGGGGGCTTGAGGCAGTGCGCGATACTGGGATTGAACCAGTGACCTCTTCCGTGTCAGGGAAGCGCTCTCCCGCTGAGCTAATCGCGCGGGTGGGACCCGCGTTTTCCGCGTACTCGTACTGCGTGCGCGATACTGGGATTGAACCAGTGACCTCTTCCGTGTCAGGGAAGCGCTCTCCCGCTGAGCTAATCGCGCGGGAACCTCTGGGGTCCAGTGGACGATACTGGGATTGAACCAGTGACCTCTTCCGTGTCAGGGAAGCGCTCTCCCGCTGAGCTAATCGTCCGCAGAGGTGGAGACGGGATTTGAACCCGTGTAGACGGCTTTGCAGGCCGTTGCCTCGCCTCTCGGCCACTCCACCAGGAGTGCGGGGGCCGGGAAGATATCCCCCACAATCGAGCGGACGACCAGGTTCGAACTGGCGACCTCAACCTTGGCAAGGTTGCGCTCTACCAACTGAGCTACGTCCGCATATCGTTTCCGGCCGTCTGTGGCGGCCCTGGCGACGTGTTGAACTCTAGCGGATTCCGGGGCCAGCACAAAAACGCGTTTCCGCAGCGTGCTGCGGTGCGTTCGCCGTCCGTTCGGCGCGACGCGGTGGACAGGGGTCTGTTCTAGACTCGCAAACGTGTACGACTTGCCTGCGCTGGCCCGCTTCGGCGGCCTCGTCGCCTCCGGTCTGCGGGATGTCACCCATGATCCCGAGGCGCTCGGCTCCGCCGGGTTCTGGGCCGTCGCCGCGGACTTCGAGGGCCGTCTGACCTGCGCCCGCTTCGAGGACGTACGCACCGAGCCGGTCCCGGCGCCCGTGCCGGGCCGCTGGGTGGGGCCAGGACCGGGGGAGTGGACCTCCTCGCTCGACCGCGCCGCCTACACCGAGGGGGTACGGCGGATCCGCGCGTACATCGCCTCCGGCGACGTCTACCAGGTCAACCTCTGCCGGGTGCTCTCCGCGCCGCTGCCCGACCCCGACCCCGCCGCCACCGACGTCGACGCCCTGACCGCGCTGCTCGCCCTGGGCAACCCGGCGCCGTACGCGGGGACGATCCGGCTGCCCGCGCACGGCGTGGAGATCGCCACCGCCTCTCCCGAGCTGTATCTGCGCCGCACGGGCCGCACCGTCGAGTCGGGGCCGATCAAGGGCACCGCCCGCACCGCCGGGGAGCTGCTGGCCAAGGACCACGCGGAGAACGTGATGATCGTGGACCTGGTCCGCAACGACCTCGGCCGGGTCTGCGCCCCCGGGACCGTCACCGTCCCCGCGCTCTGCGCCCTGGAACCGCACCCCGGCCTGGTCCACCTCGTCTCGACGGTACGGGGCGAACTCGACGCCGCCTCCGGCTGGCCGGAGCTGCTGAGCGCGACGTTCCCGCCCGGCTCGGTCACCGGCGCCCCCAAGGCCAGCGCTTTGACGATCATCGAGGAGCTGGAGACCGCGCCGCGCGGCCCCTACTGCGGCGGCCTCGGCTGGGTCGACGCCGACCGGGGCACGGCCGAACTCGCCGTCGGCATCCGTACGTTCTGGATCGACCGCACCACACCCGCCCGCCCCCTGCTGCGCTTCGGCGCCGGCGCCGGTATCACCTGGGGCTCCGACCCGGAGGGGGAGTGGCGGGAGACCGAACTGAAGGCGTCCAGGCTGCTGGCGATCGCGTCGGCGGCGCACGGGACGCCCGGCCGGGAACCGGCGGAAGCCCGGTCGGTGAACGGAGGGATCACGCGATGAGAATCTGGGTCGACGGCGGACTGCGCACGGCCGAGACCGCCCTGGTCTCCGTGCTCGACCACGGGCTGACCGTGGGCGACGGCGTCTTCGAGACGGTCAAGGCCGTACGGGGACGGCCCTTCGCCCTCACCCGCCACCTGGACCGGCTGGCCCGCTCCGCCCGCGGCCTCGGCCTGGCCGAGCCGGATGCCGACGAGATACGGCGGGCCTGCGCGGCCGTCCTCGACGCCAACCCGGCGGACCTGGCCCGGCTGCGGATCACCTTCACCGGCGGGCTCTCCCCGCTCGGCTCCGACCGCGGCGACGCACCACCCACCCTCGTCGTCGCCCTCGGCGCCACCACCCGCCGCCCCGACAGCACGGCCGCCGTCACCGTCCCCTGGCCCCGCAACGAGCGCGGCGCGATGACCGGGATCAAGACCACCTCGTACGCGGAGAACGTCGTCGCGCTCGCCCGCGCGACCGGACAAGGCGCCACCGAGGCGCTGTTCGCCAACACCGTCGGCGCGCTCTGCGAGGGCACCGGCTCCAACGTCTTCGTCGTCCTCGACGGCGAACTCCACACCCCGCCGCTCGCCTCCGGCTGCCTCGCCGGCATCACCCGCGCCCTGGTCACCGAGTGGAGCGGCGCCCGCGAGACCGAGCTGCCGTTCGACATCCTGGACCGCGCCGACGAGATCTTCCTGACCTCGACCCTGCGCGACGTCCAGGCCGTCCACCGGATGGACGGGCGCGCGCTGCCGACCGCCCCCGGCCCCGTCACCGCCAAGACCATGCGCGTCTTCGACGAGCGTTCCGGCGCCGCCCGCGACCCGTAAACCGGCGCCGCCCGCGACCCGTAAAACGGATGACCGGGCGCCGCGTCGCGGGTACAACTCCTCTGATGACCACCACCCTGCGGCCCACGGGACCGCTTCAGCAGACCGCCGACGGCGGAAAGTCACGTTCCTACGAGGTCTGCGTGAACAGCCGCCCCGTCGGCGCGCTGGACATAGCCACCGACGCCGCCTTCGGCCACCGGGCCGGGATCCTCCAGGGGCTGCGCGTCGCGGAGCCCGACCGGCGCAGGGGCCGCGCCACCGTCGCCGTACTCGCCGCCGAGGAGGTGCTGCGCGACTGGGGCTGCGAACAGGCGCTGGCCTCCGTGGAGCCCGGCGCGAGCGGCGCGACGCGCCTGCTGGCATCCCTCGGCTACACCGAGCGCAGCCGCACCATGGACAAGGAGCTGGCGCCCGAACCGCCGTCCCTCCCCGAGGGCGTCGAGGCCCGTCCCATGAGCGACGCCGAGTACGCGACCTGGCTGGCGGACGGCATCGACGCCTTCGCCCGCGAGTGGATCGACCGCGGCACCCCGCCCGGGACCGCCCGCGCCAAGTCGGAGCGCAGCCACCGGGAGAACCTCCCCGACGGCCTGGCCACCCCCGGCGTCACGTTCCGCGTCCTCGTCCACGACGGAAGCGCCGTCGGCCATCTCTGGGTGTCGCGTCACGAGGTCCGTCCCGGCCGCTGGGGCTCGTACGTGTACGACGTGGCCGTGACCGAGGAGATGCGCGGCAGGGGGTTCGGGCGCGCCCTCATGCTGCTCGCCGAGCAAGTCGCCCACGCGTCCGGCTCGGACCTGCTCGGGCTGCACGTCTTCACGGACAACACCCCCGCGGTCCGGCTCTACGAGTCGCTCCGGTACGTCACGGTCCACCGCAACTTCGTCAAACGGCTGCTCTGACCCGCTCCGGCCGCGCCCTGGGCTGGGCCCTGTCTCCATAGTCCCACTCGCCTCGCGGGCGGGCGGGACTACTTCGAAGACGGGGCCCGGCCCAGCAGCCGGTCCACGACGGCCTCGACGCGCTCGCGCAGCCCTTCCTGGCTCTTGCCGCCGTCGAACCGCTCGCCGTCGATCACATAGGTCGGGGTGCCGGTCACGCCGATGGCCTTGCCCTCGGCCTGATCGGCGTCGACGGTCAGGAAGTGCCGGCCGTCGATCAGGGCGGTGTCGAACTCCTCGGCGTCCAGGCCCAGAGCGCGCGCCGTCTCGACGAGGAACGGCTCGCCCCTGGCGGCGAGTTCCTCGGTGGAGGCCAGGACGGCCTCCACGTACGGCCATCCCGCGCCCTGCTCGGCCGCCTCCTCGGCGGCCTGCGCGGCGGCGTAGGCGTGCCGGTGCTTCTCCAGCGGGAAGTGGCGCAGCCGCGGTTCGAGCAGGTCGCCGTAGCGGGCGCGCAGCGCGCGTACGTCGTCCAGGGCGGTGCGGCAGTCGGGGCACTGGAGTTCGCACCAGACGTCGAGGACGACGGGGCGCGTGGTGGTGGAGTCGCTCATGGGACCAGTCTCCCAGGACGGCGGCCCCCGGATGCCCCCTGCTCCGCCGCGCGGACCGGGACCTGGGGAGGACCCCGTCCCCGAGATCTCCCCCAGATCCGCCCGCCACGGCCCCGCACCGTGGCCCCGACGGGGTGGTCAGGTGCAGGATGGAGGGGAAGATGTGTTCGGCCGATGACGCGCTCTGCCTGGAGGACCTGATGATTGCCGAGACCATGTGCGCAGCGGTGTCAGCAGCGGGCCTGGGTATCGCCGCCATCACCGCGTACCGCAAGCGTTTCCTCGCCGCCACCAGGATCGCGGCGTACGCGCTGGTCCCGGTCGGGCTGGTGATGGTGGGCGCGGTGAAGTGGCTCGCCAACACGGCCTTCAGCCCGACGGCCTGGGCGGGGTTCGCGGTCCTCGGGGTGGCCTGGCTGCTCTTCATGACGACGCGCGCGGTGGAGCGGCGCGGCGGTGGCTCGCGCAAGGAGCGCAAGGCGGCCGCCAGGGCGGCGCGGGAGGGCGGTGGCCCGGTCGAGCCCGCGGCCTCCGGGCCCGCGCTCGGTGCCGGCGCCCGGCCGGTGGCGCGGCCCGAGGGCAAGCCGCGCGAGGAGCGTCCCGGGGACGACTTCAGCGACATCGAGGCCATTCTGAAGAAGCACGGGATCTGATCCCGGCGCTCCGGGGGACGGGCGGTGCCCGTGTTCCGGAGGTGCGGCAGCATCCCAGGTCAGCCCTGATTCGGCTGGCTTTCCGGGATCCAAACCACGGGAAATGATGAACTCCGGGGCTGATCGCCCTGGTTGGTCGGGAGCGGCCTTCGGGGTGCGCCATGATCGGCTCCGAGATGTTCGAGACCTCCCAGGGGGAGACCCCCGCACCCACCGAGGAGCCGCGCGGCTGTTTGTACGCGCTCTCCCAGCCGCCGTTGATGATCTTCCTGACCGTGATCGGTGCCCTGCTGCTGATGGCGGCGCTGCACGATCTGTTCCTGCTGTGACGGCCCCGCGTCCGCGTACCGGCCCCGCGTCTGCGTACCGGCCCCGCGTACCGGCCCCGGGCGTACGGGATCCGGGCATACCGGATCCGGACGTGCGGGTCCCGCGTACCGGCCCCCGGGCCGGGCGAGAGCCACAGGAGAGGCCCTAACCGCCCGCTTCCTTGCGGCGTGCCCGGTACGCGGCCACATGCAGCCGGTTGCCGCAGGTGCGGCTGGAGCAGTAGCGGCGGGAGCGGTTGCGCGACAGATCGACGAACGCGTGCCCGCAGTCCGGGGCCTCGCAGCGCCGCAGCCGCTCCTGCTCGCCCGCCACGACCATGAAGGCCAGCGCCATGCCGCAGTCGGCCGCGAGGTGGTCGGCGACGGAGGCACCCGGCGCGAAGTAGTGGACGTGCCAGTCGTAGCCGTCGTGGTCGGTGAGCTGCGGAGTCGTCCCCGCGCCCGCCACCAGCCGGTTGATCAGGTCGGCTGCCGCCCGCGGGTCAGCTGTCGCGAAGACCTCCGTGAAGCGGTCGCGCACGTCCAGCAGGGCCCGCAGATCCCGCGCGCCCAGCTCCCGCACCCCGCTGATGTTGTGGTCCCGTACGAAGTCGTACAGCGCCTCGACACCCGCGAGCCGGTCGGTCGCGCCGCCGGCCTCCGGCGCGGTGTTGACCAGATCGACGACGGTGTCGAGGGCGATCCGGGTGTCGTGTGGAATCAGCACGGTCCGCTCCCTGGACTGCCCACGGGCCGGTGCCCGCAGAATCCCGCCGACTTTAGCCGCTGGCCGGGCGGCGGGGGTCCGCCGTGCCGGGGCGGAACGCGCCGTCGCCGTCGCCGCGGTGGGTCCGCGGTGACGGCGACGGTGTCCTCCGTATGCGATTGTCCGCGCGGCGCCGTCTCCCCGAGTCGGACGGCGCCGTGCAGTCTCTGCCTGGCTCAGCTCTCGGCCAGGATGTGCGACAGCTCCGTGTCGAGATCGAAGTGACGATGCTCGGTGCCTGGTGGCACCGCGGCGTCGGTCCGCTTGAGGAACGACTCCAGGGCCCGCGCCGGGGCCTCCAGCAGAGCTTCGCCCTCCGGTGAACTGAGGGCGATGCAGACGACGCCCTGACCGTGGCTGCGGGACGGCCAGACCCGGACGTCGCCGGTGCCGGTGGGCCGGTGCAGCCCCTCGGCGAGCAGGTCGCGGGCGAAGACCCACTCGACCGTCTCTTCGGCTCCCGTGTGGAAGGTGGCGTGCACGGCGTAGGGGTCGGCCGTGTCATACCGGAGGCCCGCGGGTACAGGCAGTGAGGACTCGCTCGATACAACGAGGCGCAGGTGCAGCTCGCAGCTGACCGTGGTGTTCATAAGCGCCAGGGCCTTTCGCTCAGTGTGCGCTCGGGGATTCGCACGTCGGCGAAATCGAGATGCCACCTACGGTGCCGTTGTAAACCCCTCTGTCTGTTTTGTGGCCCTTCGGGTAACTCGTATGGCGGTGTGTTACTTCGGGTTGTACCGCCATTGAGGTGATGCGGCGGAACGTCGCGTTCCGCGCCTGTCGTCCGCCCGCGGTCCGCCCGCCGTCCGCGCGTCTTCCATCCATCCGCGCCGGGTCGCCGAGCGCGGGTCCCCGCGGGTGACCGGCCGGTGACCGGCGGGTGACGGGGTACCCGCTGACATGGGGTAACGTATGCGGTGCGTCCGGGCGATTAGCTCAGTGGGAGAGCGCTTCGTTCACACCGAAGAGGTCACTGGTTCGAACCCAGTATCGCCCACCCGGACCGGGGCCCCGAAGACCTACCGACAGGTTTTCGGGGCCCCGCCCGTTGCGCCGTTCGTTCCCCGTCTCCCGCCCGGGTGTTCCGCCCGGGAACGGGTTTGAAGGAAACGTGCCGGGGCCTGTATGGTTCAGGCGTTCCCGGGCGATTAGCTCAGTGGGAGAGCGCTTCGTTCACACCGAAGAGGTCACTGGTTCGAACCCAGTATCGCCCACCCGGGAGAGGCCGGTCCGTCGTCGACGGACCGGCTTTCGTGTGTTCCGGCCGTCAGGCCGCCGCCGCGGAGCGCGGTGGCCGCAGCGGCCACGCGGCCGCCTCGGGTCCGCTCTCCGCGGGCCGCGAGAACCAGGACTGCTGCCCGCGCGCCAGCTCCGCGTGCCAGCGGGTCTGGAGCCCGTGCAGCTCCCGCGCGCTGAGCCGCTCCAGCCGCGCGGAGAACCTGCGGCCGACCGCGCGCACCACCTCCAGGGCCGCCAGCGCAGACAGCGCCGTCGGCTCGACGCCGTCCACATCGTCCGGGCCCGCCGCCTCGGCCTTGTAGTGGTCCCGCAGGTCCCGGAGGGCGCGCGGGCCCTTGCGGTAGCGGTCCAGCTGCCCGTCGAGGACCCGCGGGTCCAGCACGCACAGCGGGGCCCCCTCCAGGTGTGCGGGGAGGGACGAGGCCCGGTGGCGGCGCAGCTCGCGGTCGAGGAGCGTCAGACCGAACGGCGCGTCCATCACCACGAGCGGACGGCCCGACGCGCACTGTCTGCCGAGCGCTCCCGCCATCTCCGCCATCACGGGGGCCGGCCAGCGCCCGTTGCGGTGCAGCAGGTCCTCGGTGAGGCCGTGCGCGGCGATGGCCGCCTCGGGCACCGGCACCCCCGGGTCCACCAGCCAGCGCGTCACCCGGGGCCGCGCCCCCGCCGTCTCCTGCACGACCAGGGCGCCCGAGAGGATCCGGTCCTCCTCGACGTCCGTCCCCGTCGCCCCGGTCCCGAACGCGGCCAGCGGCCCTTCGAACCAACACGTCATCCGCGAACTCCTCGTGCGTCGGCGGCAGATGGCGCTCCCCCTGCCCGAATCGGTGCTACCCGGACAGGTCGTACGGTATGCGTCGTTTACGGTGGAGTACGCCCCGTGTGTGACGTCCCGGCGGCCGGACGCCGGGAAACCGTTTCGCGAGCGGTCCCGCGGGCTCGGTACGATTCAGCACGCGCAGTATCCGCTGTCGCGCCCCGTAGGTCAGGAGAGACCGGTGTCAGACGTCCGTGTGATCATCCAACGCGATTCCGAGCGGGAAGAGCGCGTGGTGACGACGGGCACTACGGCGGCCGACCTCTTCCCCGGCGAGCGCACCGTCGTCGCCGCGCGCGTCGACGGCGAACTGCGGGACCTCGCGTACGGCGTCGCCGAGGGCGAGGTCGTCGAGCCCGTCGAGATCTCCTCCCCGGACGGCCTGGACATCCTGCGCCACTCCACCGCGCACGTCATGGCGCAGGCCGTGCAGGAGCTGCACCCCGAGGCCAAGCTGGGCATCGGCCCGCCGGTCAAGGACGGCTTCTACTACGACTTCGACGTGGCGACCCCCTTCACCCCCGATGACCTCAAGGCCATCGAGAAGAAGATGCAGGAGATCCAGAAGCGCGGACAGCGCTTCTCACGCCGCGTCGTCACGGACGAGGCGGCCCGCGAGGAGCTGGCCGACGAGCCGTACAAGCTGGAGCTGATCGGCCTCAAGGGATCCGCCTCGTCGGACGACGGCGCGGACGTCGAGGTGGGCGGCGGCGAGCTGACCATCTACGACAACCTCGACGCGAAGACCGGCGACCTGTGCTGGAAGGACCTCTGCCGGGGCCCGCACCTGCCCACCACCCGCAACATCCCGGCGTTCAAGCTGATGCGCAACGCCTCCGCCTACTGGCGCGGCAGCGAGAAGAACAAGCAGCTCCAGCGCGTCTACGGCACCGCCTGGCCCACCAAGGACGAGCTGAAGGCGCACCTGGAGTTCCTCGCCGAGGCCGAGAAGCGCGACCACCGCAAGCTCGGCAACGAGCTGGACCTCTTCTCCTTCCCCGAGGAGATCGGCTCGGGCCTCGCGGTCTTCCACCCCAAGGGCGGCATCATCCGCCGGGAGATGGAGACCTACTCGCGCCACCGCCACGAGGACGCCGACTACGAGTTCGTGAACACCCCGCACATCTCCAAGGAGGGGCTGTTCGAGACCTCGGGGCACCTGCCCAACTACGCCGAGGGGATGTTCCCGCCCCTGGAGTTCGACGGGCAGAACTACCGCCTCAAGGCGATGAACTGCCCCATGCACAACCTGATCTTCAAGGCGCGCGGCCGGTCCTACCGTGAGCTGCCCCTGCGGCTCTTCGAGTTCGGCACGGTCTACCGGTACGAGAAGTCCGGTGTCGTGCACGGTCTGACCCGTGCCCGCGGCTTCACCCAGGACGACTCGCACATCTACTGCACCAAGGAGCAGATGGCGGACGAGCTGGACTCGCTGCTCACCTTCGTACTGGATCTGCTGCGCGACTACGGTCTGACCGACTTCGAGCTGGAGCTGTCCACCCGCGACCCCGAGTCCGACAAGTTCATCGGCGAGGACGCGGAGTGGGAGGAGGCCACCGAGACGCTGCGCGAGGCCGCCCAGAAGCAGGGCCTTCCGCTGGTCCCCGACCCGGGCGGCGCCGCCTACTACGGCCCGAAGATCTCCGTACAGGCCCGCGACGCCATCGGCCGCTCCTGGCAGATGTCGACCATCCAGGTCGACTTCCAGCAGCCCAAGCGGTTCGGTCTGGAGTACACGGCGGCCGACGGCTCCAAGCAGCAGCCCGTCATGATCCACCGCGCGCTGTTCGGCTCCATCGAGCGGTTCTTCGCCGTGCTGCTCGAGCACTACGCGGGAGCCTTCCCGGTCTGGCTGGCGCCGGTCCAGGCCGTCGGCATCCCGATCGGTGACACGCACATCCCCTACCTCCAGGACTTCGCCGCCAAGGCCAGGAAGCAGGGGCTGCGGGTCGAGGTGGACGCGTCGTCGGACCGGATGCAGAAGAAGATCAGGAACCAGCAGAAGCAGAAGGTCCCCTTCATGATCATCGCGGGTGACGAGGACATGGCCAACGGCGCCGTCTCCTTCCGCTACCGCGACGGCTCGCAGGAGAACGGCATCCCGGTCGACGACGCCGTCGCGAAGATCGCGAAGGCCGTCGAGGACCGCGTCCAGGTCTGACGGGCCCGCCGCCGTGGGACCTCGCGGTCCCACGGGCGCTCAGGGCCTGCGCGAAGGGGTTCCCGGGGAGTTCTCGCTCCCCGGGGACCCCTTCCCGGTGTCCGGGGCCCGCTCCTGGTCCTCCCGGCCGAAGACCTGGATCAGCCAGGACGAGAACGAACCCGTCACCGCCCCGAGCAGCGCCAGCCCGCAGATCATCAGCGCCACCGCGAACGTCCTCCCCCACGGCGTCACCGGCGTCACGTCCCCGTAGCCGACGGTGGTGATCGCCGAGCAGGCCCACCAGACGGAGTCGCCGAAGGTACGGATGGTGGCGCCCGGCGCGTCCCGCTCCTGCTGGAGTACGGCGAGGGCGGCGGCGAAGGTGAGCAGCGCGGCCGTCACCCCGGCGTACGCCATCACCCGCCCGTAGAGACTGAGCCGGGGGCGACCGCGCCGCCGTTGCAGGGCCACGTAGGTGTTGACGATCCGCAGCGGGCGCAGCAGCGGCAGCACCAGGACGATCGTGTCCAGCCAGTGCGTCCGTACGAAGCGGGGGCCTTGCCCGCTCAGCAGCAGCCGCACGCCGTAGTCCACCGTGAAGAGGGTCCAGATCAGCAGCAGCCAGGCCAGCGCGACGTCGTGCCATACGGGGTCGGCGCGGTGGACCAGCACGAGGACCGCGTAGCAGGCGAGGAACAGGGGCGAGGCGATGAGCAGCGGCAGCTCCAGGCGCCGCTCCCACGCACGCTGCCGGGCGGGGCCGTTGCGGACATGCATCGCCCCAGCATCGTGGTGGGGCACCGGGACCGGGCCGCCGACACGCTCCGGGGGAGGCAAGTCATATGCTGCTCAGCATGACGAGTGAGCCGGAGCAGCAGATCGGAGTGGGCACCCAGGACGCGTTCCAGCGCCTGTGGACGCCTCACCGGATGGCCTACATCCAGGGCGAGAACAAGCCCACCGGGCCGGGCGAGGGCGACGGCTGTCCCTTCTGCTCCATCCCGGCCAAGTCCGACGAGGACGGACTGGTCATCGCCCGCGGCGAGCGGGTGTACGCGGTGCTGAACCTGTACCCGTACAACGGCGGGCACCTCATGGTCGTGCCCTTCCGGCACGTCGCCGACTACACGGAGCTGGACGACGCGGAGACCGCCGAGCTGGGGCTGCTGACCAAGCACGCCATGACCGCGCTCCGCAAGGCGTCCGGGGCGCACGGCTTCAACATCGGGATGAACCAGGGCTCGGTGGCGGGTGCCGGTATCGCCGCGCATCTGCACCAGCACGTGGTGCCGCGCTGGGGCGGCGACACCAACTTCATGCCGGTCGTGGGCCATACGAAGGTGCTGCCGCAACTCCTCGCGGACACCCGCGCGATGCTCGCCGACGCCTGGCCGCACCAGCCGTGACAGCCGGTCGGTGCGGCGGCGGCAGCGGTCACCGCCGCCGCCGCCCGCGCGTCGCGCGCTACGCGTCGTAGGCGTCGATCTTCTTCGGTGAGGGGTCCTGCACGGCTCCTATCAGCGAGGACGAGCGGCTGCTGAAGCCGGCCGTGCTCACCCCGTGCTCGTCCAGCACCCGCATGGCCGCGTTGTGCGCGACCCGCAGCACCGGGGTGGCCGCCCGCATCGCGTCGTCGGCCATGAAGCGGTGACGCCAGGGCTGCTCGGCCCAGGCGTGCCGCATACCGAACGGCTCGGGCAGCGACATCTTGCCGCCGAGGAAGTCGAGGATCGGCGGATACCAGGTGAAGGGCGCGCGCACCGCGAGCCGGACCGCCTCGCGGGGCTCCACCAGCGGCAGATTCCGGGAAGTGGTCTCCCAGAAACGGACCGTCTTGGCGCGCGTGACGCTCTTGGGCGAGGGCTTCGAGAAGAACAACGAGTGCACCGGCCCCAGGGCGTAGCCCGAGACCTCGATGCGCAGCGTCTCGTGCAGCACGGTCACCGAGATCATCATCGTGATGACCAACTGGCTGTCCCAGAGCGTGAACTGCACCCCGAGATAGTGGCGGTTACCGCTTCCGAACTGCTGGTGGTTGCAGATCCGCTGGATCTCGTGGCTCTTGACCTGGTACGCCTCGACCTCCGCGCCGTCCGGCCGCGAGACGGACCCGGCGCCCTCACCGACCGGTACGACGATCCAGTGCTTGACCGAAGGGGTCGGGAACCCACCGGAGTTGAGCGGGCCGCGCTCCAGCAGCTTCATCTGGTCGTGGATCGCCCGTATCACGTCATAGCTGCGGAACTGGTGGATCTCCTTGCCGGGGTCCTTGGGGATCAGCTCCTCGGCGAGCTGCCAGCTGCCCCAGCGCGTCCCCATGCCCAATATGCCCTTGGGACCCGCGTAGAAGACCACATTGGACTGCTGCTCGGCGCTGAGCTTCTCCAGACCGAGGCGCAGCTCCTCACGGGTCGAGTCGCCGGGATTGCCCGGGACCGCCTCGGGGATCTTGGCGCCGGTGCCGCCGCCCGAGAGCAGGGAGTTCCAGCGGTCGCGCAGATCCTGTGCCGCCGCCTCGCAGGTGCGCTTGGCGAGCCACCAGCCGATGACCGGGACGACGATCATCCCGCGCAGATACCAGTTCAGCACTCCGTGGAGCGGCAGCTTGATCAGCATGAGCACCGCCAGCACGGCGACCGCCGCCAGCAGCGCCGTGCCGATCGCGCCGGCCCGCCGGTCCTTCGCCCCGGCCAGCGTGCGGCGCAGCTGGAACACGCCGAGCCAGACCAGCAGCCCCGGCAGGAAGAGCACCCCGGCCACCAGCGTCACCACCGTGAGTCGGGTGTCCCGCTCCTTGCGGATGTGGATCGCCGCCAGACAGTGCTCGACGACCGTCTGCGGCGCCATCCCGAAGGACTGGATGAGGGCGCCCCGGCCGCCGCCCAGCGTCCGCAGCTGCACGGCGCGGGAGAACGCCTCGCCGAGATTCGGCTCGAAGAGGCTGAACTTCCCCTTCGAGACCGTCGATTTGTGCCAGTCGTTGTCGGCCTTGAGGATCTCCTCCATCGGGCTGTCCCGATACGCCGCCGAGGCGAGGGCCTGAGTGGCCGCCGTCTGCCCCGCCGAACCCTGGAGCGGGATCTGCGCCCCCGGGCTGAAGTCGAATACGTCGTTGGCCACTTGCCGCCCCCTCACCGCACGGTTCCGCTGCCGCGGTCACTTCCCGGCCCGCGTGCCCCGCACACCTACCGGAGCTGGGCACCCCAGAGTAACCGTGCGATGCCGTCCGCGTCAGGGGAGTCGGCGGGTCTACGCCACATGTCCACGACCTGTGCCCCGGAGCCGCCCGGAATCGGGAGGGCGCCCGGGGCGGCCCGGCCGACCAGGCGTTATCCCCTCAGGATCCGGTCAGGCGCCGATACGTTGATCACCCTGGCGCCGCTCCACCGGCAGCCGCTCCGCCACCCCTCGCGGCATCGGTTCGTGACGCGCGTACGAACGGCCGAACCGCCCGGTGCCGTGCGAGACGGACCGCAGATCCACCGCGTACCGGCCGATCTCCAGCTCCGGCACCTCGGCCCTGACCAAGGTCCGTCCCGCCCCGGCCTGTTCGGTGCCCACCACCCGGCCGCGCCGTACCGACAGATCGCTCATCACCGGCCCCACGAACTCGTCGGGGACCAGGACCCGCACCTCGGCGACCGGCTCCAGCAGGTCGATCCGCGCCCCGTCGGCGGCCTCGCGCAGGGCCAGGGCGCCCGCCGTCTGGAACGCGGCGTCCGAGGAGTCCACCGAGTGCGCCTTGCCGTCGCGCAGCGTGACCCGGATGTCGACCAGCGGATGGCCCGCCGCGACCCCGCGCGCCGCCTGGGCCCGTACGCCCTTCTCGACGGACGCCACGAACTGGCGTGGCACGGAACCTCCCACCACCCGGTCCACGAACTCGATGCCCGCCCCGGCGGGCAGCGGCTCCACCTCGATCTCGCAGATCGCGAACTGGCCGTGCCCGCCGGACTGCTTCACCTGCCGGCCGCGCCCCCGCGACGGCTCCGCGAACGTCTCGCGCAGCGCCACCCGGTACGGCACGGCGTCGACCCGGACCCCGTACCGGCCGCGCAGCCGGTCCAGCGCGACGTCGCGGTGCGCCTCGCCCAGACACCACAGCACCAACTGACGCGTGTCCGGGTTCTGTTCGAGCCGCATCGCCGGATCCTCGGCGACCAGCCGGGCCAGCCCCTGCGAGAGCCGGTCCTCGTCCGCCTTGCCGTGTGCCTCCACCGCGAGCGGCAGCAGCGGCTCCGGCATGGTCCACGGCTCCACCAGGAGCGGATCGTCCGCCCCCGACAGGGTGTCCCCGGTATCCGCGCCGACCAGCTTCCCGACACAGGCGAGATCGCCCGCGACACAGTGCGCCAGCACCCGCTGCCGCTTGCCGAACGGCGAGGAAAGGGCGCCGATCCGCACCTCGGCGTCGTGGTCCTCGTGCCCTCGCCCGGCCGGCCCGTGTCCCGACACGTGCACCGTCTCGTCCGGCCGCAGCGTGCCCGAGAAGACCCGGACGAGCGAGATCCTGCCGACATACGGGTCGGAGGCCGTCTTGACGACCTCGGCGACCAGCGGACCGCGCGGGTCGCAGCTGATCGCCGGACGCGCGGAGCCGTCCGGCGCGGTGACGGCGGGCGCCGGGCGCTCCAGCGGATTCGGGAAGCCGCCGGTGATCAGGTCGAGCAGCTCCGCCGTGCCCAGCCCCTCCCGGCCCCCGGGCGCGGCGGGCGCCGCCGCCAGCACCGGATGGAAGGCGCCGCGCGTCACGGCCTTCTCCAGATCCTGGACCAGCGTCTTGAGATCAACGTCCTCGCCGCCCAGATAGCGGTCCATCAGGGTCTCGTCCTCGCTCTCGGCGATGATCCCCTCGATCAGCCGGCCGCGCGCCTCGGCCAGCAGCGGCAGCCTGCCCGGGTCCGGCGGCTCCTCCCGGCGCTCCCCGCCCGAGTAGTCGTACATCCTGCCGCTGAGCAGTCCCGCGAGACCGGTGGCCGGAGCGTGCCCGTCGGGCCCCTCCGGGCCCAGCACCGGCAGATACAGCGGCAGCACGGCGTCCGGATCGTCCCCGCCGAAGATCCGCCCGCAGACGGCGACCATCTCGTCGAAGCCGGTGCGCGCCGTGTCGAGATGCGTGATCACGATGGCCCGGGGCATGCCGACCGCCGCGCACTCCTCCCAGACCGCCCGCGCCGCGCCCGCCACGGCGCTCGCCTCCTGGGCCGCCGACACGACGAAGAGCGCCGCGTCCGCCGCCCGCAGCCCGGCCCGCAGCTCGCCGACGAAATCGGCGTACCCGGGGGTGTCCAGCAGATTGATCTTGCATCCGCCCCACTCCACCGGGACCAGCGAGAGCTGGACGGAGCGCCCCTGGCGGTGCTCGATCTCGTCGTAGTCCGAGACCGTCGCGCCATCCTCGACCCGGCCCGCCCTGCCCACCGCTCCCGCGGTCAGCGCGAGCGCCTCCACCAGCGTCGTCTTCCCCGCACCGCTGTGGCCCACCAGCACCACGTTCCGTACGGAGGCGGGCCGGTCGGCGGGCGCCGCCCGGCCGGCGGCCCCGGGATGTGCACGTGCCCTGTCGCCCATGACGTCCTGCCTCCCGCATCGTTTCCGCGGTGAGTGCCGCGGAGAGACGGGCCGACGGGGGAGCCGCGTACCCGGGGGCTCCGGCGATGCCCGCGGTGGTCCTTCGAGCTTCGGTCCTTCGAGCTTCGCACTCCGGTCACGGTGCGTCCATACGTCGGACGCGGCGGCATGGCACGGGTGCCCGGCGATGGCGTACGACAGTCGTGGCTACGATGGGCCAGCCGGTGGCCGTCGGGGCCGCGCGGCACCGCCGAACCTCGGGAAGGCCATGCTGAACAAGTACGCGCGTGCATTCTTCACGCGTGTCCTCACACCGTTCGCCGCGTTTCTGCTCCGCCGCGGAGTCAGTCCGGACGCGGTCACGCTCATCGGTACGGCCGGAGTGGTGGCGGGTGCGCTGGTCTTCTTCCCTCGCGGGGAGTTCTTCTGGGGCACCATCGTCATCACGGTCTTCGTCTTCTCCGACCTCGTCGACGGCAATATGGCCCGCCAGGCGGGCGTCACCAGCCGCTGGGGCGCCTTCCTCGACTCGACCCTCGACCGGGTCGCGGACGGCGCGATCTTCGCCGGCTTCGCGCTCTGGTACGCGGGCGACGGGGACAGCATCACCCTGTGCGCCGTGGCGATCTTCTGCCTCGCCAGCGGCCAGGTCGTCTCGTACACCAAGGCGCGCGGCGAGTCCATCGGGCTGCCTGTCGCGGTCAACGGCCTGATCGAGCGCGCGGAACGCCTCGTCATCTCGCTCGTCGCGGCCGGGCTCGCCGGACTGCACGCCTTCGGGGTCCCGGGCATCGGCGTCCTGCTGCCGATCGCCCTGTGGATCGTGGCGGCCGGCAGTGTCGTCACCCTCGGCCAGCGGGTCGTGACGGTACGGCGGGAATCCGCCGAGGCCGACGCCGAGGCCGCGGCCGACGCCGAGGCCGACCCGGGGCGCGGCCCGGGTTCCGGGAGCACCGCGCGGGGGAGTGGGACCACACCGTGAGCGCGCTGAGCGACCGGGCGACCGACACGCTGTACGGGATCGGCTGGAGCGCGGTCAGGAGGCTCCCGGAACCCGTGGCGGGGGCGCTCGGCCGCACCGTCGCCGACACCCTGTGGAAGCGGCGCGGCAAGAGCGTGCTGCGCCTGGAGTCCAACCTCGCGCGCGTGGCGCCGGACGCGGGGCCCGCGGAGCTGGCCGCGCTGTCCAAGGCCGGCATGCGCTCGTACACCCGCTACTGGATGGAGTCGTTCCGGCTGCCCTCCTGGAGCAGACAGCGCGTCGGCGACGGCGTGGACATCAAGGACATCGACCGGCTGTTCGACGGCGTCGCCAGCGGCCGGGGCGTCGTTCTCGCGCTGCCCCACATGGCCAACTGGGACCTCGCCGGAGCCTGGCTCACCCGGGCCAGGGACGTGCCCTTCACGACGGTCGCGGAACGGCTCAAGCCCGAGAAGCTCTACGACCGCTTCGTCGCCTACCGCGAGAGCCTCGGCATGGAGGTGGTCCCGCACACCGGCGGCTCGGCCTTCGGCCTCCTCGCGCGGCGGCTGCGCGCCGGGGGCCTGGTCTGCCTGGTCGCCGACCGCGATCTGTCCTCCTCCGGCGTCGAGGTCGACTTCTTCGGCGACCGCGCGAGGATGCCCGCGGGGCCCGCGCTGCTCGCCCAGCAGACCGGCGCGCTGCTGCTGCCCGCCGCGCTCTGGTTCGACGGCCCGACGATGATGCGCGGGCAGGTGTATCCGGCCATCGAGGTGCCCGGGACAGGCAGTCGCGCCGAGAAGACGTCGGTGATGACACAGGCGGTGGCCGACGCCTTCGCCACCGGAATCGCCGAGCACCCGGAGGACTGGCACATGCTGCAACGTCTGTGGCTCGCGGATCTCGAACCCGCCGCCGAACCCGCCGCCGAACCCGCCGCCGAACCCCCCGCCGCACCCGGCGCGACCGGACCGGGCGGGGGCCTCCGGTGAGGATCGGCATCGTCTGCCCGTACTCCTGGGACGTACCGGGCGGGGTCCAGTTCCACATCAGGGACCTCGCGGAGCACCTCATCCGGCTCGGCCACGAGGTCTCCGTCCTCGCCCCGGCGGACGACGAGACGCCCCTGCCGCCCTACGTCGTCTCGGCGGGCCGCGCGGTCCCCGTGCCGTACAACGGGTCCGTCGCGCGGCTCAACTTCGGCTTCCTGTCGGCCGCGCGGGTGCGGCGCTGGCTGCACGACGGCACCTTCGACGTCATCCACATCCACGAACCGGCCTCGCCATCCCTGGGGCTGCTCAGCTGCTGGGCCGCGCAGGGCCCCATCGTCGCGACCTTCCACACCTCCAACCCGCGCTCCCGCGCCATGATCGCCGCGTACCCCATCCTCCAGCCCGCGCTGGAGAAGATCAGCGCCCGGATCGCCGTGAGCGAGTACGCCCGCAGGACCCTGGTCGAACACCTCGGCGGTGACGCCGTGGTCATCCCCAACGGCGTCGACGTCGACTTCTTCGCCGACGCGGACGTCAACCCCGCCTGGCAGGGCGGCACCATCGGCTTCATCGGCCGCATCGACGAGCCGCGCAAGGGCCTGCCCGTCCTGATGAAGGCCCTCCCGAAGATCCTCGGCGTCCACCCCGGGGCCAGGCTGCTGGTCGCCGGGCGCGGCGACGAGAAGGAAGCGGTGGAGCGGCTGCCCGAGCAGATGCGCGGGCGCGTCGAGTTCCTCGGCATGATCAGCGACGAGGACAAGGCGCGGCTGCTGCGCAGCGTCGACCTGTACGTGGCCCCCAACACCGGCGGCGAGAGCTTCGGCATCATCCTGGTCGAAGCGCTCTCGGCGGGCGCGGCGGTGCTCGCCAGCGACCTCGACGCGTTCGCCCAGGTCCTCGACCACGGCTCCGCGGGCGAACTCTTCACCAACGAGGACGCGGACGCCCTCGCCGGCGCGGCGGTGCGGCTGCTCGGCGACCCGGACCGGCGCGCGGAGCTGCGCGCGCGCGGCAGCGCGCACGTGCGGCGCTTCGACTGGTCGACGGTGGGCGCGGACATTCTGGCCGTGTACGAGACGGTGACGGACGGCGCGGCGTCGGTGGCGACGGACGAACGAACCGGGCTGCGGGCGAGGTTCGGCCTCTGAGACGCGGCCAGGGAGCGGCCCCGGCCCCGCCGCCGACGTACCGCACCCGCACCCCCGCCGGACGGTGACCACGTAGCCTGCCCGTCGTGACCTCTACCCTCGTCTGGATCGTCGTCGCCGTCATCGCGATCGGGCTGTACCTCAGCTGGACCGCGGGACGGCTCGACCGACTGCATGCCCGTATCGACGCCGCCCGCGCTGCCCTCGACGCCCAGTTGCTGCGCCGCGCCTCCGTCGCGCAGGAGCTGGCCAGTTCCGGCGTGCTCGACCCGGCCGCCTCGATCGTGCTCTATCAGGCCGCCCACGCCGCACGGCAGGCCGAGGAGGAGCAGCGGGAGGTGGCCGAGAGCGAGCTGAGCCAGGCGCTGCGGGCGGTGTTCGGGGAGCCCGCGCAGGTGGAGGCGGTACAGGAGGCTCCGGGCGGCGAGGAGGCGGCCGGGGAACTCGCCGCGGCGGTACGCCGGGTGCCGATGGCGCGGCGGTTCCACAACGACGCCGTACGCGCGGCCCGCGCCCTGCGGCGGCACCGGATGGTGCGCTGGTTCCGGCTCGCGGGGCACGCGCCGTTCCCGCTCGCGTTCGAGATGGACGACGAGCCGCCCGTCGCGCTGGCGGACCGGCCCGGAACCTGAGCCACCGCGCGGAACGATCCACCGCCTGCGCATTGGCCCTTGCTGTGGACTGGTCGGAGGGAGTTCTCTGGTCGTGCAGAATCCCACCGTTTTCAGCCAGTGAGGTCGCTCCGTGTCCACCACGCTTCCCGCCCCCGCCACCGAACCCACCGCGACCGGCACCGCGCGCGTCAAGCGCGGCATGGCCGAGCAGCTGAAGGGCGGCGTGATCATGGACGTCGTCACGCCCGAGCAGGCGAAGATCGCCGAGGACGCGGGCGCGGTGGCCGTCATGGCGCTGGAGCGGGTGCCGGCCGATATCCGCAAGGACGGCGGCGTCGCCCGGATGTCCGACCCGGACATGATCGAGGGCATCATCGAGGCCGTCTCGATCCCGGTGATGGCCAAGTCGCGGATCGGCCACTTCGTGGAGGCGCAGGTCCTCCAGTCCCTCGGGGTCGACTACATCGACGAGTCGGAGGTGCTGACCCCGGCGGACGAGGTGAACCACTCGGACAAGTGGGCGTTCACCACGCCGTTCGTCTGTGGCGCCACCGGCCTCGGCGAGGCGCTGCGCCGGATCGGCGAGGGCGCGGCGATGATCCGCTCCAAGGGCGAGGCCGGTACGGGCAACGTGGTGGAGGCCGTACGGCATCTGCGGCAGATCAAGAACGAGATCGCGCGGCTGCGCGGGTTCGACCACAACGAGCTGTACGCGGCGGCCAAGGAGCTGCGGGCCCCCTACGAGATCGTCGAGGAGGTCGCGCGGCTGGGCAGGCTGCCGGTGGTGCTGTTCTCCGCGGGCGGTGTCGCCACCCCGGCCGACGCGGCGCTCATGCGTCAACTCGGCGCCGAGGGCGTCTTCGTCGGTTCGGGCATCTTCAAGTCAGGCGACCCGGCCAAGCGCGCGGCCGCGATCGTGAAGGCGACCACCTTCTACGACGACCCGAAGGTCGTCGCGGAGGCGTCCCGCAACCTCGGTGAGGCGATGGTCGGCATCAACTGCGACACCCTGCCCGAGGGCGAGCGCTACGCGAACCGTGGCTGGTAAGCGCCCATGACCGCACCGGTGATCGGGGTCCTGGCGCTCCAGGGCGACGTCCGGGAACATCTGGCGGCGCTGACGGCGGCGGGCGCCGAGGCCCGCCCCGTACGGCGGCCCGCGGAACTCGACGCCGTCGAGGGGCTGGTGATCCCGGGCGGCGAGTCCACCACCATGTCCAAGCTCGCCGTCCTCTTCGGGATGCTGGAGCCGCTGCGCACGCGCGTGCGCGGCGGGATGCCGGTGTACGGGACCTGCGCCGGACTGATCATGCTCGCCGAGAAGATCCTCGATCCGCGCTCGGGCCAGGAGACGGTCGGCGGGATCGACATGATCGTGCGCCGTAACGCCTTCGGCCGGCAGAACGAGTCCTTCGAGGCGGCCGTGGAGGTCGCCGGAGTCGGCGGGGGGCCGGTGGAGGGTGTCTTCATCAGGGCGCCCTGGGTCGAGTCGGTGGGCGCGGGCGTGGAGGTGCTCGCGGAGTACGGCGGCCATGTGGTCGCGGTACGGCAGGGCGGCGCGCTCGCCACGTCGTTCCACCCCGAACTCACGGGCGACCATCGTCTGCACCGGTTCTTCACCGACATGGTGCGCTCCGAACGGTGACCGCGTCCCGGTAGGATCGCAGCCGAAACGGAGCAGGATTGGTTACGCGAAGGAGACAGGCAGATGTCCGGCCACTCTAAATGGGCTACGACGAAGCACAAGAAGGCCGTGATCGACGCCAAGCGCGGCAAGCTCTTCGCGAAGCTGATCAAGAACATCGAGGTCGCGGCCCGCACCGGTGGGGCCGATGTCGAAGGCAACCCGACCCTTTTCGACGCCATCCAGAAGGCGAAGAAGAGTTCGGTGCCGAACAAGAACATCGACTCGGCCGTCAAGCGCGGTGCCGGTCTTGAGGCCGGTGGCGCCGACTACGAGACGATCATGTACGAGGGCTACGGTCCCAACGGCGTCGCGGTGCTCATCGAGTGCCTCACCGACAACCGCAACCGCGCCGCCTCCGACGTCCGCGTCGCCATGACCCGCAACGGCGGCTCGATGGCCGACCCGGGTTCCGTCTCCTACCTGTTCCACCGCAAGGGCGTCGTCATCGTCCCCAAGGGCGAGCTGGCCGAGGACGACGTCCTGGGCGCGGTGCTGGACGCCGGTGCCGAGGAGGTCAACGACCTCGGTGAGTCCTTCGAGGTGCTCAGCGAGGCCACCGACCTGGTCGCGGTCCGCACCGCCCTCCAGGAGGCGGGCATCGACTACGACTCGGCCGACGCCAACTTCGTACCGACCATGCAGGTCGAGCTGGACGAGGAGGGCGCGCGCAAGATCTTCAAGCTGATCGACGCCCTTGAGGACAGCGACGACGTGCAGAACGTCTTCGGCAACTTCGACGTCTCGGACGACGTCATGGAGAAGATCGACGCCTGACACCGCCTCAGCTGACGGGCCGACGGGAGACCCTCCCCTCGGCCCGTCGGCCTGTCTGCGCGGCGCGTTGTCAGTCCTGACCGATACTGTGCTGATCAGCGGGAACATATGACCGAGGGAGGGGCGCGATGCGGGTGCTGGGAGTGGACCCCGGCCTGACCCGGTGCGGGATCGGCGTCGTGGAGGGCGTCGCGGGCCGACCGCTGACGATGCTCGGCGTCGGCGTCGTCAGGACCCCCTCCGACGAGGAGATCGGCCCCCGGCTGGTCGCCATCGAGCGCGGCATCGAAGCCTGGCTCGACGAGCACCGGCCCGAACTCGTCGCGGTGGAGCGGGTGTTCGCCCAGCACAACGTGCGTACGGTGATGGGCACCGCCCAGGCCAGCGCCGTCGCCATGCTCTGCGCCGCACGGCGCGGCATCCCCGTCACGCTGCACACACCCAGCGAGGTCAAGGCCGCCATCACCGGCAGCGGACGCGCCGACAAGGCCCAGGTCGGGGCCATGGTGACCAGGCTGCTGCGGCTGTCCGCGCCGCCGAAGCCCGCCGACGCGGCGGACGCCCTGGCGCTCGCCATCTGCCACATCTGGCGCGGCCCCACGACCAACCGCCTCCAGCAGGCCCACGCGGCGGCCCGCGCCTCCCGCATCCCCACCGCTCCCCCCGTACGGAAGGTCACGCGATGATCGCCTTCGTCAGCGGCCCGGTCGCCGCCCTCGCCCCCACCACGGCCGTGGTCGAGGTCGGCGGCATCGGCATGGCCCTCCAGTGCACCCCCGCGACGCTCGCCGCGCTGCGCGTCGGCCAGGAGGCCAGGCTCGCCACCTCCCTCGTCGTCCGGGAGGACTCGCTCACCCTCTACGGCTTCGCGGACGACGACGAACGCCAGGTCTTCGAGCTGCTCCAGAGCGCCAGCGGCGTCGGCCCCCGGCTGGCGCAGGCGATGCTGGCCGTGCACAGCCCGGACGCGCTGCGGCTGGCGGTCTCCGCCGGGGACGAGAAGGCGCTGACCGCCGTCCCCGGCATCGGCAAGAAAGGCGCCCAGAAGCTGCTGCTCGAACTGAAGGACCGCCTCGGCGCGCCCCTCGGCGCCACCGTCGGCCGGCAGCCCACCGGCAGCCCCGTCACCTCCTGGAGCGACCAGCTCCACACGGCGCTGATCGGCCTCGGATACGCGTCCAGGGAAGCCGACGACGCCGTCGCCCTGGTCGCCCCGCGGGCCGAGGCCGCGCTCGCGGAGGGCACCGAGCCGCCCGTGCCCCAGCTGCTGCGCGCCGCGCTCCAGAGCCTGAACCGCACCCGCTGAGCCGCGCCCGCCGCCCGGCGGCGTCCTTCCGGCATCAGCCCTACCCGTGTCCTACGCCCCGAGGTGGAACAGAGTGAACTGGGACGACACCAGCAGCGAGACCGAGGCGCCCGACGCCGCGGCCGAGCGGCTCGTCGGCGCGTCCGCGGACGGCGAGGACCAGGCTGTCGAGGCGGCGCTGCGCCCCAAGTCGCTGGGCGAGTTCGTCGGACAGGAGCGCGTGAGGGAACAGCTGGACCTGGTCCTCAAGGCGGCCCTGGCCCGCGGCGCCACCGCCGACCACGTCCTGCTCTCCGGCGCCCCGGGACTGGGCAAGACGACCCTCTCGATGATCATCGCGGCGGAGATGAACGCGCCGATCCGCATCACCTCGGGACCCGCCATCCAGCACGCGGGCGACCTCGCGGCGATCCTCTCCTCCCTCCAGGAGGGGGAGGTCCTCTTCCTCGACGAGATCCACCGGATGTCCCGGCCCGCCGAGGAGATGCTCTACATGGCGATGGAGGACTTCCGCGTCGACGTCATCGTCGGCAAGGGCCCCGGCGCCACCGCCATCCCGCTGGAGCTGCCGCCCTTCACCCTGGTCGGCGCCACCACCCGGGCCGGACTGCTGCCGCCCCCGCTGCGCGACCGCTTCGGCTTCACCGGCCACATGGAGTTCTACGAGAGCGCCGAGCTGGAGCGCGTCATCCACCGTTCGGCCCAATTGCTCGACCTGGAGATCGACGCCGACGCGGCCGCGGAGATCGCGGGCCGTTCCCGGGGCACGCCGCGCATCGCCAACCGGCTGCTGCGCCGGGTGCGGGACTACGCGCAGGTCAAGGCCGACGGCTACCTCACCCGCGAGGTGGCGGCCATCGCGCTGGGGGTGTACGAGGTCGACGCCCGGGGGCTCGACCGGCTCGACCGCGCCGTGCTCCAGGCCCTGCTCAAGCTCTTCGGCGGCGGGCCCGTGGGCCTGTCCACGCTGGCGGTGGCCGTCGGCGAGGAGCGCGAGACGGTGGAGGAGGTCGCGGAGCCCTTCCTCGTACGGGAGGGACTGCTCGCGCGCACTCCGCGTGGCCGGGTGGCCACGCCCGCGGCCTGGGCGCACCTCGGCCTCACTCCTCCGTACGCCCCGGGCGCCGGCGGGCAGGGCGGGCTGTTCGGGGCCTGAGGCGCACGGGCCCGGATCCGGTCAGGAACCCAGGTGCGGCGCTGGGCGTTGTTCCAATGATGCGGACTCGCTTAGACTCCGCCGATGCCGCACCTACAGGTCGGCATGCCCACCCCCGTATATCAGGCCGCCCGACAGCGCGGTCGTGCGAAGGAAGTTCCCTCCCGTGAGTCTCGCCGCCATCTTCCCCTTCCTCCTGCTCATCGGGGCCATGCTCCTGATGACCCGGTCCGCCAAGAAGAAGCAGCAGGCCGCTGCGCAGATGCGCAACGAAATGGAGCCCGGTTCCGGCGTCCGCACCATCGGTGGCATGTACGCGACCGTCAAGGAGGTGCACGAGGACACCGTCCTCCTTGAGGTCGCGCCCGGCGTGTACGCGGTGTACGCGAAGAACGCCATCGGCTCGGTGCTGGACGACGACGAGTACAACCGCATCGTGCACGGCGAGGACGACTCGGACACCCCGGTCGTCCCCGACGACGCCTCCTCGCTGACCGACCCCGACGACCTCGCGGCCGCCGACGGCGCCCGGATCGACCTGGGCAAGAAGCCCGAGGGCGAGAGCGCCGCCGCCGAGGACGCCGGGACGGAGAAGCCCGAGGTCAAGGACGCCGTGACGGCCGACGCCGAGGCCGCCGAGGTCAAGGACGCCGGGGCGAAGGACGCCAAGGCCGACGGCGAGGCCGACGCGAAGTAGTCTCGTCCTGGCCCGTGCGCCGTTCTGCGGCGTTCCACGGCACGGGATCGCGCGGATTCATGCGGGGGCGGGTCCCCACAACACTTCGTGGCCGCTCCGGCGCACACCCGGCGTGGGGGCGGTTGGACAGGGAGAAACGAGAAGGTGGCAGCACCTAATAAGGGCCGAAGGCAAGCGGGGTCCCCAGGCAGGCCGGGCCGCACCCTGGCACTGTTCCTGATTGCCGTGGTCGTCCTCACGGGCGGGATGTTCTGGTCCGGGCATGTCACGCCACGACTGGGGATCGACCTCGCGGGCGGCACGAGCATCACGCTTGAGGCGAAGAACACGCCGGGCAAGCCGAACGCGATCAACAAGACCAACATGGACACCGCCGTCAGCATCATCGAGCGGCGCGTCAACGGTCTTGGTGTCTCCGAGGCCGAGGTTCAGACCCAGGGCGACAAGAACATCATTGTCAACATTCCCAAGGGTACGAACGAGAAGCAGGCTCGGGCGCAGGTCGGTACCACCGCCCAGCTCTACTTCCGTCCCGTGGTGACCTACGCGCCCGGCGGCCCGACCGCCGAGCCGTCGGCCAGTGGTTCCCCGAGCGGCTCTCCGAGCGGTTCCCCTTCTCCCTCCGCCGGTTCCTCCGTGAGCGGGGACAAGGCCGAGAGCCCCGGCGCGTCGCCCGACCCCAGCGCCGGCTCGACCACCCAGGGCCGCGCCGTCACGGACGCCCTGAAGAAGGACACCACCCCGAGCCCGAGCGCCTCGGACTCCGACAAGGCCGGCTCCACCCCGGCCCCGGACCCCTCCGCCTCCGGCGATCAGGTCTCGGCCGCCCTGGAGAAGAAGTTCACCGACCTGGACTGCACCAAGCAGGCCGACCGCACCGAGGTCAACCAGGGCGCCGCGCCCAAGGACACGATCGTGGCCTGCGGCAAGAACTCCGGCGATCAGTGGGAGAAGTACCTCCTCGGCCCCGCCGAGCTGGAGGGCACCGACGTGGACGACGCCAAGGGCGTGCTCGACCCGCAGCGCAACATGTGGATCGTCACGATGGACTTCACCGGCGGGGGCACGAAGAAGTTCTCGGCGATCACCAGCAAGCTCTCGCAGCAGCAGCCGCCGATGAACCAGTTCGCCATCGTCCTCGACGGCAACGTGGTCTCCGCCCCCTCGGTGAGCCAGCGGCTCGGCGGCAGCGCCGAGATCTCCGGCAGCTTCAACCAGCAGTCCGCCCAGGACCTGGCCAATATCCTGTCCTACGGCGCGCTGCCGCTCAGCTTCCAGGAGCAGAGCGTCACCACGGTCACCGCCGCGCTCGGCGGCGAGCAGCTCGACGCCGGTCTGATCGCCGGTGCCATCGGCCTCGCCCTGGTGATCATCTACCTGGTCGCCTACTACCGCGGCCTCGCGGCGATCGCCATCGTCAGCCTCGGCGCCTCCGGCGTACTGACGTACTCGATCATGGCGCTGCTCGGCCCGGCCATCGGCTTCGCGCTGAACCTGCCCGCCGTCTGCGGCGCCATCGTCGCCATCGGCATCACCGCGGACTCGTTCATCGTGTACTTCGAACGTATCCGTGACGAGATCCGCGAGGGCCGTACGCTCCGCCCGGCCGTCGAGCGCTCCTGGCCGCGTGCCCGGCGCACCATCCTGGTCTCCGACTTCGTCTCGTTCCTCGCCGCCGCCGTGCTGTTCGTGGTCACGGTCGGCAAGGTCCAGGGCTTCGCGTTCACCCTCGGCCTGACCACCCTCCTCGACGTGGTCGTGGTGTTCTTCTTCACCAAGCCGGTGATGACGCTCCTGGCCCGCACGAAGTTCTTCTCCAGCGGTCATCCCTGGTCCGGGCTCGACCCGAAGCGGCTGGGCGCCAAGCCGCCGCTGCGCCGCTCCAGGACCGCCAACCGCGTCAGCGCCCCCACCGACCCGAAGGAGGCGTGAGATGTCGCGACTCGGCGATCTCGGCGCCCGGCTCTACCGCGGTGAAGTCGGTTACGACTTCATCGGGAAGCGCAAGTTCTGGTACGCGCTCTCCATCCTGATCACCATCACGGCCATCGCGGGCGTGGCCGTGCGCGGGCTCAACATGGGCATCGAGTTCAAGGGCGGTGCCGTCTTCACCATCCCGAGCACCAGCGTCTCCGTCTCCCAGGCCCAGGAGGACACGGAGCGGGCCTCGGGCCACGAGGCCATCGTCCAGCAGCTCGGCAACGGCGGCATGCGCATCCAGGTCACCGAGCTGGACACGCAGCAGTCCGACAAGGTCAAGACGCAGCTCGCCAAGGACCTCAAGGTCGACGAGGCGGACATCAACGCCGACCTCGTCGGACCCAGCTGGGGCGAGACCATCGCCAACAAGGCGTGGACAGGGCTGGGGATCTTCATGATCCTCGTGGTGATCTATCTGGCGATCGCCTTCGAATGGCGCATGGCGGTCGCCGCGCTGATCGCCCTGATCCACGACCTCACCATCACCGTCGGTGTCTACGCACTGGTGGGCTTCGAGGTCACCCCCGGTACGGTGATCGGTCTGCTGACCATCCTCGGTTACTCCCTCTACGACACCGTCGTCGTCTTCGACAGTCTCAAGGAGGGGTCCGACAGGATCACCAAGCAGTCCCGCTGGACCTACAGCGAGATCGCCAACCGGTCGATCAACAGCACGCTGGTGCGGTCCATCAACACCACCGTGGTCGCGCTGCTCCCGGTCGGCGGGCTCCTCTTCATCGGCGGCGGCTTCCTCGGCGCCGGGATGCTCAACGACATCTCGCTGTCGCTCTTCGTCGGCCTCGCCGCCGGCGCCTACTCGTCGATCTTCATCGCCACTCCGCTCGTCGCGGACCTGAAGGAGCGCGACCCGCAGATCAAGGCGCTGAAGAAGCGGGTGCTCGCCAAGCGGGCCGCCGCTGCCGCCAAGGGTGAGTCCGCCGACGGCTCGGGCGACGAGGACGGTGACGGGGCCGACGGCTACGACGACGCGCCGGACGCCGTCGCGCCCGCGGGCGCCGTGGCCGGCCAGCGCGGCCGTGACGGCCGCGGCGGTGGCCGTCCCTCCGGCTCGGGGAGGCGGCGGTGACCGACACCAGCACCCGTGAGCTGCTGCTCAGCCGGATCCGGGACGTCGCGGACTATCCGCGGCCCGGTGTGGTGTTCAAGGACATCACCCCGCTGCTGGCCGACCCCAAGGCGTTCACGGCCCTCACCGACGCCCTGGCCGAGCTGTGCGTACGGTCCGGCGCCACGAAGATCGTCGGCCTGGAGGCCCGCGGCTTCATCCTGGCGGCCCCCGTGGCCGTCCGGGCGGGCGTCGGCTTCATCCCCGTACGCAAGGCGGGCAAGCTGCCCGGCGCGACGCTCGCGCAGTCCTACGACCTGGAGTACGGCTCCGCCGAGATCGAGGTCCACGCCGAGGACCTGGACGCCGGTGACCGGGTCTTCGTCATCGACGACGTCCTGGCCACCGGTGGTACCGCCGAGGCGTCCCTCGAACTCGTCCGGCGGGCCGGAGCCGAGGTCGTCGGCGTCGCCGTCCTGATGGAGCTGGGTTTCCTGGGCGGCCGGGCCCGGCTGGAGACCGCGCTCGACGGGGCCCCGCTGGAGGCCCTGATCACGCTCTGAGCGGTTTCACCACCCTGCGGACGGGCACCCGGTTGTTCCCGGGTGCCCGTCCGCAGGGTGGTGAAACCGCTCAGAGCGTGATCAGGGCCTCCAGCGGGGCCCCGTCGAGCGCGGTCTCCAGCCGGGCCCGGCCGCCCAGGAAACCCAGCTCCATCAGGACGGCGACGCCGACGACCTCGGCTCCGGCCCGCCGGACGAGTTCGAGGGACGCCTCGGCGGTACCACCGGTGGCCAGGACGTCGTCGATGACGAAGACC
>NZ_QQNA01000055.1:0-20489 GCF_003346515.1 Streptomyces corynorhini
ACGGCCGGTACGGGGCCGCCCCTCCGGACGCCGCCGCGCGAGCCGCGCTCCTGCCGCCCCCGCCCGCGCACCGCCGCCCTCGCGGTGGCCGGTGGCCTTCCCGCCCGACGGCTCACTCCCCGTCGCCGGGACGCGACATCCGCAGCGCCAGCTCCCGCAGCAGCTCCTCCGACGTGATGTCCGTACGCCCGCTGTCGTGCACCCGCGCCAGCTCGGCGTAGATGTACGAGAACGCGCCGATCAGCCGCATCACGGCGGGCAGCGCCGCCTCGGTCACCGCGTGCGCCGCCTCCAGCGGCGTCGCCTCGGGGGAGACCGTGAACGAGGGGAAGACCTCGGCGAGCAGCGAGCCGATCTGCCCGGCGCCAGGCTCGGCCCCCGGCTCGGCCCCCGGCTCGGCGGACCCCGCCGCCTCCGGGTCCTGCGCGCCCGCCGTCCTGACCCACTCCGCCGACTGCGTCAGGATTCCGATGACCCTGAGGACAACTTCGTTCTGCTCCATCCCGAGAGACTATGCCCGGGGCGCACACCGGCCGTCCGCGCCGGGTGGAAGTGGGCAAAACCCGGACGCGGCGCCGCCATCGGACCTACTCTCGAAGGGTGTCCGGGGCGTCCGGCCGGGTGCTCGTTGTCGACGACAACCGAGTCATCCGGCAGCTGATCAGGGTCAACCTTGAGCTGGAGGGGTTCGAGGTCGTGACCGCTGCCGACGGTGCCGAATGCCTGGACGTGGTGCACGACGTACGGCCCGACGCCATCACCCTCGACATGGTGATGCCCCGGCTCGACGGGGTGCGCACCGCCGCCCGGCTGCGCGCCGACCCACGCACCCGCCTCGTGCCCCTCGCGATCATCAGCGCCTGCACGCAGTACGAGATGGAGGCCGGTCTCGCCGCCGGGGCCGACGCCTTCCTCGCCAAGCCCTTCGAACCCTCGGAGCTGGTCCGACTCGTGCGGCGGCTGACCCGCCAGGAGGCGCCGTCGGCGCGTGACGGCCGCTACGGCGCCGGACGGGCCGGATCCGCCCGGAGCTGACGGCCCCGGGCCGCCCGCATGGCGAAACGGGTTCGCCAAGAGCCCACCCTCCTCCCCTACGCTGGTCCCGTGACCCCCGCAGAACTCTCCCGAACCGTGCGGCACGCCCTGTGCCGCGCCGTCGCGGACGACGCGCTGCCCGGTCCCGTGCCCGACCGGGTCGTGATCGAGCGGCCGGGCCCCGGCGGCAGCGGGGACTACGCCACCGGCGTCGCGCTGCGCCTGGCCGGTCCTGCGGGACGCCCGCCCCGCGAGGTCGCCGAGATCCTGCGCGGCCGGGTCGAGGCGGCGCCCGGAGCCGCCGGGGCCATCGCACGCGTCGAGATCACCGGCCCCGGATTCCTGAACTTCACCCTCGCCGACGACAGCCGCGACCGGCTCCGCGCCGACCTGGTCCGCGCCGTCCGGCGCGACGGCGCACGGTACGGACACGGCACCGCCCTCGCCGCCGCCGCGCCCGCCCGCTTCGCGCCCGCCGCGGAGACGCGCGCCCAGCTGTGGACCCGGACCGCCGTCGCGCTGCTCCGTACCCAGGGCGCCGCCGCGGACATCGTCCCCGGCGCCGCCGAGACGCTCCGGCCCGCCCCCGCGCCCGCCGGTGACCACCTCGCCCGGCTCGGCCCCGACGCGCTGCGCTGGGCGCTGCTGCGGCCCGCCGCGCACGACCGTCCGTACACCGGCCCCCGCCTGCTCGTACAGCGCGAGAGCAACCCCCTCTTCCGGGTCCGCTACGCACACGCCCGCGCCCGCGCGCTGGCCAGAGGCGCCGCGGACCTCGGCATCACCCCCGGCTACGAAAGGGGCGAGGAGACGCACACCGGCCTGCTCACCGCCCTCGGCGACCACCCCGCCGTCCTCGAAGCCGCCGCCCGGCTGCGCGCGCCCGACCGCCTCGCCCGCCACCTCGAACAGACCGCGGAGACCTTCCTGCGCTTCCAGGAGACCGCCCGTCCGCTGCCGCTCGGCGACGAGAAACCCTCGGCCGCCCACCGCTCCCGGCTCGCGCTCGCCGCCGCCGCCGGGGCCGTGCTGGCCGGCGGCCTGTCCCTGCTCGGCATCGACGCCCCAGAACACCTCTGAACAACCAAGAGAGCCACGAACATGAGCCGTTCAGCACACCCCGCAGGCCCCCGCCACGGGGACGTACTGCCCGAGGGCCACTACACGGCCCCCGCCGACGACCTCAACGTCCTCGACGAGAAGATCTGGTCGCGCACGGTCCGCAGGAACGAGGCCGGGGTGGCCACCGTCGGGGGCATCGAAGTGACCCGGCTCGCCGAGGAGTTCGGCACCCCCGCCTACTTCCTCGACGAGGCCGACTTCCGGGCCCGCTGCCGCGCCTGGGCGGACGCCTTCGGCCCCGGCGCCGACGTGTTCTACGCGGGCAAGGCGTTCCTCTCCCGCGCCGTCGTGCGCTGGCTGCACGAGGAGGGGCTCAACCTCGACGTGTGCTCGGGCGGCGAGCTGACGACC
Source organism: Streptomyces corynorhini (assembly GCF_003346515.1). Lineage (GTDB taxonomy): Bacteria > Actinomycetota > Actinomycetes > Streptomycetales > Streptomycetaceae > Streptomyces > Streptomyces corynorhini. Next base: position 2,509 of record NZ_QQNA01000055.1, read on the forward strand.
GCGCTGGCCGCCGGGATGCCCGCCGAGCGCATCGCCTTCCACGGCAACAACAAGTCCGCCGGCGAGATCGAGCGCGCCGTCGCCGCCGGAGTCGGCCGGATCGTCCTCGACTCGTTCCAGGAGATCGTCCAGGTCGCCCATGCCGCCCGGCGCCTCGGCAAGCGCCAGCCCGTCCAGATCAGGGTCACCGTCGGCGTCGAGGCCCACACGCACGAATTCATCGCGACGGCGCACGAGGACCAGAAGTTCGGCATCGCGCTCGCCGGGGGACAGGCGGCCGAGGCCGTCCGGCGCGCTCTGGGGCTCGACGGTCTCGAACTGATCGGCATCCACTCGCACATCGGCTCGCAGATCTTCGACATGGCGGGCTTCGAGGTCTCCGCCCGCCGCGTCGTGGGGCTGCTCGCCGACATCCGCGACGAACACGGCGTGGAACTGCCCGAGATCGACCTCGGCGGCGGCCTCGGCATCGCCTACACCGCGCAGGACACCCCGCGCGAGCCGTACGACATCGCCAAGGCGCTCAGCGACATCGTCACCCGCGAGTGCGAGTCGGCCGGGCTGCGCACCCCGCGTATCTCCGTCGAGCCGGGGCGCGCGATCGTCGGGCCCACCGCGTTCACGCTCTACGAGGTCGGCACCATCAAGCCGCTCGAAGGTCTGCGCACGTATGTCAGTGTGGACGGCGGCATGTCCGACAACATCCGTACCGCCCTCTACGACGCCGAGTACAGCGTCGCGCTCGTCTCCCGCCGCTCCGACGCCGAGGCGATGCTCACCCGCGTCGTCGGCAAGCACTGCGAGAGCGGCGACATCGTCGTACGGGACGCGTTCCTCCCCGCCGACCTGGCGCCCGGCGACCTGATCGCCGTGCCCGCCACCGGCGCGTACTGCCGCTCGATGGCGAGCAACTACAACCACGCGCTCCGGCCGCCCGTCGTCGCCGTCGGGGACGGCGAGGCCCGGGTGATCGTCCGCCGGGAGACGGAGGAGGATCTTCTCCGGCTCGACGTCGGAGAATGAGAAAAACATCTCGCAATCTGGACGAAGGACAGAAAGTCCCGTCCGGTGAGTGAGACTGGATCGCACTGATCCCGTACCGCTTGCTGTACCTCTCGTGCTCGAACGGCTGTGTTGGATGAAAGGCGTAGGTCGGATGATGCGTACGCGTCCGCTGAAGGTGGCGCTGCTGGGCTGCGGTGTGGTCGGCTCAGAGGTGGCGCGCATCATGACGACGCACGCCGACGACCTCACGGCGCGGATCGGGGCCCCGGTCGAGCTGGCCGGGGTCGCGGTCAGGCGGCCCGGCAAGGTGCGCGAGGGCATCGACCCCGCGCTGATCACCACCGACGCCACCGCCCTGGTCGAGCGGGACGACATCGACGTGGTGGTCGAGGTGATCGGCGGGATCGAGCCCGCCCGTACGCTCATCACCACCGCCTTCGCGCACGGCGCCTCCGTCGTCTCCGCCAACAAGGCGCTCCTCGCGGAGGACGGCGCGACGCTCTACGAGGCCGCCGAGCGGCACGGCCGCGACCTGTACTTCGAGGCCGCCGTCGCGGGCGCGATCCCGCTGATCAGGCCGTTGCGCGAATCCCTCGCCGGGGACACCGTCAACCGGGTCCTGGGCATCGTCAACGGCACGACCAACTTCATCCTCGACCGGATGGACACCGCGGGCGCCGGCTACTCCGAGGCGCTCGACGAGGCCACCGCCCTCGGCTACGCGGAGGCCGACCCGACGGCGGACGTCGAGGGCTTCGACGCCGCCGCCAAGGCCGCGATCCTCGCCGGGATCGCCTTCCACACCCGGGTACGGCTGGACGACGTCCACCGCGAGGGCATCACCGAGGTCACCTCGGCCGACCTCGCCTCCGCCCAGCGCATGGGCTGTACGGTCAAGCTCCTCGCCATCTGCGAGCGCGCCGCCGACGGCAGGTCCGTCACCGCCCGCGTCCACCCGGCGATGATCCCGCTCAGCCATCCGCTGGCCTCCGTGCGCGAGGCGTACAACGCGGTCTTCGTCGAGGCGGCGGCGGCCGGACAGCTGATGTTCTACGGCCCCGGCGCGGGCGGTTCGCCCACCGCGTCGGCCGTCCTCGGCGACCTGGTCGCGGTCTGCCGCAACAAGCTGGCCGGGGCGACGGGCCCCGGCGAGTCCGCGTACACCAGGCTGCCGGTCAGCCCCATGGGCGACGTGGTGACGCGCTATCACATCAGCCTCGACGTGGCCGACAAACCGGGCGTGCTCGCCCAGGTCGCGGCGGTCTTCGCCGAGCACGGCGTATCGATCGACACCGTACGGCAGAAAGGCCGGCCGGACGGGGACGGCGAGGCTTCCCTCGTCGTCGTCACCCACCGCGCGCGCGACGCCGCCCTCTCGGGGACCGTCGAAGCGCTGCGCAAGCTCGACACCGTGCGCGGTGTCGCCAGCATCATGCGTGTGGAAGGGGAGTAAGGGACCCATGACCAGCAACGGCACCCGCGAGGGCACCCACCAGTGGCGCGGCATCATCGAGGAGTACCGGCACCGTCTCCCGGTGACGGAGAGGACGCCGGTCGTCACGCTCCGCGAGGGCGGCACGCCGCTCGTTCCCGCGCAGGTGCTCTCCGAGCGGACCGGCTGTGAGGTGCACCTCAAGGTCGAGGGCGCCAACCCGACCGGATCCTTCAAGGACCGTGGCATGACCATGGCCATCACCCGGGCCAAGGAGGAGGGCGCCCAGGCGGTCATCTGCGCCTCCACCGGCAACACCTCCGCCTCCGCCGCCGCCTACGCGGTGCGCGCCGGGATGGTCTGCGCGGTCCTCGTGCCCCAGGGCAAGATCGCGCTGGGCAAGATGGGCCAGGCGCTGGTGCACGGCGCGAAGATCCTGCAGGTCGAGGGGAACTTCGACGACTGCCTGACGCTCGCCCGCTCGCTCTCCGACAACTACCCGGTGGCACTGGTCAATTCGGTCAACCCGGTGCGTATCGAGGGTCAGAAGACCGGCGCCTTCGAGATCGTGGACGCGCTCGGCGACGCCCCCGACATCCATGTGCTGCCCGTCGGCAACGCGGGCAACATCACCGCGTACTGGAAGGGCTACACCGAGTACGCCGCCGACGGCGTGGCGTCGCACACGCCGCGCATGTGGGGCTTCCAGGCGTCCGGCTCCGCGCCCATCGTGCGCGGCGAGATCGTCAAGGACCCGCACACCGTCGCCACCGCGATCCGGATCGGCAACCCGGCGTCCTGGCAGTACGCGCTGGCCGCCCGCGACGAGTCCGGCGGCTTCATCGACGAGGTGACGGACCGGCAGATCCTCTCCGCCTACCGGCTGTTGGCCTCCCAGGAGGGCGTCTTCGTGGAGCCCGCCTCGGCCGCCTCCGTGGCCGGTCTGCTCAAGGCCGCCGAGGAGGGCAAGGTCGACCCCGGCCAGCGCATCGTGTGCACCGTCACCGGCAACGGCCTCAAGGACCCGGACTGGGCGGTCGCGGGCGCGCCGCAGCCGGTCACCGTCCCGATCGACGCGGTCGTCGCCGCCGAACGGCTCGGGCTCACGTCCTGAAGCGCGGCCCGGCCCGCTGACGTACGGCGGTGAAGCCGTACGTCGGCCACGTCGCGCGCGTCGAAGTACGGCAAGACCGACAAAGGCGCACAGGAGGCCCCGCGACACGCATCGTGCGCCTCCTGTGCGCCCTATGTCGCGGCGGAACCAACCTTCGATAGGCTGTACCCAATCCCGCCCGCCGCATATGCCGCGTGGTGTTGATGCCCGCTCGCCTCCGGGCGTTCCGTATGTCCCGCACCTCGCGCGGGAATCCCACCCGCAGCAGCCAAGGAGAGTCGTCGAAGCGATGGCCGGTCCCGCGTTCCGCGCCGCCGCCGTACGGGTGCGCACCCCCGCCACCAGCGCCAACCTCGGTCCGGGCTTCGACGCCCTGGGGCTCTCGCTGGGGCTCTACGACGACGTGGTCGTCCGTGTCGCCGACTCCGGGCTGCACGTCGACATCGCGGGCGAGGGCGCCGAGACGCTGCCCCGCGACGAGAACCATCTGCTCGTACGGTCCCTGCGCACCGCTTTCGACCTGCTCGGCGGGCAGCCGCGCGGCCTGGAGGTCGTCTGCGCCAACCGCATCCCGCACGGGCGCGGCCTCGGCTCCTCCTCGGCCGCGATCTGCGCCGGGATCGTCGCCGCCCGCGCGGTCACCATAGGCGGCGACGCCCGGCTCGACGACGCGGCGCTGCTGGAGCTGGCGACCGAGATCGAGGGGCACCCCGACAACGTCGCCGCCTGTCTGCTCGGCGGCTTCACCCTGGCCTGGATGGACGGGGGAGCGGCGCGCGCCATCAGGATGAGCCCCGTCGGGTCCATCGTTCCGGTGGTTTTCGTTCCCGGCAAGCCGGTCCTCACGGAGACCGCCCGCGGCCTGCTGCCGCGCACCGTCCCCCATGTGGACGCGGCGGCCAACGCCGGTCGCGCGGCCCTGCTCGTGGAGGCCATGACCAGGCGTCCCGAACTGCTGCTGCCGGCCACCGAGGACCGGCTCCACCAGGACTACCGGGCACCGGCGATGCCGCAGAGCGTCGCCCTGGTCAACCGGCTGCGCGCGGACGGTGTCCCGGCGGTCATCTCCGGCGCGGGCCCCACGGTCCTGGCGCTGGTCGAGGACGGTGCGGCCGACAAGGTCGCGCGGCTGGCGGGTGAGGGATGGGCGGCCAACCGGCTCTCCCTCGACGCCGGGGGTGCGAGCGTCCTGCCGCTCGGCTCGCAGTAACAAGTGATTGCCGGTGAGTGAGAGGGGGAATGTTTGTTGGAGCCGGTAGTGTTAACCTCAAGTCTGCACCCGACGTCTTTGAGGCGCGGTGCTTCGTGTCCCGCTTCGGGACCACCCTTCTTCCGGGAGCCTCCCCAACTGCCTGAGCAGCCTGCCTGAGCAGTTTTGAGCACGCACCGGAACCGGCACGACACCCCCCGTTTTTCCCCGCGGAGGGCCGAGCAGGGGGACCTCGGGCCGGGCCCATGGCACGTACGCACGTATCCAGACAGCACGTATGCACCTACGCAGATTTCTCCGCCACATCCGGCGGGACCACCGCCCCGGCCCGGTCCACAAGATGGGACCGCAGCCGGACAGCACAACCGGTCGCCGAGCCAGAAGGCCGACGTCCGCTCCAGGGAAGGACCCTTCGTGAGCGACACCACCGATCTGATGGGCGTGACTGCCGACAGCAGTGTCGACACCAGCGCGCCCGCCGAAGGTGCTGCCACTGGCACCACCTCGCGGCGCCGCCGCTCCGGCACCGGCCTCGACGGCATGGTCCTGGCCGAGTTGCAGCAGGTCGCGTCCGGCCTCGGGATCAGGGGCACGGCGCGGATGCGCAAAAGCCAGCTGATCGAGGTCATCAAGGAGGCGCAGGCCGGCTCCTCGCAGGCGGCCAAGCCCGCTGACAGCACCGCCGACGGCGCCGAGACCAAGCCCAAGCGGCGCGCCACCTCCAAGGCCCGTACGGGCGAGGCCGCCGCCGAGGCGAAGGCCGGCAAGGCCGAGCAGGCCGTGGCCCAGCAGCAGATCGACATCCCCGGCCAGCCCGCCAGCGACGAACAGCCCGCGGGCGAGCGCCGCCGTCGCAGGGCCACCGCACAGGCCGGCAGCCCCGACACCAAGACGGAGGCCAAGGCCGAGGCGCCGGCCGACGTCAAGGTCGAGGCACAGCCCGACGCCAGGGCCGAGGCCGCGGTCTCCGCGTCCGGCGCGGGCACCGCGCAGAGCGAGGCCGAGGGCCGCCGCGGCGACCGTCAGGACCGCGGCCAGCGCGCCGAGCGCGACCGCGGCGACCGCAGGGACCGCCAGCGCGACCGCCGCGGCAAGGGCGACGAGCAGCAGGGCGGCCAGGGCGGCCAGCAGCAGGGCGGCGGTCGCCAGCAGCGCGACAACCAGCGCGACAACCGCGGCGGCGGCCAGAACAGCGGCCAGAACGCCCCGAACAACGGCCCGCAGGACGACTTCGACGACGAGGCGGGCGGCCGGCGCGGCCGGCGCGGGCGCTACCGCGACCGGCGTGGCCGCCGCGGGCGCGACGAGTTCGGCCCCGGTGAGCCGCAGGTCGCCGACGACGACGTGCTGATCCCCGTCGCGGGCATCCTCGACATCCTCGACAACTACGCGTTCATCCGGACCTCCGGCTACCTGCCGGGCCCGAACGACGTGTACGTCTCGCTCGCCCAGGTCCGCAAGAACGGCCTGCGCAAGGGCGACCACGTCACCGGCGCCGTGCGCCAGCCCAAGGACGGCGAGCGCCGCGAGAAGTTCAACGCGCTGGTCCGGCTGGACTCCGCCAACGGCATGGGCGCGGACTCGGGCCGGGGCCGTCCCGAGTTCCAGAAGCTGACCCCGCTCTACCCGCAGGACCGGCTCCGGCTGGAGACCGACCCGGGGGTGACGACCACGCGGATCATCGACCTGGTCGCCCCCATCGGCAAGGGCCAGCGCGGTCTGATCGTGGCCCCGCCGAAGACCGGCAAGACCATGATCCTCCAGGCCATCGCCAACGCGATCACGGTCAACAGCCCCGAGTGCCACCTGATGGTCGTCCTCGTCGACGAGCGTCCCGAAGAGGTCACCGACATGCAGCGGTCGGTCAAGGGCGAGGTCATCTCCTCGACCTTCGACCGTCCGGCCGAGGACCACACCACCGTCGCCGAGCTGGCCATCGAGCGCGCCAAGCGCCTGGTGGAGCTGGGCCACGACGTGGTCGTCCTGCTCGACTCGATCACCCGTCTGGGCCGCGCGTACAACCTCGCCGCGCCCGCCTCCGGCCGCATCCTGTCCGGTGGTGTCGACTCGACCGCGCTCTACCCGCCGAAGCGCTTCTTCGGCGCGGCGCGCAACATCGAGGACGGCGGTTCGCTGACCATCCTGGCCACCGCGCTGGTCGAGACCGGTTCGCGGATGGACGAGGTCATCTTCGAGGAGTTCAAGGGCACCGGCAACATGGAGCTGCGGCTCGACCGGAAGCTCTCGGACAAGCGCATCTTCCCGGCGGTGGACGTGGACGCGTCCTCCACCCGTAAGGAAGAGATCCTCCTCGGCAGCGACGAGCTGGCCGTGGTCTGGAAGCTGCGCCGGGTGCTGCACGCGCTCGACCAGCAGCAGGCGATCGAGCTGCTCGTCGACAAGATGAAGAAGACGAAGTCGAACGCCGAGTTCCTGCTCCAGATCCAGAAGACGACCCCTGGCTCCGGCAACGGGAACGACTGACCCGCGCAGACCCGCGCACCCGTGAATCCGCCCCGCCGCCACAGGCGCCGGGGCGGATTTTTCGTGCCCGCGCCAGCCCGCCCGACCGCCGGTCTGCCCGCCCGACCGCCAGTCCGACCGCCAGTCCGCCCGCCAGTCCGCCCGCCGGTCCGCCCGGCCGCCCGCCGGTCCGCCCTCTCCGGCCGTGCGCCCGGAGACCTTCGCCACACCCCGCACGTCGGTCCCTGAGCGCCCCCTGAGCGGCCTCGCACCCCCGCGCCGCAGGTCGAGGCGGTGGGCGGCCCGGCGGCGGCCCCACCGGCGAGCTGCCCGCGCCCGCCCGCCGCCTGCCCTCGGCACAGCGTGGTGTGCAACCCTTCCGGATGCTTCACTGTCTGTACAAGTGGCGACATAGCGCGCCTCGTCACCGCGGCAGGAGGCAGCCGGGGGCCAAGGACGACGGAGACGGACAGAGGGACGGACATGGGCGACCGGAAAAACGGCCGAATACGCGGCAGCGGCAAGCGCCGCACGACGGCGGGCAGACCGCGCCGGGCGACGACCGTGGTGGCCTGGTCGGCCGCGGCGCTGGTGCTCGTCGGCGGATCCGGGCTCGGATACGTCTACTTCAAGCTCGACGGCAACATCAGGGGCGTCGACATCGACGCGCAGCTGGGCAGGGACCGCCCGGCCAACCCCGACAACGGCTCCGAGGACATCCTCGTACTCGGCTCGGACTCCCGGGCAGGCGCGAACTCCGCGTACGGCAAGGACGAGGGCGGCGCCCGCTCCGACACGGCGATGATCGTCCACGTCTACCAGGGCCACAAGAAGGCCAGCGTCGTCTCCGTACCCCGCGACACCCTGGTCGACCGCCCGGCCTGCGCCACCGGCGACGGCGGCACGGACCCGGGGGCGCACCTGGCGATGTTCAACACGGCGTACGAGGTCGGCGGCCCCGCCTGCGCCGTCAAGACCGTCGAGCAGCTGTCCGGCATCCGCATGGACCACTACATCGAGGTCGATTTCACCGGCTTCAAGAAGCTCGTCGACGAACTGGGCGGCGTCAAGATCACCACCAGCCGCGCCATCGACGACCCCAAGAGCCATCTCACGCTGGCGCCCGGCACCCACACGCTCGACGGCGAGCAGTCCCTCGGCCTGGTGCGCACCCGCCACGGCGTCGGCGACGGCAGCGACCTGGGCCGCATACAGCTCCAGCAGGCGTTCATCAAGGCGCTGATCGAGCAGGTCAAGAGCGTCGGCGTGTTCAGCAACCCCAAGAAGCTCTACGACCTCGCCGACACCGCCACCAAGGCGATCACCCCGGACTCCCGGCTGGACTCCGTCAACGAGCTGATCAGCTTCGCCGACGGGCTGAAGAACCTCGGCCCGAAGGACGTCCACATGATCACCCTGCCGGTGCGCTACGACCCCGACGACCCCAACCGCGTCCTGCCGCTGCCCGCCGCCGCCCGGCAGGTCTGGACGGCCCTCAAGCAGGACAAGGCGATCCCCGCCTCGGCGACCAGGGATTCCGCCGGCGACAAGGGCTCCGCGCACAGCGTCGTCACGGGCAGTGACAAGAGCTGAGCGGACGGCCCCGAACCCGGACCCGCGGAACACTTCCGGAATACTTTCCGCCGCACCCCGGTTTGGGCAGATGCGGCCGGTCCTGGCAGACTGGTACGTCGGCCCCGGTTCACGTACGAGCAATCCGCGCGTACGACCCGGCGCCCTCCCGAATCTAGGAGAACCCCTTGAAGCGCGACATCCACCCCACGTACGTCGAGACCGAGGTCAGCTGCACCTGCGGCGCGTCGTTCGTCACCCGCAGCACCATCGAGAGCGGCCGCATCCGCGCCGACCTGTGCTCCGAGTGCCACCCGTTCTACACGGGCAAGCAGAAGATCCTCGACACCGGTGGCCGCGTGGCCCGCTTCGAGGCCCGCTTCGGCAAGGCCGCTGCCGCCGCCAAGAAGTAGCGAGCCTTCCGCGCCGGTTTCCGGTACCCCGCTAGGCCCTGTACGGGCCGGGGCGCCGGGACCGGCGCTTTGGCGTCCCGCAGCACCTTCGCAGCACTCTCGCAGTACTTCTTACGTACGAAACCAGGAGCCCCCGAATGTTCGAGGCGGTCGAGGAACTGATCGGCGAGCACGCCGATCTGGAGAAGAAGCTCGCCGACCCGTCGGTCCACGCGGACCAGGGCAACGCGCGCAAGCTCAACAAGCGTTACGCCGAGCTGACCCCGATCGTCTCCACGTACCGCTCCTGGAAGCAGCTGGGCGAGGACATCGCGACCGCCCGCGAGTTCGCCGCCGACGACCCGGACTTCCTCGCCGAGGCCAAGGAGTCGGAGAAGCGCCGCGAAGAGGTCACCGAGAAGCTGCGCCTGCTGCTCGTCCCCCGCGACCCCAGTGACGACAAGGACGTGATCCTTGAGGTCAAGGCCGGCGCGGGCGGCGACGAGTCCGCGCTGTTCGCCGGCGACCTGCTGCGCATGTACCTGCGCTACGCCGAGCGCGTCGGCTGGAAGACCGAGATCATCGACGCCACCGAATCCGAACTGGGCGGTTACAAGGACGTCCAGGTCGCGGTGAAGACCAAGGGCGGCAACGGCGCCACCGAGCCCGGCCAGGGCGTGTGGGCCCGGCTGAAGTACGAGGGCGGCGTGCACCGCGTGCAGCGCGTGCCCTCCACCGAGTCCCAGGGCCGTATCCACACCTCCGCCGCCGGCGTGCTCGTCACGCCCGAGGCCGAGGAGGTCGACGTCGAGATCCTCGCCAACGACCTGCGCATCGACGTCTACCGCTCCTCCGGCCCCGGCGGCCAGTCCGTCAACACCACGGACTCCGCCGTCCGCATCACCCACCTGCCGACCGGCGTCGTCGCCTCCTGCCAGAACGAGAAGAGCCAGCTCCAGAACAAGGAGCAGGCCATGCGTATCCTGCGCTCGCGGCTGCTCGCCGCCGCGCAGGAGGAGGCGGAGAAGAACGCGGCCGACGCCCGGCGCAGCCAGGTCCGCACCGTCGACAGGTCCGAGAAGATCCGCACGTACAACTTCCCGGAGAACCGGATCTCGGACCACCGGGTCGGATTCAAGGCGTACAACTTGGACCAGGTGCTCGACGGAGAGCTGGACGCCGTCATCCAGGCCTGCGTGGACGCCGACTCCGCCGCCAAGCTGGCAGCCGCGCAGTAACCCCGTCAGCCACACTCTCGCACTCGGAGGAACCAGCCGTGCAGCCACATTCTGGGGGGCCCAGCGACTCCCAGCGGCGCAGCCTGCTGCTCGCGGAGGTGGCCCAGGCCACCCAGCGGCTGGCCGACGCGGGCGTGCCCTCACCGCGCTTCGACGCCGAGGAACTCGCCGCGTACGTGCACGGCGTCAAACGGGGTGAGCTGCACCGCGTCAAGGACATCGACTTCGACGCCCGTTACTGGGAGGCCGTGGCCCGCCGCGAGGCCCGTGAACCGCTTCAGCACATCACCGGCCGCGCCTTCTTCCGCTATCTGGAACTCCAGGTGGGCCCCGGCGTGTTCGTGCCCCGCCCGGAGACCGAGTCGGTCGTCGGGTGGGCCATAGACGCCGTACGCGCGATGGACGTCGTCGAGCCGATCGTCGTCGATCTGTGCTCCGGCTCCGGCGCGATCGCCCTCGCCATGGCGCAGGAGGTGCCGCGCTCGCGCGTGCACGCCGTCGAGCTGTCCGAGGACGCCCTCGCCTGGACCAGGAAGAACGCGGAAGGGTCCAGGGTCACCGTGCACCGCGGCGACGCCCTGAGCGCGCTGCCCGAACTGGACGGCCAGGTCGACCTGGTCATCTCCAACCCGCCGTACATCCCGCTCACCGAGTGGGAGTACGTGGCGCCCGAGGCCCGCGACCACGACCCCGAGATGGCCCTCTTCTCCGGCGAGGACGGCCTCGACACGATCCGCGGCATCGAGCGCACCGCGCACCGGCTGCTGCGCCCCGGCGGTCTCGTCGTCATCGAGCACGCGGACACCCAGGGCGGACAGGTCCCGTGGATCTTCAGCGAGGAGTCCGGCTGGGCGGACGCCGCCGACCACCCCGACCTGAACAAGCGCCCCCGCTTCGCCACGGCCCGCAAGGCCATGCCGTGAGGTTCCGGGGGAACGAACGAATCCAGCACGGTCGGCCGAGGGCAGGGGCGAATGGCGCCCCGGCGGCGAACCGGGCGGCACACACGAGGAGGGCCCGTTAAATGGCTCGGCGATACGACTGCAACGACGCGACCGACCGTGCCACGGGTCTGCGCGAGGCCGCGTCGGCCGTACGCCGCGGTGAGCTGGTCGTGCTGCCCACCGACACGGTGTACGGGATCGGCGCCGACGCCTTCAGCGCCGACGCGGTCGCCGACCTGCTGGCGGCTAAGGGGCGGGGCCGCACCATGCCCACTCCGGTGCTCATCGGCTCCCCGAACACCCTGCACGGCCTGGTCACGGACTTCTCCGAGCAGGCGTGGGAGCTGGTCGACGCCTTCTGGCCCGGCGCGCTGACCCTGGTCGCCAAGCACCAGCCCTCGCTCCAGTGGGACCTCGGCGACACCCGCGGCACCGTCGCGATCCGGATGCCGCTGCACCCCGTCGCCATCGAACTGCTCACCGAGGTCGGCCCGATGGCCGTCTCCAGCGCCAACCTCACGGGACACCCGGCTCCCGAGAACTGCGACGCCGCGCAGGAGATGCTCGGCGACTCCGTCTCCGTCTACCTCGACGGCGGCCCCACGCCCGCCAACATCCCCTCCTCGATCGTCGACGTCACCGGCCGGGTTCCGGTGCTGCTGCGGGCCGGCGCCCTCGACGCAGAGGAGCTGCGCAAGGTGGTACCCGACCTTGAGGTGGCCAATTGACCGCCCCGCAGGGGCGTGGCATAGCGGAGACCGCGTACACCGGCACTCCTTTCCGCATCCTCCACGTCAGTACCGGCAACGTCTGCCGCTCGCCCATCACCGAGCGGCTGAACCGGCACGCCCTCAGCGTCCGCCTCGGCGAGCGGCTGCCGGGCGGCCTGATCGTGGAGAGTGCGGGCACCTGGGGCCACGAGGGCGCCCCGATGGAGGCCAACGCCGAGGCCGTCCTCGCCGACTTCGGCGCGGACGCCTCCGGCTTCGTCGGCCGTGAACTGCTCGACGAGCACGTCATCCGGGCCGACCTCGTCCTCACCGCGACCCGCGACCACCGCGCCCAGGTGATCTCCATGGGCCACTCGGCGGGGCTGCGCACCTTCACCCTCAAGGAGTTCACCCGGCTGGTACGCGCCATAGACCCGGCCACCCTGCCCGACCCGCTGGACGACGGCGTGGTCGAACGCGCCCAGGCCCTGGTCCGCGCCGCCGCCGCGCTCCGCGGCTGGCTGCTGGCGCCCACGGCGGACGCGGACGAGGTCTACGACCCGTACGGCGCGCCCCTGACCTTCTTCCGGTCGATCGGCGAGGAGATCAACCAGGCCCTGGACCCGGTGGTGACGGCACTTACGGGCGTGCGGGCGTAGCGCCGGTCGCGCTGTTCGGACCACCGGCCCGTCAAGCGGGTACCAGACGGCTGGTGAAGCCCGCGCGACACAGCCGCTCGTAGGCGTCGGTGACATCATTCGCCGCGTCTACCCTCGTGAGGTGCAGCTGCCTCGGGGTCCGTCGAACGTCGCCCACCCCCTCGTGGCGGCATTTCCGACCCGTCTCGCCGGTGACGTGCAGAGTGTCCTGACGGTCATGCCGGAGGCCGGCTCCGCACCGATGACGCCCTTCGAGGTCGAGGTGCGGGGCGAGACCGTCGCCATCCCGTCGCGTATCCACCACGAGGAGCCGGTGTTCCGGGCCGCTGCTGTGGAACAGACGGGCGCGAGGTGGCCGCGGCACACACCGCCCCCGTCGGCTGACGCGAGTGCGGCACCCGCCTGAGTTCGGCCGTGGTCCTGTCCGACAAGGGGAGATCGCTTGGTCGGGGCGATGCCGTGCATGGTGTCGTGGACGCTGTCTCCCCTGAGCCGACAGTCGCGGAGGATCTTCGAGGTCTTCGCCCGTGCGGAACGGGCTCGCCTGGGACTGAACCTGCTTGTACGGGCGGTGGTGTTCCCGCTTCCAGCCGGGCAGCTCCTGGCCTTTGCGGCGTCGGCAGAGTCCGTCCGACCATCTCGACAAGGCAGATATCAGCGTCGATGACGACCTGGCGGGCAGATTTCGGCTGGTACGGCGACCGCAGTCTGGGATGTTTGATGGGTTGTCGCTGGTAGTGGCTTTGACGAGCCCTTGTTTGATGGCGTAGTCGCCAGTCTGACCAGTGATCGATACGGCGGGGCCACCGCGCTGGTGCCCGCCGCGGTCGGCCTCGTCCGCGCCGCCCGCACGGCCATGCTCTCCGAGCGCATCCCGGCCGCGCTCGCGGCGGTAGACTGCGCGTTCGGCACCGGACGAGGGGAAGCGGGCGTGGACTACGGCGACAAGCTCTTCTGGCTCTCGGTCCTGATCCAGCGCAGGTACGCGCAGATCTGCGCTGAGTACGACCTGACTTCCTCGCAGGCCACGCTGCTGTGCGCGATCAAGGACGAGCCGCGGCGGATGAGCTACCTCGCCACCGCGCTCGGCATGACCAAGAACGCGCTGAGTCAGCTTGTGGACCGCACCGAGCGGCGCGACCTGGTCAGCCGGGTCAGCTCAGAGCAGGACCGGCGGGTCATCATGCTCGGCGTAACGCCCACGGGGAAGGTGCTCGCCGAGGCCGTCTACGCCGAGACCACCAAGCGCCTGCCCGACATCGCGGAGAACCTCGACGCCGAGGACCAACGCGAGTTCGAACGCGTCGCCACCGCCGTCGTGGACAGGTCCGGCGTCTCGGCCTCCACTTCGTCCTGACCCACCGCTTCGTCCTGACCCACCGCGCAGTGCCCTCGTGGCACCCGCACGCCTTGCAGTAGTTCACGGCGTGAACTATTATGGTTCATGTCATGAACTAGCGAGAGGGCAGACGAGATGAACACGCAGGAAACCGGCACGATCGCCGTCTTCGGTGCGACGGGGCAGCAGGGCGGGGCGGTCGTCGACGCGCTCCTGGACCGAGGGGCGCGAGTGCGGGCCCTCGTCCGCTCCCCGGAGTCCGACCGGGCACGGGCACTGGCCACCCGGGGCGTCGCGCTGGCAACCGTCCGGATCGACGACCCGGCGTCCGTGGTCACCGCGCTGGAGGCGGTCGACGCGTTCTACTTCATGACCCCGGAGGCCAACAGCCTCAAGGAGATCGAGGAGGAGGTCCGCGTGGGCACCACCCTCGTCGACGCGGCGGTCGCGGCGCGCGTGCCGCACGTCGTGTTCAATTCGGTCTTCGGAGCGGATCGCGTGACGGGCGTGCCACACCACGACTCGAAGCACCGGATCGAGGAGCACTTGAGGCGTTCCGCCCTGAGGACGACGATGGTCCGTCCGACCGGCTTCATGGAGAACTTCGCGAACGTGATGGCGCCGAGGGTGGAGGACGGCACGATGGTGCTGAGGATGCCGCTGCCGGAGGACGCCCCCCTCAAGCTGATCTCGATCAGGGACATCGGCCGGATCGCCACCGCGGTCCTGCTCGGCACCGTGGACGTGCCCGGCGGAGCCGTCGAGGCCGTCGGCGACGAGTTGACGGGCCCTCAGATCGCCGCCGCGTTCGGCGCCTACGCCGGGCTCCCGTCGCGCTACGAGGCCCTGCCGCTGAGCGTCCTGCCCAACGAACTCGACAGGGAGATGTTCCGCGAGTTCGAGAAGGCGTCCGAACACCCGTCGGACCTCGCGGCGGTGCGGGCGATCGAGCCGACCACCTGGGACCTGGCCGAGTGGATCCGGTCCAGCGGCTGGACCGCGCCCGCGGACCGAGTCCGTTCCTGAGCCCTGCGCGCGGGCCACTTGGCCTGCCTGCCCACGCCGCTCGAGTGCGTAGCGCTGGACAGCCGCCACCCGTACGGGGGACCGCGCGCGGTCGGGGGTCGAGGAACTGCTGGTCTCGCGCGCACTCCGGCTCGACTTGAGTGGCACCAGCGGGGGAGGGGCTTCCTCGCGGGCGACGCGGCCCACGTGCACTTCCGCTCGGGCGGCCCCGGGATGAACAGGGGGTCGCAGGACGCAGTCAACCTGGGCTGGAAGCTCGCCACCGCCGTGCACGGCTGGTGACGCGCTGCTGGACACCTACCACCGGCTAAGTCTGTTGGGCGGGCGACCCGGTCGCCGATGAGGAGACGTTGCCGGCCGCGTTGACGACCGGGTTCCTATGAGCTTTCGTTGACCGGCCATTCCTCGCGGAGGATCCCGTACGTGATCGAGTCGCGCCAGGCACCGTGCACGTGGACGTGCCCCCGGATGCGTCCTTCTTCGGTCATTCCTGCGGCCAGCAGGGTCTTGGCCGCTGCCTCGTTGAGCGGGGAGCGAGCCGCCCAGACGCGGTGGAGGTCCAGGTCGGCGAAGGCGAGAGCGAGCAGCAGCTGAACGGTCTCCCGGCCGTAGCCGAGGCCCCAGGAGTCGGCGCGCAGGGCGCCACCGATGGTGGCCGCGCGCTGCTGGTGAGGGTCGAGCGCCAAACGGGCGAAGCCGATGAGCTCGCCCCCGTCCTTTCGCGTCAGAGCGAGCGCATACTCGTCCCGTGGGGAGGCCGTCGCCGACGCCATGGACCGGGCGACGATGCCGTCGACCTCTTCTGGTGTGCGCGGAGTGAAGCTCAGATGCTCGGTGACCTCGTGGCTGCCGTAGATGGTAGCCACGGCAGCGACATCGGCCGCGGAGAGTTCACGGAGAGCGAGACGAGCGTCGTGGCGTGCAATTGGATACATGTTCTGAAACTCCTGACGTTTCAGCGCCGCAGAGCCAGAGGCCGGTTGCGACTGAAGGCTGCGATCTTCTCGCAAAGCTCCCGCGCCATGACCGAATTGCGCGAAGGCCCGCTGCGGAGGGAGGTCTCCACGCGCCGCACGGAGCTGATGATGCCGGCATTGCGCCGGTTGGGCGGTAGGTCGAGTACAGGGCGGACGGCTTCGGCTGTCCCTTCAAGGTCCGCCATCTGAAGTCGAGCGAGCGCGAGATTGGACTGGCAGCCAGCCTCGGCAGCAAACGCCCAGTACGGATCGTTGGCGTCCTTCAACTCTCGTACCGCATCCTCTGCGCGCCTGACCAGAGCCACATCGTTGTCCCCGAGCAAGACCTCCGCCTCGATACCGAAGAACGTCTGCCTGATTTGAGGAAAGAAGAAGTTTCCGCCCAGATCGTCGAGATCGTCCGGGCGGGTGCGCTCCCGCAGTTCCTCGGCGCGGCGAATTGCTGCACGAACGGTCTTCGCGTCACCCAACAGGGCTGCGGCACGGGCCTCTTGGGCTGCCAGCCATACAGTGACGCTGCTGTGTAGCTCGGTGCTGATCTCGACGCCCTGACGTGCGTAGTGCAGGGAGTCCTCGGGCCGGTTGGCCCAGTACGAGATAGCAGACTGGAGCCCTTTCACCCAAGCCCTCAGTGCCTGGTGCTCAGCCTGATCCGCGCAGACGGATGCGGTGCGCGCCTGCATCATGGCCGATTGAGGGTCGCCGAGATCGTGTCCGGCTTTGGCCAGCATCCCTGACTGGATGGCGGCGAGGAGAAACAGATCTCGGCTCTGCGACGGCTTGACTCGGCCACTCTCCAAGAGCCGGAACGTTGTGTCCTGGATGTAGGTCAGGTCGTCAAGGATGGTCCCGACAGGGACGCGCAAGTGGATTTCGGCGATACGGCGTACCTCGGTATGAAGGTAGTCGAGCGTTTCCTGGCCCGCCCGCTTCTGCTCTGCTCCCATGGCGAAATCCATCGCGCGTCGTGCGGCCATAGCTGCGTTCCGTCCCATCTCGTACTGGTCCGCGCCAGGAGCGGCACGGATGGTGGTGTGCGTCGCGCTGAACTCGCCAGTCATCCTGGGTCCCATGGCGATGGGCGCCTTCGAGGGGGCTTCGGCGAGGAGTTCGTTGATCGGCCTCATGAAGAGGTGAGCCAGGATCCGGCGTGCCTCGTTCTGGGGTGTCACCCGGCCTGCGTACCAACGCTCGAAGGTTCTGTCCGAAACCGTGTGTGTGGCGAGGGAGGGATCGCGAACCTTCTCCGCCAGACTCCGGGCCGCTCGCTGGTATTGATCGATGAAAATCCGATAGTCCTTCCATCGCATTTCATCGATTAAGACCCGGAGGAGCGTGGTCATCGGATCCCCTTCTCTAGTTCAGCGTGTCACTGCGACCGTACGACCGCAGAGTCCCAACGGGACCCCACTGAATGGCTTTCTGGCGACTCTGTCGGAACTATGGCGAATCTTTGTCGAACATGCCTTCCGTCTCCTCGGAATGACATGACTCTGTCGGTGGATCTGCGCTTTCGGGCTCGCCACCATCGAACCAACACCACTTCAAGTGACCTTTCGGACGCGGAAAGTAGCCGCTCGTGTTCTTGGAACGGTGCGAATCGAGCCCGAACCAGCACTGACCAGCGCCCCACCCAGGGGCTCTTGTGCGCTGGCCTACATACCCACGAGAGGACACGCGTGGTGACCATGCTCCCGAAGCAGTACGACGTTGCCCATTCCCATCCGCCGGCGGGGCCGCCGCCGCAGCTCATGTTGGTGAGCGAGCCGCAGTCGGTGCACGCGGCACGAGGGTGGGCGCGGGAGTTCATCGGAAGGCGGCTGCCGACGGCGCGTGGCGAGCGGGCGGCGGATATCGAGCTGGTGGTCTCCGAACTGGTCACCAATGCCATCCGCTACGG
>NZ_QQNA01000055.1:20621-21141 GCF_003346515.1 Streptomyces corynorhini
GGCCGGGCACGGCACAGGAGGTCACCATGCGCTACCGCATCGACCCGGTCAAGTACGGCGGAGACAACGACGACGACGGGGACGACGGCCAGGACTCCGACCCGTCCGGCGGCTGCGGAGACGGCCAGGGCTGCGGGCGTACGTAGCCACTCATCCCACCCACTACCGGCAGCCTCACCCACCAGGGCGGGGCTGCCACCCCACACCGCCCAAGGAGACACGTGGCAACGCCGCACCACCACGCCTACCTCTGGCTCGGCCACGGCGACATCCTTGTCAAACCCGGCGACGCCCACCGCCGTCCCGGGCATCCCGAATTCCCCTCCGCCCCCGTCATGCCCCTCGAAAGCGCCGACTGGCTCCTCAAAACCCCCACCCACATCCGGGCCACCTTCCCCCACCCCCAGAACGCGACCGACTGGTACCTCGAACACCTCACCCGGCACGCCCCAGCCTTCACCGGCAGCTACGCGCCGCCCCCCGACCCCGCCCACCTCATCCGCCGCCTCGAAGCCCGCCA
>NZ_QQNA01000056.1 GCF_003346515.1 Streptomyces corynorhini
CACCCCTCCGGCACCCCTGGCAGCCCCGGCCCATCCGGAACCGGACACGGCCCCCTCCCGTGGCGACCTGATCCGCTTCTTCACCTGACGCGGCGGCTCAGGACTTCGTCCGCTACGGAAACATCAAGTAGAGGACGAAAGCAGATGCGGGGATCATCGCGAGCAAGAAGATGCTCAACCCGAAAACCGCCCAACCGAATTCCCGCCGAACTCTTGATGCGATCTTCGCGTTACCAGGGCGCTTGGGGTCGTAAAGTACATCGATCTGATCCCCGGGTCGAATACCGGGAATGAATTCACTCCCACCGATGACCCGTCGGATTCTCCCGTCCGGCGCAGTGAATTCAACGACGGGGCTGGCACCGTAGCGCCCGTGCCCCAGCGCCACACACGTCCCCATTGCGCCGACACCCCTGAGGCGCAATTGAATCACGGCAAGAATGCTCCATAAGAATCCCCCACCAACGAGAACAAAGGTTCCGAATAGAGAAACGACTACCCATACCTTCACGAGTGTCATCCAATGATCCTAGAGCATCACAACCTCACTTGACCACAGCGTCGCACCAGGAGGCAGAGATGTCACACGAAGATCCACCTCGCACCCCCTCTCCGAGCCCGAACCCCTCACCAGAGCCACCGAATGAAGAAATAAGCAGGGAAATTTCAGAGATAAAGAGGAAGCTCGACGAAGCCTGGGAGGAGCGGAAAGAAATAACCGCCGCATACCAGGAAATCTACTACAGCATGCAGTTCTGGAAGGTCGATCCGAGTATAGGGACCATCGCCCCGGAAGTCATGACCTTCGCGCCCAATGCTCTGGAAATTGATCCCAATCTCATCAGGCTCAACGAGCGAGGCTTGAGCATCGCAGGCGTGGAGGTGTTCAAAAACCCCTTCACCACCTGGCTCGAAGGGACAGGGGTTTCGTCCGAAGCCCGCAGGAGGAAGAGGGAAGGGATTCGCTCCGACTCCGAATCACAAGAAGAGACGGGCAGGGAATTCAGAAAAATAAAAGATATTCAGAACGAAATCAAGGCGACCCTGACGAGGCACACTCACCAGATCAGGAACCTGGCATCCGGTCATCGGGACCTGGCCCAGGTCTCCCGAACAGGAGCAACCGCCCAGCGCGCGGCAGCCGAAGGCCGTCGTCAGACCAACATAGCGACCGGCAGGCCGACCAGAGCCGGACAGGACGCCCACATATTCAGACAGATGGAAAGCGCCCTCAAAGCATTGGAGAACCAGGCCAGATCCCTGGCAGGCACCTTGTGAGAATTTCACTCGCATATGCGCACGGTAAGGAGTGAGTATGTCTCTCTCTTCGGCAGCGGGGCGAGCTTCCGCATCACTTAAAAACCTGAAGACACAGGCTGACGCGGCCGGCCGGGCCGTCGGTGGGATTCAGGGCAAGGCCCAGTCCAGCAGCCGCGAGATCGGCAGGATCAAGACCTCCGCCCAGGGCTCCGCCCGTGAGCTGGGCACGCTCAAGAGCAAGGCCGACAGCGCCGCCAAGTCCCTCACCAAGGCCGGGCAGGCCGGGCAGAAGGGCGGGACTCAGGTCGGGAAGTTCAAGTCCGGGGCCGACAAGGCGTCCAAGGGCATGGGCGGCCTGAACAAGGCGATGAAGGGCAACATCATCGGCGTCCTGCTCGGACTGCTCGCGCCGCTGATCGAGAAGGTGGTCGAGACGGCCGCGAAGTCGAAGACCATGCAGAAGGTCATGAAGACCGCCTTCGCCGCGATCAAGACGGTCATCAGCTCCGTCATGAAGGCCATCGGGCCGATCATGACGAAGGCCGGCGCGCTGATCAAGAAGGTGTGGAACGGCATCAAGTCGGCCGTCTCCACCGTCGTCAAAGCCGTCGGCGGGGTCATCAAGAACAACTTCAACAGCTGGCGCCAGACCATCTCCACGGTCATGAACCGTGTCAAGAGCATCGTCTCCGGCGTGTGGAACGGCATCAAGAAAGTCATGGGCCCGGTCGTCAACTGGATCAAGAACACCGTCCCCCATGCCTTCAGCACCGTCAAGTCCAAGCTCTCCAGCGCCTGGAACGGGCTCAAGGGCATCGCCTCCCGCGCCTTCAACTCCGTCAAGGGCGCGGTGAGGTCGCCGCTCAACGCGGTGATCGACCTCATCAACTCGGCGATCAGGAAACTGAACGGGATCAAGGTCTCGATCCCCGGCTGGGTCCCCAAGGTCGGCGGCAAGTCCTTCGGCATCAGCCTGCCGACGATCCCCCGCCTCGCCGAAGGCGGCATCGTGACCCCGCGACGCGGCGGGGTGACCGCGATCGTCGCGGAGGCGGGCGAGGCGGAGGCCGTGCTTCCGCTGTCCAAGCTCGACCGGCTGCTCCGGCACACCGCCCGGCAGGGCCGCACCGCCGCGCCGACGGGCGGACCGGGCGCGGCCGGCGGGCTCGTCATCGAGAACTACCACGCGGCGTCCAGCGGTGACATCCAGGACACCGCGATGGCGCTGATGTTCCTCTCCAAGGCACGCGGATGAGCGCCCCGGCCCGCACCGTCCCGCTCGACCCACTCGCCGGCGTCGCCACCGCCCTCGCCACCTTCCGTTCCCAGGCCGGCCAGGCGACGCGACCGCTGCGCTCGCTGAGCCGGCACGTCCAGCACGCCGCCTCCGCCCTCGGCGGTGTCAGGACCGGCGCCGACCCGGCCTCCGCCGGGCTGCGGCAGGTCAAGTCCCGGGCCGAGAGCGCCGGGCAGTCGCTCACCAGGACCGGCCGGGCGGCGGGGAGCGCCGGGAGCACACTGCGTACCGGCACCGGAAAGGCACACGGCGCCGTCTCCGCGCTCGCCCCGCTGACCAGCGGATCGACGCGGCTCAGCGGCCTCGCCGGAACCCTCGGCAGCGGCGCGGGGACCGTCAGCCGATTCATGGGCCCCCTCGCGATGGGGCTCACGGTCGCCGGGGGCGCCATGACCGCCGTCAACGTGGCCATGCGCGCCAACCCGCTGGGCTTCGTCCTCGGCCTGGTCGTCCCGCTCGCCGCCTATCTGATCGAACTGGCCCTCGGCTCGGAGACCGGCCGGAAGACCATGAAGAAGGTCTTCGACCAGACCCTGGTGGCGTTCCGGGCGATCTGGAGCTTCCTGAGCCCCGTCGTCTCGGCGTACGCGAAGATCATCTCGACCGTCTTCACGGCGGTGCGGACCCTCACCACCAGCACACTCAAGACCCTCGGATCGGCCCTGTCCACCGGGCTCAACGGCGCCCGCGGCGCCGTGTCGGCCGCCACCAACCCCGTCACCGGACTGATCAGATCCGTCTGGAACGGGTTCAAACCGGCGATCCGGCCGGTGACCGACTGGATCACCACATCCGTCCCCGCCATGTTCCGCCGGGTGAAGGACGCCATGTCCCGCGCCCTCACCGGCATGGGCGGCTTCGTCAGCAGCGGCGCCCAGAGCCTGCTGAGCGTCATCAAGGGGCCGCTGAGCGCTCTGATCGCCTTCGCCAACTGGATCATCGACGGCCTCAACGGCCTCAGCTTCTCCCTTCTCGGCAAGAAGTTCGGGGTCGACCTCCCGAAGATCCCGCAACTCGCCGAAGGCGGCGTCGTCCTGCCCGCCGCCCGCGGTCCGCACGCCGCCGTACTCCCGCTGTCCGCGCTCGACCGGCTGCGCCCCGCCGAACCCGGCCACCGGCCCCCGGCCGACCGGCCACCGCGACGCGCCACCGCCATCAGCGCCTACCACGAGCCGCACGGGCGCAGCGCGCTCTTCGTCGCCGAGGATCTGCGCTTCCTCCAGCGGACGGCCTGAACCCCGCGACAACGAAAAGAGGTGAAGGCCCGATGGCCGAGACCACGAACGCGCATATCGACGATCCCTCCCCCGGCTCACTGATCACCCGCGACGGGCAGATCCAGTGGGCCCGGCTTCTGATGGGGCCCGGCACCCCCTACCCGGTCGACCGGGCGGGCATCACCGGCTGGGACGACCTGCCCGGCATCGACACCGGTGATGTGCCCCGCCCCGACCAGCACGGCTCCTGGCCCGGTTCACGCTGGGCGCAGCCCCGGCTGATCGACGCGACCGTCTGGCTGCTGCCCGAGTCCGCCGAGGAAGCACGTGCCACCACCGGTCACTTCAGGGCCGCCACCGGGCTGGACGGCGGTGAGCGGTGGCTCGCGGTACGGCTGCACGGGGAGACCCTGGCGGTACGGGCCCGGGTCAGCCGTCGCGTCGTACCGCAGGACCGGACCTACGTCCTGCACGGCGCGGCGCGCACCAGTCTCCAGTGGACCTCCACCGACCCGCGGCGCTTCGGCACGGACGAGCAGTCGGCACGGACCGGGCTGCCCGCCTCCGAGCCGGGTCTCGCCTGGCCGGACGAGGGGCTCGGCTGGCCGCTGGACTGGGGGGCGGCCGGTGCGACGGGCGCCCTCACGGCGGTCAACTCCGGTGATACGGCGGCCCATCCGCTGATCGAGTTCCGGGGACCCGCGAAGCGTCCCTCACTGATCCGGCTGTCCGACGGCAAGCGGCTCCAGTACGACATCACGCTCGCCGCCGACGATGTCCTGACGGTGGACACCCTGACCGGGACCGTCGTCCTCAACGCCACCGCCTCGCGGCTCTACACGGCCACCGCCGCCTCGGCTCCCGAGCAGCTGTTCCTGCTGGAGCCCGGCACGACGTCGCTGGCCTTCCGCTCCGAGGACATCGCGCCGGACCCGGCGGCCCTGGCGACCGTGCGGTGGCGCCACTCCCACTGGTGACCCGCGGCCCGGCACGCCGCACCCGCCCCGCGGCCCGCTCGCCCAGCTCCGCCTCCGCCCCCTCGTCCCACCCACCTCGCCCCTTACAGGAGATCCCATGCCCATCCGTTCCGCCTGGCTGCTCAACCGCTCCGACGACGACGGCACCGGTACCGGCACCGGTCAGTCCCGTACCGACACCCGGCTCGCCCCGCTCGGCGCCATGACCCCGACCGGCCGGCTGACCACCCGGGGCGGCGTGCTCCCCGGCTCGCCCGACGGCAAGTACGTCCTCTCCGGGCTGTACGTGTACGGGCAGTCGGCCGGGATGACCGCGACCGTCGCGTCGGGCCGTGCCGTCATCCACAGCAGCGAGGCAGCCGGCTCCTACCCGGTGGCCGTCACCGAGTACACCCAGCTCCTCGTCGACGACGGCGACCCGGCCAATCCCCGGCTCGACCTCGTGGTCCTGCGCGTGTACGACGAGGCGCAGGACGCCGGGGGCCGCACCGAGGCCGCGCTGGAGATCGTCCGGGGCACCCCGGCCGCCACCCCCGCCGCCCCCGCGATCCCGGCGGCCTCCCTGGCGCTGGCCACCATCCGGGTACCGGCGGGGGCCTCGGCGGGCAGCGGCGGCATCGACTGGTCGTCCGCCGTCGCCGATCTGCGCCGCACCACCGTCGCGGTCGGCGGCATCCTGCCCGAGGAGTGGGCGCGCGACATCCCGGGCGCCTACCCGGGCCAGTACCGGGACACCGGCGCGGAGGGACTCCAGCGCTGGGACGGCGCGGCCTGGCAGCCGTACCCCGCGCTGCCGCGCTGGCGGGACTGGACCCCGGTCTGGACGACCTCCACCGGCCTGGCGACGCCGTCGTTCGGCAACGCGGCGCTGAGGTGCCGCTATGTGCAGCTGGGGACGGTGGTGCACGGGTCGTTCGACATCGTCTTCGGTACGACCACCCGGTTCGGCGGCGGCACCTCCGCCGACAACTGGCGCTTGAGCCTGCCGGTGACCGCCGCGTCCCTCTCACAGGCCGTGGGCTTCGCCGGTCTTCAGGCCAGCACGCGGGAACGGGTGACGGCGCGGCTCCGCACCACCACGACCAGGACGCTGGAGCTGGAGATCTCCTCCGGATCCGTCGACACCACACCCGTGCTGAACAGCGGCCTGGCGGACGCGATCACCCCCTGGACCTGGGGCAGCGGGATGCGGATCTCCGGCACCTTCACCTACGAAGCGGAGGTGGCCCTGTGACGCCTGCGCCCGTGGCCCCGGGGGCGCTCCGGATCCCGGGCACCGCCGTCTACCGGGCCCTGTTCTGCGATCTGCGCACCGACCGGATGCTCGATGTCTTTCCCCTCGTCGACGCGGAGTACGACGACTTCATCGGCAAGGCGGGCTCCCTGTCGGCGACGGTCCCGCTGCCCGACGCGGCGCTCGCCGCGCGGGTGCGGGCCGCGCTGGTGCCCGGCCGTACGGCGGTCTGGCTGGAGCGGGACGGCGACATCTGGTGGGGCGGTGTGCTGTGGACCTGTACGCCGCGGATGGACGAACAGGGCAGGCTCACCGTCCAGTTCCAGGCCGGCACCTTCGACTCGTACCTCGACCACCGGATCCTCTCCGGGGATCTGGCCGGGACGGGGACCGACCAGCTCGACATCGCCCGGCTGCTGATCGACCACGTACAGGCGCAGCCCGGCGGTGACATCGGCCTGCGGTACGGGACCGAGGCGTCCGGGGTGCGGCGGGACTTCGCGTACGCCTACAGCGGGCTGGCCAGGGTGCGGGAGCTGCTCGACAAGCTCACCCAGTTCGACGACGGTTTCGAGTGGCGTATCCACTGCTACCGGGACCCCGAGGGCAACCGGGTCAAGTACCTCCAGCTCGGTCATCCGACGATCAGCACAGGCCGGACGGAGATCGTGCTGGACCATCCGGGCCCGGTGCTGACGTACAGCCTGCCGTCGGACTCGACGGTGCAGGCCAACGTGTGGGTGGCGCGCGGTGAGCCGGACAGCGGCGACCAGGACCAGGAGACCGAGGCGCCGACCGTGCGGGTGATCAGCGACGAGGACCTCGCGGGCGGCTGGCCCCGGCTGGAGCAGACCTCGGACCACACCTCGGTCCAGGACACGGCCGCGCTCGGCTCCCTGGCCCGCGCCGAACTGGCCAGGCACCGCAGGCCCGAGACGATCCCCGAGCTGACGGTGTGGCTGGACGGCCGGATCACGCCCGCGCTGATGGGCGCCCGGATCCGGCTGCGCATCCACGACCTGTGGCACCCGGGGGGCGCCGATGTACGGCACCGGGTCGTCGGCCTCGCGGTCAACCCGCCGCAGCGTGGCAAGGCGGAGACCGCCACGCTCTACCTGGAAGGAGGGTGAGCGCGATGGCGATCATCCCGCTCGATCTGCTGGACCGTATCCGCGCCCTGGAGCGGCAGGTACGGGACCTGATGGGCAGCGCCCGCGCCCGTCCCGCGGCGACCGTGAGGACCGCCGCCGCGGACACCCTGTCCGCCCAGGCCGTGCCCTATCCGCGCCCCTGGCCGGTCGCCGCCGCACGGTGGGAGTCCACCGGATCGGCCGGCTGGACGACGCTGTACCGGAGTACGGGGATCGTCCGGCATCCGCGCCTGTACTGCCGGATCGACGCCGAGGGCGGCCCGAGCGCCGGGCTGCGGCTGCTGGTGGACGGCGTACCGACCGGGCCGGAGGGCGGCGCCGGGGGGCTGGACTTCACGGAGCCGGTGAACGCGGCGTCCGGCACGGTCGTCACCTTCGAGGTGCAGGCGCGGGTCACGACGGCGGGCGAGACCGTGCGCTGTCTGCCGGTGGCGCTGTACGGCGTGCGGGCGTAGGGCCTCTCGTCCGGATCGGGCCGGGCTCGCGGTCTTCGAAGTCCCGCCCGGTC
>NZ_QQNA01000057.1 GCF_003346515.1 Streptomyces corynorhini
CGGCACCGGTGCCGGGGTGGACGCGCTGCGCGGGCTGTGTGAGCGGCGCGTCACGGGTGTCGACTTCAGCGCGGGGATGCTGGCCGCCGCCGGGGCGAGCGCGGCGGCGGGCCGGGAGCGGGGGGCGGATCCGGAGCGGGCCGCGGGTCCGGTGGTGGACTGGGTACGGGCCGACGCGCGGGCCCTGCCGTTCGCCCCGGTGTTCGATCTGGCCGTGAGCTTCGGGGCGTTCGGCCACTTCCTGCCGGCCGAGCGGCCCGCGCTGTTCGCCCAGGCGCGCGCGGCGTTGCGGCCCGGGGGTCTGTTCGTCTTCCCCGTACCGGCGCCGCCCCCGGTCGGCTCGAAGACGTACCTGACGCTCTGGGGCTTCGACACCGTGATGCGTCTGCGCAATCTGCTGTGGCACCCGCCGTTCGTGATGTATTACCGCACCTTTCCGCTGCGGGACGTGCTGGCCGATCTGGACCGGACGGGGTTCCGGACGGCGCTCTCTCCGCTGACCGGCCTCGGCGTACTGCCCGGCGGCGCCCCGCGCTGCGTGCTGGTGGTGGCGCGCCGGACGTGAGCGCCGAGGTACGGCACGGCGGGGCCGGGGTGCGGCGGGGCCGTCAGCCGCCGGGGAAGTAGCGTTCCAGCAGGTCGTTGCGGAAGGTGCCGCGCGGATCGAGCCTCGCGGTCAGCGCCTCGAAGTCGGCGTAACGCTCGTAGAGCCCCCTGAGTCGCTGGTGCTCCATGGTGAACAGCTTTCCCCAGTGCGGCCGGACGGCGAAGGGCTCCAGCGCCTCCTCGATGGCGTCCAGCACCGGGGTGACGGCGTCGGTGTCCTGGAACCAGGTGAAGTGGAAGGCCACCGAGTCGCGTCCGTACGCGGGGCTCAGCCACAGGTCGTCGGCGGCGACGGTGCGGATCTCGCCGATCCGCAGGACCGGCGCGATCCGGTCCCTGATCCGGGCCAGCGCGTCGAACGCGGCGAGCCCGTCCTCGGCTGCCACGAAGTACTCGCTCTGGAGTTCGTCGCCGTTGCTGGGGGTGAAGTCGGCCCGGAAGTGGGGCAGCCGCTCGTGCCAGGGCCCCGGGACGCCCGCCTGCCGGGTGCAGTTGGCGGGGTCCATGCCGGGTACGGGATGCAGCGGCCCGGTCGCGGGCCGGGCGCCGAACCAGTCGGCGGGCGCGGGCCACGGCCCCGGGTCGCCGACGCGCTGCTTGAGCCAGACCTGCTCCAGTTCGTCGCCGCGCCAGCCGGTGAAGAGGCTCACGCTGTACGCGGCGGACAGGATCTCGTCGAACCGCTCGCGCAGCCGCCCGTACGGGAGCCCCTCGTAGGCCCACTGTCTGATGTCGTACGCGGGCACCAGGTCGAGTGTCATCCGGGTGACGACGCCGAGCGCGCCGAGCGCGACCACGGCTCCGGCGAAGTCGGCGTCGCCGCGCTCCAGGACGAGCTGTTCGCCGTCGGCGGTGACCAGCTCCAGCGATCGGACGGCCGAGGCGAGCGTGCCGTTGCCGCTGCCCGAGCCGTGCGTGCCGGTGGCGCAGGCTCCGGCGACCGAGATGTGCGGCAGCGAGCCGAGGTTGTGCAGCGCCAGCCCCGCCCGGTGGACGTCGCCGGTGAACTCGGCGAAGCGCAGTCCCCCGCCGACGGTGACGGTGGCGGCCTCGCGGTCGACCTCGACGTGCCGGGGCAGTCCGGCGACCGAGACGAGATCGCCCCGGGTGTCCGCGATCGCGTTGAAGGAGTGTC
Source organism: Streptomyces corynorhini (assembly GCF_003346515.1). Classification (GTDB taxonomy): domain Bacteria; phylum Actinomycetota; class Actinomycetes; order Streptomycetales; family Streptomycetaceae; genus Streptomyces; species Streptomyces corynorhini. Next base: position 1,742 of record NZ_QQNA01000057.1, read on the forward strand.
CGCTGCCCAGCGCGCGCACCGAACGGCTTCCCGCGACGATCTCGCGCAGCCGCTCCACCGACGAAGGGGCGTGGACGCGCGCCGCGTTGAAGGTGATGTTGCCCGCCCAGTTCCGTACCGCCGGGGATATCGGCACCTCGGAGGAGGGGCCCGCGGACGTGTCGGCGGGCCCGGTGAGGGACTCGCTGTGCGGGACACCTGACGGTCGGGGGCTGTGGGGCACGGGTTTCTCCTTCGCCGGGGTCGGGGCGCGCTGATCCACTCCCTATCGTGCACCAGGTCGTAAGGTGGGCGGCCCCGAACGGGAAGCAGGTGTTCCGGTTGGCCGAGGAGCTGCCCGTGGCGCGGCGGTGGGCCGTGGGCGCGCTGCTGGTGATGACCTTCGCGACGGGGCTGGTGGACGCGGTGAGCTTTCTGCGGCTCGGCCATGTCTTCGTCGCCAACATGACCGGCAATGTCGTCTTCCTCGGCTTCTCCTTGGCCCGCGGCACCGGACTGCCCGTGCTCGCGCCGATCGTGGCCATGACCGCCTTCGTGCTGGGGGCGTTCGGCGGCGGCCGGCTCAGCAAGGCGTTCGGTGACCGGCCCCGGCACTGGATCGGCGGCGCGTTCGCGGTCCAGGCCGCCGGGCTCGCGCTGACCTCGGTGCTGCTCGCCACGGGCACGCCGCGGCCCGAGGGGCGGTGGGTGCTGCTGGTCATCGCGCTGCTCGGGGCGTGCTCCGGGCTGCAGAACGCCACGGTGCGGCTGCTGGCGCCGCGCGACCTGACGACGACCGTGCTCACCCAGACCCTCACGGCGCTCACGGCGGAGAGCGTCCTCGGCGCGGGGACCGGCGCCAGGCCGCAGCGCAGGATCGCTTCGGTGCTGGCCATGTTCGCGGGGGCGGCGGCCGGGGCGCTGCTGCTCCAGGTGACGTCCGCGGGCGTCGTCGCTCTCGCGTCCGTACTGGTGGCGGGCGCGGCCTGCGTGTTCGCGCTGGCCCCGGGAGAGCGGCCCGTACCCGCGGCCCGGTGAGCCGCCGGTCCGTCAGCGGACCGGTCGCGCCGGGCCGGTCGCCGTCAGCGACCGTCCCACGCGCCGCAGCCCTTCGCGGACGTCGGCCTCGGCGGTGGCCTCCCGTGCCCGTAGGGGCAACGGGATGATCCCGACAGCGCTGCCGTGGGACGGGGTTTGTGACGGTCCTTGTGGGCCCTCGCCGTATTGGGGATACCCGGCCGGTGTTCTGCCGGTGGCGGAACACCGGCCGGACCGGGCTCGACGATCACTACAGTCCGGATGCATGACGACGATTACGGCGCGTACGGTCGCCTATCCGGCCGACGGTCTGACGATGATCGGGCACCTCGCGCTCCCGGCCGGTGTCGACCGTCGGCCCGCGGTGCTGCTCGGACCGGAGGGCATGGGGCTCAGCGACGTCGAGCGCCGCAGGGCCGATGCTCTCGCCGAGCTGGGATACGTTGCGCTGGCTTTCGACCTGCACGGTGGGCGCTATGTGGGTGACCCCGAGGAGATGCTGGCCCGTTGCCTGCCGCTGCTCGCCGACCCCGACCGGATGCGGGGCATCGGCCACGCGGCACTCGACGTGCTGCGCGCCGAACCGCGGACCGACCCCGACCGGATCGCCGCCATCGGCTACGGCACCGGGGGCGCCGTCGGGCTGGAACTCGGGCGGGACGGCGTCGACCTGCGCGCGATCGGGACAGTCAACGCGACCACCACGGGCCGACCGGGCGAGGCGGCGCGCATTCGCTGCCCGGTGTGGGCCGGCGTCGGGTCGGAAGACCCGATCATGCCGCCCGCGCAACGGAACGCGTTCACCGCAGAGATGCAGGCCGCGGGCGTCGACTGGCGCCTCACGGTCTACGGCGGCGCCCTGCACGCCTTCCACCACCCGCCGGTCGACCACCCCACGGTCCCCGGCGTCGGCTACCACCCGCGGCACGCGCGGCGAGCCTGGCGCGATGTCGTCGGCCTGCTCGCCGAGTGCCTGCCCGTGACGGAGGACCTGGGGGCCTGACCCAGGCAAACATGCCGGCGCCGGACATGGTCGGCATCGGGCACGGACCATCCCCTCACCTCAAGTCCGCACAGCAGAACCACCTTCGGATGGATACTCGATCGCGGAGACGTATGCACAACTGCCGCAATAGATGCCGGATTTACTGCGCCGGGGGCCCTGCCGCGAGCACTCCGACCTGTGACGGGGCGTGCGTCCCGGCCGCCCCGGCGAGGTGTACGCGTTTACCGCGGCGTAACGGTGCTGACCACGCGCTGAGACGACGTTTCCTCCGCCTCGGCTCGCAGGGCCCTCGCAGCACGCACACTGCCGCGTTGTGGCCGCGCTGTGGCCGCTCGCTGACGCGCCTGCGCGCTCGCCGCACTCCCTCGGGACTTTGACGACAGGGCCTGGTGGCGGACGGAGGCGTACGCCCTGGCCGTCAGTCCATGCCCTTCCTGCCCGGCGTCCAGAACGGCTTGGTCAGGACCGCGCGCCGGTCCCACCCCGCTTCCTGGAGCACCCGCCGCACTGCTTGCACGTCCCGTGCCTCCCCGGCGACATACGCGATCCCGCCGGGTTCGGGGGCGAGACGTCGTACCGCGTCCGGCAGTGACGTCTCGCCCCGGAGTATCCAGTCGAGCCGGTCGCCGCCCGCCAGGGGCAGCCGGTCCGCAGCTGTCGCCGTCTCGACGCACCCGGAGACGACGGCTTCCCCGGGCAGTGCCGCGAGCATCGGACCGAACGCGACCGAGGCCGTCTCGTCGCCGACGAAGACGTGGTGGGCGGCGTCGGGACGCAGCGTGAAGGTGCCCTCGGGGCGCCGCAGCCGCACCTGTTCGCCTGGTGCGACGGTGCGGCCCCATCGGGCGCCCGGTCCGCCCTCCGCGTGGTCCAGTACGCACAACTCGACGCCGCCGGACGGGTCGTAGTGCCAGATCGAGTACGTACGGAGGGTGAGTCCGCCGACCAGGACTCGCACCTGCTGGCCTGGCTGGACCTCCAGACCGGCCAGTTGTCCGCTGTCAATGCGCAGCCGACGCATCCGGGCGGTGACCTGCTCGGCCTCGGTGACGGTGCCGCGTAAGGTCAGAAGATCGAGGACGGGGTTCAGGACATCGGGCATGAAGGCTCCTCAACGGGGCGGGTTGTCGTACTCAGCGCGAGACTGAACGCGATAGTACGCGTTTGCGAGAGATCGCGATAGTGCGCGTCGGGGCGGCGGCGCCGTAACCGGCGACCACGGCCGCCGCCGCCAGCGGAGCGCCCGTGCGCGGGGCCGACCCCAGGCCGGAGGTCGGGCCCGCCTGGCGCGTGACGGGCTCGACCGGAACCGGCGCCGACCGAACGGGGTGCGCACGCCGCCGCGGGCGCCTTGTCGGCCCTGCCGCATCGCGGTTCGCCCGACGGTCGCCCACCACGCCGCGCCGGTAGGAGACCGCCAGGCGACGCTCAGGCGTTACTGGTCGCCAGCGTGTCGATGTCGTAGTGCTTGGCGTACCCGTTCTCGACGCCCACGAGGATTTCGACGATCTCGAAGTAGTGGTCCCAGAACGGCGTCTCGCGCAACGCCTCGATGACCAACTGGAAAGCCTCGTGGTCGCGCGCCTCCCAGACCCAGATGTCGGTGACGCGGGCCGTGTAGAACTCGGTGTCGTAGTAGCGCCAACGCACGCCTTCGGCCTTGTCCTTGATGGCGGGCAGAACGCTTTCCTGGAAGGCGGCGACGCGCTCCGGCACGGACAGCTCCAACCAGGCGCGATGGGTCTTGAGGAGGATGAACGCCGTTACGGCGGGCTCGAAGTCGGACATGGAGGATCTCCTCGCAGGGTGCTGGACAGTGGTCACGACGCGGTGCCGCAGGCCCTCGACCAGGCCGGGACGGTCGGATTCCAGTCGGGAAGGTTCGCGCGTGCGGGTGCCCGTGGCCCCTGCGACGAAGACGTGCACGACTTTCCACAACCAGTTTCGGTTCACCGCGTATCGAAACCATAGGGGGTATCGGTACACAGTGTCTAGTTATTCGGTGGGCATAACCGGTCAGGCCGTCTCGCTACCATGGCGGGATGATCGAGTTGAAGGGCCGCGGCGGCCGACCCCGCAGCGAGCAGGCGCGCGAGGCCGTCCTGCACGCCGTCGACGACCTGCTGCTCGAGGTCGGCTACGCGGCCCTGACCATGAAGGGCATCGCCATGCGGGCGGGCGTCGGACGGCAGACGGTCTACCGCTGGTGGTCGACGAAGGCGGAGGTCCTCTTCGAGGCGTGTGTGGACGACGCCGAGGAGGAACTCGCCGTCGCGCCGACGCGTACCCCGCTCGCCGAGATCACGTCCTACCTCGACGCGCTGGTGCGCTTCCTCGCCCACTCACCGGCCGGAGCCGGCTACCGCGCCCTGCTCGCGGCCGCGCAGCACGATCCGGCGGTGAAACAGTTGATCGCGACCAAGGACGTTCTCAGCGCCAGCGCGAGTGCCGTCCTGAACCGCGTCGACCCGGCCCGGCCGGCCGACGACCAGGCAATCGCCCGGCTGATCGGACCGGCCTTCTTCTGGATCATGAGCGGGCGCGACCCGGCGCAGCTCGACACGCACGAGCTGGCACGAAGCTTCCTCCAGGATCTCGGCTCCGAGGTCCCCTGACGGCGAGCCCGCCACGCCGCTCCCGGCTGAAACTCGCTACCCGGCAGAAGAAGGCCAACCGCGCTCACGCCCGGATCCGCGCGATCCGCGAACGCGCCAACGCGGCTCTCAAGTCCTGGAAGAGCTGACGAAACTTCGCCGCCGCCCCCACCGGGCCACCACGAACGGGCAGGCCGTCCTCGCTCCGCACCACGTCGAACACCCCACCTGTGCAGGATGAGAAAGGCTCACGGTGTGCCCGCGCCGACGGTGGAGGCGGCGAGTACACCGAGTCCGATCAGAGTGATCCGACTGTCATGGCTACTTCATGATGAGATCCCGGGCGCACTCGCCAAGTGAAACAACGCCCACGCCGCATCAAGAGCAACTCGTTGCCCCTTCGGCCGGTCGCGCCGGGCCGGTCGCCGTCAGCGACCGCTCCACGCGCCGCAGCCCCTCGCGGACGTTGGCCTCGGCGGTGGCCTCCCGCGCCTCGGCCGGGGTCATCCAGCGCAGCGGGGCCTCGGGACGCTCGGGGCGTGCGCTGCCGGGTTCGGCCGTGGCGAGCGCGAACCGCAGATCGGCGTGTTCGTGCGCGGGCTCGCCGCCGCCCGCGGGGACGGGCACGACCACGACCTGGACCAGCGTGGCCCGGCCCGCGTCCGGATAGGGGACCAGATCGGCGAGGCCGGTCTCCTCCCTGGCCTCCCGCAGCGCGACCTCGACGGGGAGGCTCTCGCCCGGATCGCCGTGACCGCCGACCTGGAGCCAGGTGCCCAGCTTCGGGTGGTGGCGCATCAGCACCCGTCCGCTGCCCGGGTGCACGATCAGGGCGGAGGCGGTCACGTGCAGCGGGATCGTACGGAGCCAGGGATCGGCGGCCGTCCGTACGAGCGCCAGGACCCGGGCGACGTCCGCCGCCTCGGTCGCGTCCCGTGCGGCGTACCGCTCCAGCAGCTCCGCGATCGGCCGGCCCGTTGTCCGCATGTGTCCGTTCCCCCTCGGTCAGCCCGGCGCGCGCTCGCGCTCCGGAGCGGAGACTACGGACCACGGCGGGCGGTGTCGTGCGGATTTCCCGCCGTCGCGCCTCTGCTTCGGTGGCTTCGCGGGCCCCGTCGTCAGGGCCGCCGTCAGGGCCGCCGCCGGGGCCGCATAGCATCGGTTGTCGCATGGACATCACTTGGTGGGGATTCGCCGCGCTCGCCTCGGCGGCGGCGCTGGTCGGTTTCTCGAAGACGGCGGTGAGCGGAGCGAACACGGTCAGTCTGGCCGTCTTCGCCGCCGTACTCCCCGCGCGCGAGTCGACGGGTGTCCTGCTGCCGCTGCTGATCGTGGGCGATGTGCTCGCCGTGTTCACCTACCGGCGCCATGCCCACTGGCCGACCCTGTGGCGGCTGTTCCCCGCGGTCGCGGCGGGCGTTGTTCTCGGCACGGTGTTCCTGGCGTGGGCCGGTGACGGCGCGGTGCGCACGTCCATCGGCGCGATCCTGCTGCTGATGGCCGGGGTGACGATGTGGCGGCGGCGCGGCGCGGCGCGGGCCGGGGCGGGGACCGAGCGGCCGGCCGACGGCTCGGCGGGGAAGGGACGGATACCCGATTCCGGTGGCTCCGGGGTGCTGGGACCGCGCGTCAAGGCGGGGTCCTACGGCGTACTCGGCGGCTTCACCACGATGGTCGCCAACGCGGGCGGCCCGGTCATGTCGCTCTATCTGCTCTCCTCGGGCTTCCGGAAGCTGGGCTTCCTGGGCACGTCCGCCTGGTTCTTCCTGATCGTCAACACCTCCAAGCTGCCGTTCAGCGTGGGACTCGGACTGATCGACGGACCCTCGCTGCTGCTGGACGCGGCGCTGGTGCTCTTCGTCGTGCCGGGGGCGCTGATCGGCAAGGCGTGTGTGAACCGTATCGACCAGCGGCTGTTCGAGCGGCTGGTGATCGGGGCGACCGTCCTCGGCGGGCTGCAACTGCTGCTGCGCTGAGGGCGCGGCCGTACCGCTGCGGACGGAACGCGACGGACCGACCCCGCCGGAAAGATACACAGATTTTCCGATATGCGGGTCTACGGTGCCTCTATGGACGCGGATCGCGAAGACACGACGGCCGGGAACCCCCAGGGCGCGCACCGGGCGCACGGCTCTCACGGCAGGCGCGGCACCGCCGCCGAGAAGTGGGCCGCCTTCACGGCGTCCCCGTTCCTGCCCGCGGTCGTCCTGGTCTTCATCCTCGCGGCGGCGGCCGGGCTCTTCGCCGGTTCGTACACGTACAACATGGCCAATCCCACACCCCACCGGATTCCGGCGGCCGTGGTGGGGCCGACCGGCACTCCGCAGGCGCGCGCCTTCGTGAACGGCATGGAGAAGGCGCTCGACGCCTCGCTCGAACTGCACCGCTACCCCGGCGGGAAGGCGGCACGCGAGGGTGTGGAGCAGCAGGAGGTGTTCGCGGTACTCACCTTCCGGCCGCGCGTGGTCGACTTCGCCGTGGCCGGGGCCGCCGGGGCCTCGGTGGCACAGGTCCTCACCGAGACGGCGCCCGTCGTGGCCAGGAGCGTGGGGGTGCCCGTACGGATCAGCGACATCAAGCCGCTCCAGAAGGGCGATCCGCGCGGGCTGGCGCTCTTCTACATCTCGCTGGCGGCCGTGATCATCGGCTTCGTGGGCGCCATCCAGCTGAGCGTGCACGCGCGCGGGCTCGATCCGGCCGAGCGGATCGCCTTCACGATCGCCTACTCCCTGCTCGGCGCGTTCGCGATCGCCTCGGTGGTGGACTGGTGGCTGGGCGCGCTGCGGCTGCCCTTCCTGGAGTCCTGGCTGATCCTGGCGTTCACGATGTTCACCTCGGGCATGGTCTTCACGATGTTCAACACCCTGATCGGGCGGTGGGCGATGCTGCCGACCTGGGGTCTGATGGTGCTCCTGGGCAATCCCTCCTCGGGCGGGGCGGTCTCCTGGCCGCTGCTGCCCTCGCTGCTCGGCCACATCGGGCGCTGGCTGCCGCCGGGCGCGTCGATCAACGCGCAGCACACCGCCGTGTACTTCGGGAGCGCCCAGCACGTCTTCCCGTTCGCCGTGCTGGCGGGATGGTGCCTCGTCTCGACGGCGGTGTTCTGGTTCTGGCGCCACCGGCATCCGGGCGGCAGGGAGCACACCCCCGCGCACGCGGCGGAACAGGCTCCGGCGTGAGCGGGCGCCGGGGCCGCCACCGGACGGTGTGATGCGTCACAGCCCGGAAGAAGATCGCCGCCGACCGGAGTAGAGGTACCGAACAGCGGCAATACGTACGGGAAAGACGTGTCGGACGAGGGCGGAGTGAGCGGTGTGGAGCGGGACAAAAGAGACTCACAGTCGGTGGCGGGGGCTCCATGCTGGGTGACGCTGCTCGCACGTGAACTGCCCGCGTCCCAGGCGTTCTACGGGGATGTCCTGGGCTGGACCTACCGGCCCGCCGGGCTGGGCGACGACTTCTGTGTGGCGCTCTCCGACGGGCAGCCCGTCGCGGGGATCGGGGCGCTGGCCTCCTCGCTCCAGGTCGCGGTCGCCTGGACGCCGTACTTCGCGGTGGCCGATGTGGACGCCGCCGCCGCGCGGATCAGGGAGCGCGGCGCGACCGTCGCGGTGGGGCCGCTGGCCTTCCACTCGGGCCGGGCGGCGCTGGCCGCCGACCCGGACGGCGCGGCCTTCGGCATCTGGGAGGGCGCCGTGCGCTCCGACTGGACCGTGGGACGCGGATCGGCCCCGGCCTGGCTGGAGTTGCGCACCCGCGACATCGATGACGCCGCCCGCTTCTACGGCGAGGTCCTCGGCTGGGCGCCGAAGTCCGAGGAGGGGTACGCCCTCACCCGGGAGGAGGATCACGCGGTGCTGAGCCAGGACGAGCAGGTCGTCGCGAAGATCCGGGACGGAGCCGTGCAGGCTTCGGCGGATCCCTCGCTCCGGCCCCGGTGGCACGTCTACTACCGGGTGCCGGAGGTGTCGGGTTCGGTGGCCGCCGCACTGAACAGCGGGGGTGTCCTCGTCTCGCCGCACGACGCCTCGTCCGCCCTGCGGGAGGCGACCCTGCGCGACCCGGACGGTGCGCTGTTCACCGTGACAGCGGGCTGAACGTGTCAACACGGTGGGTCAACCATCACTCTCCACTCCAGGGTGATGGTTGACCCGTCGTGCCCATGTGGCGTGTGTGTACTCATGTGGCGCGTGGGGAGCAACCGGTCCGGAGCCGGCCACCGCCCGCTGACCGCCGTCGCGTCCGCCGCCCCGCCGATCGCCGTCGCGTCCGCTCCTATTCCGGACGGCCCAGCGCCCAGCCGGCGACATCGGCGAGCCGGCCGCGCCAGACGGGCAGTTCGATGCCGTCCGGGCGGCCCGCGGCGGTCAGCGTGACCTTGCGCAGATGGATCCACCGGGGCAGCAGGTGGGAGCCGTCCTCGCCGCGCACCTCGTCGACGGCCTCGTCCACGGCCTCGGGGAACCGGGCCAGCAGCTCCGTACCGTCGGCACGGACCCGGTGCAGCGCCTCGGCCCAGTCGGCCTTCCAGGCGTCCCTGGTGATCAGATCGCCGTGGACCAGCCCTCCCGGCACGTTGAGGGTGACCGGCAGTCCGGCGCCCGGATCCTCCCCCAGGAGCCTGATCAGCATCTGGAGCTGGAGGTCGGGGACCGGTTCGGTGAGGGCGGGAATCTGCGTCGTCATGGTGACGACCTGCCCCGGGAACGGCCCGGCACTCCCCGTCGAGCGGGCCGGGATACGCCGCACGGGTGAGCGGCGCGCGGACGGCGCCCCACTCAGGCCACTCTCTCCGGGGGAATGCCCTCGACCTCGAAGACCAGCTCGTCCTCGTAACACCACCACCAGCCCTCACCGGGCTCGTACGAACGGATGAGCGGGTGCCCGGTGGCGTCGTGGTGCGCGGTGGCGTGCTTGTTCTTGGAGGAGTCGCAGCAGCCGATGTGCCCGCAGGTCTGACATTCGCGCAGGTGAACCCAGGTGTCGCCGAGCGCGACGCACTCGGGGCAGCTGTCGGCGCTGTCCGGGGTCACCGGCTCGACATCCGCGAGATGGGGGCAGATGGGGCCACCGAACCCCATTTCACTGTTCGTCATCACGCCGCCGCCCGTCCGACCGCACAGGTCTCCTCGGATCCGTAGCCCTTTTTGTCACCGTACGACCGCCTCCCCTTCGCCGCCAGCAGGACGTGGCGGGCGGGGGCCGCCGAGAGCGCCTTGACAGCCGCCCGACGGCGGAGAAGTCTGGACATTTCCGGTCCGGACGGCGACCGGCAGGGGGACCGGGGGGACATGTCGTGGGCGGTACTCGTACGCGCGGAACGGGGACGTCGGCCGGTGGGGGCAGGGCGGTCGCCCCGGGCGCCACGCCCGCTCTCGCCCTCTGCGCCCTGCTCTCCCTCGCCCTCGCAGCCTGCGGATCCGGAGACGGCGACGGCGCTCCCGACGCCCCGACCTCGGCGGTGACCGGCGCGCCCGCGCCGCCGACGGTCTCCCCCGCCGGGTACCGGCAGTCGCTGGACCGCGCCCTGAAGCCGGTGGACGCGGCGGTGCGCGCGATGAACCGGGCGAACGGGGGCAGCGCGCCGAGCGAGACCTTCGCGCGCGCCTCGGACGCGGCCGGGACCGCCGCCGACACCCTGCTGGAGACCCCCGCGCCGGACGACGCCGCGACCGCCCACGTACGTCTGGCCACGGCGCTGCGCGCCCTGAGCGGGAGCCTGGAGAAGGCGGGGACGGCCCACGGCAGATGCGTCGCCCCGCCCCGGGTGGCGCTGGCCTCGACCGGCGGTGCGGCCGGTCTGCGCGAGGCGAGCGCCGCGCTCTCCGGCCTGGGCTATCCCGTCCGCGTCGCACTTCCGCGTACGGAGAGGCCCCAGCACCGCAGACTCGGCAACGGAACGCTCGTACGGGACAACGGCCGCGCGGGACTGGGCCGGCTCACCGTCGACAACGGCACGTCCTCGGACGCGGTGGTGTCGCTGACCAGGGGCAGGAGCACCGCCTTCAGCGCCTATGTCCGCAAGGGCGGGAGCGCGACGGTCCGCGCGGTCGACGACGGCTCGTACACCGTGTACGTCGCCTCGGGCGCCGACTGGAACCCGGCGAAGAGGTCCTTCACCCGTGGCTGCGTCTTCCAGAGGTTCGATGACAAGGCGGCGTTCCGGACCGTCGCGGTGACCGGCGGGACGCAGTACACGGTGCTGACGTACTCGCTGGCCAAGTCGCTCGGCGGGAACGCCGCCACCAGCGAGGTGCCCGAGGACGGGTTCCCGTCCTGACGCCCGGCCCGCGGCCCCCCGGGGGCCGGGGTCCGGCTCCGCGCGCCGGTCAGGGCTGGTCAGCGCTGGTCAGCGCTGGTCGGGGCCGGTCAGGGCCGGTAGACCTTGCCGGGCTCGGGCGTGCCAGGCGCCAGCAGTTCGGGGACCGTGACGAAGGTGTAGCCGCGCTTCTTCAGCTCGTCGATGATGCCGGGCACGGCGGGCACCGTGCCGTCGTAGATGTCGTGCAGCAGGATGATGCCGTCGCGGTCCGCCTGGTCCAGGATGCGCTTCTCGATGAGGGCGGAGTCGGTGGTGGAGTAGTCCTTGGCGGTGGCGCTCCACAGCACCTGCGCCAGACCGAGTTCGCGCGACACGTCGGTGACGGCGTCGTCGGTACGGCCCTGCGGCGGGCGCATCAGCGTCGGCCGGTGACCGGTGATCTTCGCTATCGCGTCCTGGGTGCGTTCCAGCTCCTCGCGCACCGCGTCGGAACCGATGTCGGTCAGGATCTTGTGCGACCAGGTGTGGTTGGCGATCTCATGACCCTCGTCGGCTTCCCGTTTGACCAGTTCCGGGTGTTTGACGACATGGTTCTTGCCGAGCAGGAAGAAGGTGGCGCGCACCTTCTTCTCCTTGAGTATGTCGAGGAGTAGGGGCGTGTGTTCGCTCGGGCCCGCGTCGAACGTGAGGGCTATGCAGCGCTCCTCGGCGCAGTCGACCCCTGCCCCCGCCCCGGCCCCGGCCGCGCCGTCGGCGGCAGCGGCAGCGGGATGCGCGCGGGCATCGGCGGGCGAGGTGACGTCGTACGACGAGCAGCCGCTGAGCACCGACGTCAGACAGGCGGCGACCACCAGCGCCGCGGCGGCCCCCCGTGACGTGGAGGTCGTGGTCTTCCGTGGCATGACTGTTCCCTCTTCCGATGAGCTTCCGAGGAGCCGGGGGCGGCCCGCGCACGACTATACCTACGATGTATACATGCCGTGCATAGTGAGTCGGAGGCGTACCGGGAACATTCGACAGTGGCTCGCCGTTGGACGGAGTGAGGGTGTGGATGGAACTGAGTCCCCGGGCCCCATAAGGAATCGCCCGTGGGGAAGATCGTTCGGCTGAAGCCCCACGGAGCCCATCGCCGCGAGGCGACCGCCATCCACATCCTTCCTCGATCGACCCCGACCGGCGTCCCCCCGTCCGGTCGGGGTCTCTCTGTGGCACGACGGGAGGCGTCTGTGGCACCACGGGAGGCGGAAGTGACGCAGGAGTCCGACGGCTTCGAGGCGGCCACCGGGGACGGCCCGACACCGGGAGCCGGGCCCCGGGCGCGGGAGGCCGAGGTGCGCACCGCGTTCGAGGGGCTGCTCCAGATCCGGCGGCTGACCCACACCGGGCCCGGCGATCCGGCCTCGGCTCCGGCCGCCTGGGAACGGCGGCTCCCGGTGCGCGCCGTGGCGCTGGCGCTGGAGGCCGCCGGGCTGGCGGCCTCCGCGGTGGACGGCGCGGGCCTGCGGACCGCCACGGGCTACCGGGTGACGGCCGGGGAACGGCCCGCCACCGTACGGGTGGAGTGGCTCGGGCCGCCCGGCGGCGGGGCCGCGCGGCAGGAGGAGCGCGCGCTCACCGAGTGCGCCGGGGTGCTGGCGCGGCTGGGCTGGGAGGCCCTGCTCTACCGGGGGCCGGGGAAGCGGCGCTTCCTGGAGGTGGAGCCGGGAGCCACCGCCTGACGGGACACCGGGCCTCGCGTACGCCGGGAAGGTCGCGGCAGCGCCGGATCGGGCCGGCCGACGGACTCCAGGAACACATCGACGCGCTCGCCGCCAAGTTCGCGCGGGAACCGGAGCGGTTCGATGTCGTCGTCGGATCGAATCCGTTCGGCGACGTCCTGAGCGATCTGGCCGCCGCGGTGGCGGGCGGCACCGGCATCGCCCCGGCCGCCCGTCTCGACCCCGAGGGCGCCTTCCCCTCCATGAACCCCGAGGGCGCCTTCCCCTCCACGTTCGAGCCCGTACACGGGTCGGCGCAAAACATCGTGGGACGAGGTGTCGCCGGGCCGCTCGGCGCGATCCGGTCGGCGGCCATGGCGCTCGGCCACCCGGGCCACCCGGGCCACCCGGGCCACCCGGAGGCGGCGGGGACCGTCACCGACGCGACGGCGGCCGGGCCGGCCGGGACCGAGGCCGCGCACCCCCGATCCGGGCGGTACGGCGAGCACCGACGCGTTCACGTCCGGGCCGATCGCGCGGATCGACGTGGCGGGGCGGCCGGTCCCCCCGTGACCGGCCGCCCCGCCACCCGCCTCAGCGGTTCACGGTCCACTTCTGGTTGGGCGTGCCCGCACAGGTCCAGATCTGGAGCTTGGTGCCGTTGGCCGAGCTGTTCCCGGTCGCGTCCATGCACTTGTCGGCCTGTACGTTCACGACGTCCCGCGCGCCGGAGATGCCCCAGCGCTGGTTTCCGCCGCCGTTGCAGTCCCACAGCTGGAGCTGGGCCCCGTCGGCCGTGCTGTTGCCCTTGACGTCGAGGCACTTGCCGAGCGCGCGGATCGAGCCGTCGGCGGCGACGGTCCACTTCTGGGCCGCCGTGCCGTTGCAGTCGTAGAGCTGCACCGCCGTGCCGTTCGCGGCGTTCGCGCCGTCCACGTCCACGCACTTGCCACCGAGACCGGTGATCGTGCCGCCGGACCCGCCGGAGCCGCTGTCGCTGGTGGTGACGCGCACGTAGTCCACGACGAGCTGCTGCGGGAAGGTGCTGCTGCCGTCGGGGTTGCCCGGCCATTCGCCGCCGACGGCGAAGTTCAGGATCATGAAGAACGGCTTGTTGAACACCCAGTTGCGGCCGCCGAGGTCGGCCGGGGTGCGCCGCTGGTAGACATTGCCGTCGACGGACCAGGTGACGGAGTCGGGGGCCCAGTCGACCGAGAAGGTGTGGAAGGCGTCGGCGAACGCCTGGCCGCCGGGCAGGGTGTAGCCCGCGCCGATGCCCGCACCGCCGGAGTATCCGGGGCCGTGCAGCGTGCCATGGACGGTGCCGGGCTCGAAGCCGACGTTCTCCATGATGTCGATCTCACCGCTGTTGGGCCAGCCGACGCTACCGATGTCGTCACCGAGCATCCAGAACGCGGGCCACATGCCCTGGCCGCGCGGGAGCTTCATCCGGGCCTCGACGTGTCCGTACGTGGAGGTGAACTTCCCGGCCGTGTTGAGCCGGGCCGAGGTGTACTCGCACCGGCCGTACCAGCACTGGTAGTTGTTGGGGTTCTCCTTGCGGGCGGTGATGACCAGATTGCCCTGGCCGTCGAGGGCCGCGTTGCTGTTGCCCGAGGTGTAGTACTGGCGCTCACGGTTGTTGCCGCCGTTGTCGCCCGTCTCCAGCTGCCACTTGGAGCCGTCGACGGCCGCTCCGGCCGGACCGTCGAAGTCGTCGGAGAAGGTGACCGCGGCGGCCGCGGCGGGGGTCGCGTCCGACGGGGCCGCCGCAGCGGCGGGAACCGCGGTCAGCACCCCCGTACACAACAGGGCGAGCGCGCAGAGCGCGGTTCGCCGTATCGGGGAGATACGCACAGGGCATCACATCGCTTTACGTGGGGGGCGTGAGCATGACATTCAGTGAGCCGGCGGCCCCCGGGAGGACCGTCCGGGACACGTGATTCAGTAGTTGATTTAAGGCAGGTCCCGAGGGGGCGTCAAGGACCTGGTATGGACCATAGTTGGCCGGATTTCGATCCCCGCCACCGCCATATGCTCATTTACCCGCCGGACCCGGGCGCCGGGCCCGGCGCCGACTCCTCGCAACTTGACCTGCACATGACTGTCACGGCGTGTTCACACAAGGCGACCGGCCCTGTGGAAAGCTCCCGCTGAACCGTTTCCTCGCGACCACCGCGGCACCGTCCCCCACCCGGTGGCCGCGCGCGGCGGTGGTCCCCCCGGAGAGGACAACTCCCCCATGCCACGTCGCCAACGTTCGGTCCGACGCGTGCTGTTGGCCCTCGGCGTCGCCACCGCGACGCTCGCCACCACCGCCGCCGCGGCGCCGGTGAGCGCACCGTCCGCGAGCGCGCCCGCCACCGCGATCGCGACGTCCGCGGCGGCCACCGCCGCACTGGACGACACGTACTACCAGAACGCGATCGGCAAGAGCGGCACCGCGCTCAAGTCGGCGCTGCACACGATCATCAAGAACCAGTCCAAGGTCAGTTACGCGCAGGTCTGGGACGCGCTCAAGAGCACGGACCAGGACCCGGCGAACAGCTCGAACGTGATCCTGCTCTACAGCGGAGCCTCGCGGGCCAAGACGCGCAACGGCGGCAACACCGGCGACTGGAACCGCGAGCACGTCTGGGCCAAGTCCCACGGCGACTTCGGCACGGCGACCGGCCCCGGCACCGACCTCCACCATCTGCGCCCGGAGGACGTCACCGTCAACGCCGCGCGCGGCAACAAGGACTTCGACACCGGCGGGAGCGCGGTCTCCGGGGCCCCCGGCAACTACACCGACTCCGACTCCTTCGAACCGCGCGACGCGGTCAAGGGCGATGTCGCCCGGATGATCCTCTACATGGCCGTGCGGTACGAGGGCGACGACGGCTGGGCCGACCTCGAACCGAACGAGAAGGTCAACAACGGGTCGAGCCCGGCCATGGGCAAGCTCTCCGTGCTCAAGAAGTGGAGCGCGCAGGACCCGCCGGACGCGTTCGAGAAGCGTCGCAACGACGTCATCTACGAGCAGTACCAGAACAACCGGAACCCGTTCGTCGACCACCCCGAGTGGGTCGCGGCGATCTGGTAGGCCCCCCGGGCACCACGCGTGCTGGACATGTGTCTAATATTCATGGACACCTGTCCAGCACGACGTTTCCCGGGAGTCCTCCATGCAAGCAGTCGCACACATACTGGTCGGCCTGGTGGCCGCGCTCCACGTCTACATCCTGGTGCTGGAGATGTTCCTCTGGGAGCGCGCGCCGGGGCGCGGACTCTCCGGCTTCGACGCCGACATGGCGCGCAGGACCGCCCCGCTCGCGGCCAACCAGGGGCTCTACAACGGCTTTCTGGCCGCCGGTCTGATCTGGGGGCTGATCGCCGCCGACCCGACCGCGTACCGCGTCCAGGTCTTCTTCCTGAGCTGCGTGCTCGTCGCCGGTCTGTACGGCGGCCTCACCGCGAACCGGCGCATCCTGTTCGCCCAGGCGCTGCCGGGCGCGATCGGACTGGCGGCCGTGCTGGCGGCGGGATGACGCCCGGCGCCCCGCCCGGCGGCCCCGTCGGCGAACCGGCCCACGACCCGCGTACGGCGCGCACCCGTGACCGGCTGCGCCGGGCGCTGCTGGACGAGTGCGCGCGGCGCCCGCTCGACGAGGTGGGGGTCGCGGCGCTGGCGCGCCGGGCGGGGGTGGGCCGGGCGACGTTCTACCTGCACTACCCGGACCTCCAGGCGCTGGCCGTCGACGCCTGCGCCGGTATCGTGCGCGACGCGGTGGACGCGCTGCACGCCTGGCGCGGGGCCCCCGACCCGCGCGTGCCGCCGGCCGCGCTCCCGGAGTTCTTCGACCGTATCGCCCCGCACGCCGCGCTGTACCGGACCCTGCTGAGCCCGGGAGGCGGCGGCCCGCTCGGGGAGCTGCTCCACCGCGAGCTGCGAGAGCGCAGCCGCGCGGAGCGGGCGCTGGCCGGGGCGCCGGAGCCGGAGCTGATCGCCTCCGCCGTGGCCGCCACCTTCACCGGGGTGCTGGCGGACTGGCTGCACGGACTGATCGAGGACACTCCGCACTCCCTCGCCACCCGGGTCTGGCGGCTGCTGGTACGACTGCACGGCACGCCCTTCACCCAGACCTGACCGCACAGCAGGATCGGAGCCCCCATGTCCCGCACCCTCGTCGTTTCCGGCTCACTGGTCATCGCCGCGACCCCGGCGGCGCTCTACGACCGCGTCAGCAGACCGGCGCTGATGGGCCGGTGGAGTCCGGAGAATCTCGGCGCCACCGTCCGGGGCGCCGACGGGCCCGGCGGGGGACCGGGTACGGACGAGGGTGCGGGCAGGGGCGCGGCCCCGGAACGGCAGACCGGGGTCGGGGACGTCTTCGACGGCCGGAACAAGCGGGGCCCCGCGCGATGGACCACCCGCTGCACGGTGACCGTCGCCGACCCCGGCCGGCGGTTCGCCTTCCGTGTCCACGCGATCGGCCTGCGCACCCCCCGGCTGCGCGGCTCCATCGCCACCTGGGAGTACCGCTTCGAACCGGTCCCCGGCGGCACCCGGGTGACCGAGGTATGGCGCGACGACCGCCGCGACTGGCCCGACTTCGTGGCGAACGCCTTCGACCGGCTCGCCACCCGGGGGCATACGTTCGCCGCGTTCCAGGCGCGGAACATCAGGACGACGCTGCGCAATCTCAAGCGGGTGGTGGAGGAGGAGTCCGGCTGAGGGGCAGGTGACGGCGGCCCCGCCCTTCCTGCGGCATATGCCAGACGCATCACCTGATCGAGTGTTGCCAAACGCCTGTCGGGTGACTCCGGGCTGTGCAACAGTCGTAACGGTCCACCCTTGAGACCAGGCAGTGCCGCGCCCGTATCGGAGTACGAGATGCCGTCCCCCCTGTTCGCGGACCGTCCCGCCCCGCAGCCCACCGAGCGGGGGACGGTGGAAGCACTCATCGACATGACCCGTCGGCTGCGCGGGGACATGGACGCCGTGCGCCGGGACGCCTCGACCGACGGTGACGACACGCTCTGGCGCTGGCAGCGCGCGCTCTGCGATCTCGCCGTCCAGCAACTGAACGAGCTGAGCGGCCACTTGGATCAGCTGCGGACCGGCCGCCCGGCCGGGATCCCGGCCGACGGCACGGCGGACGACGGCGCTCCGGGCGGCGCCGAGGCGTGCCGTCGCACGGCGGACGAGGCCGCCGTCGGCGGGGTCGGCAGCGCCGAGTGGAATCTGCTCACCGACGAGGTGCGCTGGTCCGACGAGCTGTACCGGATCCTGGGGCGGGCGCCCGAGAGCGGCCCGCTGCCCCTGGACGAACTGCCGTCGCTGGTCTTCGCCGAGGACGAGGCCCTGTTCACCACGATGGTGACGGACTGTCTGATCGACGGCAGGCCGATGGACGGCGAGCTGCGGCTCGTCAGAGCCGACGGCCAGCTGCGCACCGTGCGGCTGACGGGTGAGCCGGTCCTCGACACCGACGGCTGCACCGCCTCCATGTGGGCGGTGGTGCGCGACGTCAGCGCCCTGCGGCGCGGTGAGCGCGCCCTGCGCGAGTCCCGCGAGTCGCTCCGCCGGGAGCGGCGGACGGCGGGGGCCGAGGAACGGCTCGCCGCAGAGCTGCGGGAGGCCGTACTGCCCTCGGCGCACGACTCGTTGCGGCTGGCGCGCGGCGGCGCCGTGGCGCTCGATCTGGCCGCGCGCCCGCTGTCGTCCCCGTCGGACCCCCTGTCGGGCGGCGACTGGTACGACACGCTCGAACTGCCGAACGGTGAAGCGTTGTTGAGCGTCGGCGACCTCACCGGGCAGGGCGTGTCCGCCGCCTCCTGCCTGGCCATGGTGCTGGGCGCGGTACGCGGCATGGCCATGGCGGGTGTCGGGCCCGGCGCCCTGCTGGCCCACCTCAACCAGCTGCTGGAGACCTCGCGGCGGCCCGCGCTGGGCAGCGCCCTGTGCGGCCGCTACGACCCGGTGTCCGGGACGTTCTCCTGGGCGCAGGCGGGCCACCCCGCCCCGCTGCTGTTCCGCGGCGGGACGGGGCGCGCGCTGACCCCTCCGGACGGCGTCCTGCTCGGCGCGACCACCGGAGCCGCGTACGAACAGGCCGAAGTCCAGCTGCTCCCCGGGGACCTGCTGGTCCTGCACACCGACGGGCTGACGCGCACCGCCGGAGCGGACGGCGCGGGTACGGGGACGGAACGCGACCGGCTCCTCGCGCTGGCGCCCCGGCTCGCCGGGTCCCGCGACGCCCGGGAGTGCGCCACCGTGATCGCCGAGGAGTTCGGACAGGCCGAACGCGCGGTCGACGGCT
Organism: Streptomyces corynorhini; assembly: GCF_003346515.1. Classification (GTDB taxonomy): domain Bacteria; phylum Actinomycetota; class Actinomycetes; order Streptomycetales; family Streptomycetaceae; genus Streptomyces; species Streptomyces corynorhini. The sequence goes on from NZ_QQNA01000057.1 coordinate 20,623, forward strand.
GCGTGATGGTCGCCAGGATCGGGTGACCGCCGCTGTGGCCGGAACCGGCCGACCGGCCTGGATGGCTGAATCCGATGGGAGAGCCTAGGGCGTGTTGCGAAAGTAGCGCCGTCCGCCCGGAGGGCGGGGCTCGCGGCGTCTGGTGCGTGCGATCGCAAGGCGGAGGATCGTCCTCGTACTGGACGTACTCGGACGACTCCGACAACGCGGCGAGCGCGCGTGCCGGGCGTCGCGGGCCAGGCGGGACTTTCGCAACACGCCCTAGACCTCCGTCCTGCCCTGCTTCTTCACGGCGGCTTTCGGCATGGCTCTCTCGATCTCCTGGCGCAGCTCCTCGATCCTGCGGTATCCGGCGTACTGACCGGTGAGCCGGTACATCTCGCGCAGCCGGTCCCAGGTGCGGATCGAGGAGGTCTCCCCCATCGACACCAGCGCGAGCCGCGCGTAGCGGTCGGCCTGTTCGGGGTCGTCCGCGATGAAGCAGGCGGAGGCCAGCGAGATGTAGTCGAAGATCATGGACCGCTGCCGGCCGCCGACCCGCAGCTCCAGCGCCTTCTTGGCGTGCCGCTGCGCGATGACCGCCGCCCCCGGCTCGTGCTCGGCGAGGGTGCGGAAGGCCAGGGCCTCCATGCCGTGCAGATCGGCCTCGTCGAACATCTGCATCCAACTGGGCGCCGGTACGTCTCCCTTGTCCGCGACGAAGAGGTCCTCCGCCTCACCCAGCGTGCGGCGCATGGCCTGGCCCCGGCCCATCGACGCCTGGGCCCACGCCTCGATGGTGCAGAGCATGGCCCGGGTGCGGGGCAGGTTCTCCTCGCCCGAGCCGGACTTGGCGAGTTTCATCAGATCGAGTGCCTCGTCGGGACGGCCCAGGTGGATCATCTGCCGGGCGGCGCGGGACAGGGCCTCTCCGGCGCGGGGGCGGTCGCCGCCCTCGCGGGCCGCGTGGGTCGCGATGACGAAGTACTTCTGGGCGGTGGGTTCGAGGCCGATGTCGTGGGACATCCAGCCGGCGAGTACGGCGAGGTTGGCGGCGACGCCCCACAGGCGCCGCTGGAGGTGGTCCGGGTGGCGGTAGGCGAGCATGCCGCCCACCTCGTTGAGCTGGCCCACCACGGCCTTGCGCTGGAGTCCGCCGCCTCGGGCGGCGTCCCAGGCGCGGAACACCTCGACGGAGTCCTCCAGTGCCTCGATCTCCTGCGAACCGATGGGCGCGGCCTCGTAGAGGTCGTACCCGGCGGGCTCCGCGTGCAGGGGATCGGCCGACCGGGGCGCGTCGGACGAGAGTGCGGGGTCGGAGTGCAGCCAGTCGTACATGACGCTGGTGAGTGCTGGGCCCGCGGTGAGCGCGGCACCCGCGCCCACCAAGCCGCGACGGTTGAGCATGAGGTCCATTCCCGTGAATTCGGTGAGGACCGCGGCCGTCCGGTCCGGCGCCCAGGGAAGGGCGTCCGGGTTCTCCGCGTTCCCGGCTGCCCGTCGTCCCCCCGCGCGTCCGCCCCGGACGAACCCGAGGTCCTCGATGGTCACGACACGACCGAGCCGCTCGGTGAACAGGGCCGCCAGCACTCTCGGCACGGGATCGCGCGGGGTCTCGCCCAGATCGATCCAGCGCCTCACCCGCGAGGTGTCGGTGGCCAGTTGGGGGTGGCCCATGGCCGCCGCCTGCCGGTTCACCAACCGCGCGAGTTCGCCCTTGGACCAGCCGGCCAGGCCGAACAGATCCGAAAGACGGGTGTTGGGTTCTCCACCCACGTCAAGCCCCCAGGTTCTCGGCTGAGTTGACAGTAGCTCTCCGTAGCTCCCGGTCAGCTGCCCGGCGACTATTCGCCAGGGTTCGCCAGGGTCCGCCAGATGGTGTGCCACCCGTGTGCCGGTGTCGGGTAGGAACGCGCCACCCCGGCCCGGCAGCCGGACGTACTCCCCAGGGTGCCTCACGGCCGCCGGGGCGGGTGGGCGCACGCAACTCGTCCACACACGAAGGGATCTGTCTCGCCCATGAACACAGCATCGTCCTCCGTGTCGGCTCCGCCCCGGGAGCGGCGTACGGTCACGCCCGGGAGCGGCCCGTACCTCGACCCGACCCATGCGGGGCGGACCCGGCTCAGGGCGGGGACGGTCGCGGGGCCGCTCAGCGGGAGACTCGATTTGTCCGGACCCCAGGGTGCCCAGCTGCGGATGGCGATCACGGCCGTGCACCGGGTCTGCCCGGAGTTCAATCCGGTGCAGGTGCTGCGCCGCAGCGGCCGCTCCGTCCTGCTCGTCGGTTCCACCGGGCGCACCACGGCGGTCGCCAAGTGCCTGCTGGACCACTCGCCGGTGTGGACGGAGAGGTTCAGGCACGAAATAGCGGCCTACCGTGCCTTCGTCCGGCACCGGCCCCCGGTGCGCGTGCCCCGGCTCATCGCCGCCGATCCCGAGAACTGTGCGCTGGTGATCGAGCGGATGCCCGGCAGGGCCGCGGCCCTGACCCGTCATCCGATGGATGCCCCGCCGCGCGCGGACATCCGCTCGGCGCTGGGCGCGATCGCCCGGCTCAACACCTGGCGCCCGCCGGCCGGGATGTTCGACAAGCCGCTCGACTACGCGTCGCGGATCACGCACTACCACGAGCTGGGGCTGTTCACCGACCGCGATCTGGGGGATCTGCAGAAGCTGCTGCACGGGCTCGCGGGCGCCCGCCAGGGCCTGGGCGAGTTCTGCCACGGTGACGCGCTGCTCTCCAACATCCTGCTCTCCCCCGCCGGTCCCGTGCTGGTCGACTGGGAGCACGCGGGCTGGTATCTGCCCGGGTACGACCTGGCGACGCTGTGGACCGTGCTCGCGGACGCCCCGGCGGCGCGGCGGAAGATCAGCCAGCTCGCCGCGGCCAAGGGCCCGGCGGCGCGGGACGCGTTCCTGGTCAATCTGATGCTCGTGCTGACCCGGGAGATCCGGATGTACGAGACGGCGGTGCAGCGCGCGATGCGGGAGGCGCCGTCGGCCACCGGCTCGGTCCCGGCCTCGGCCCCCGAGCGGCAGAACGCCCTGACGGCGGGTGAGGAGCAGCGGCTGCTGCTGCGCCGGCTGCACGACGACTGCGCGATGGCGCGCCGGGCGGTGCGGGCGGCGGTCGGCACCCGCTGACCTGGGCGACGGGGTGGCGCGGGGCGCGTTCATTGGTTCACTCCACTGACGCGCCGCAGGCCCGGGAGCCACCGCCGCGAAACTCCGTCGCACCCGCGCTGACGTGCGAAATCCCTTCGGTGGCGCCTGATTGACGGATCGTCCGGCAGCCGGTACCTCTGTAGGCGAGTCGGCCCGGCAGGTATGTCACGCACCACCCGTCACTGGAGGCTGCATTGCGCGACACCGTCCCCCCACGTCCCAGAGCGGTGTTCGCGCGCGGTCGCGCGCTGACGGCCGGGAGCGTCGTCGCGTGTGCCGCGTTGTTGCTGCCGCTGGTCTCGGCCGCTCCCTCCGCCACCGCCGAGCAGCCGGGCTCCGGCTCCCTGCAGGGCGCGTTCGCGGCGGCGGCGGCACGCTACCGGGTGCCGGAGAGCGTGCTGCTGGGGGTGGCGTACCTCCAGTCGCGCTGGGACACGCACAGCGGCGCGCCGAGCGTCACCGGCGGCTACGGGCCGATGCATCTGACGGACGCCAGGACGGCGCTGGCCGAGGCGCCGCACCACTCGGATCCCTCGGAGGACGCGCGCGGCGACGCGTCGCGGCCGGTGAGGACCGGCGCCGGGGCGGCGCTTCCCGCGCCGTCCGCGCTGCCCGCCCGGCTGCGTACCCTGGACCGCGCCGCGGAGCTGACCGGGCTGTCCGCCCAGGAACTGCGGCGCGGCGCGGCAGCCAATGTCCGGGGCGGGGCCGCGCTGCTGGCCTCGGCCCAGCGGGAGCTGGGCGAGCCGCTGAGCGCCGATCCGGCCGACTGGTTCGGGGCGGTGGCCCGGTTCTCCGGCGCGGACGACTCGGCGACGGCGTCGGCCTATGCCCAGGACGTGTACGAGGTGATCCGTACCGGCGAGCGGCGCACCACGGACAGCGGCCAGCGCGTGACGCTGCGCGCGGTCCCGGGAGCGCGGCCCGACACCTCCCGGCTGGGGCGGCTCGGGCTGCGCGCGGGGAACGCGGCGGGCACGGAGTGTCCGAAGACGGTCTCGTGCACCTGGATCCCCGCGCCGTACGAGGAGTTCGGCGAGGGCGACTACGGCAACCACGATCTGGCCGACCGGCCGGCGTCGCAGTCGGTCGACTACATCGTCGTCCATGACACCGAGGGGTCCTGGGACACCACGCTCAAGCTGGTCCAGGACCCGCGGTACGTGTCGTGGCACTACACGCTGCGCTCGTCGGACGGGTTCATCGCCCAGCACGTCCGTACGAAGGACGTCGGCTGGCACGCGGGCAACTGGTACGTCAACGCCAAGTCGGTCGGTCTGGAGCACGAGGGCTTCCTGGCGGCGCCCGACGCCTGGTACACGGAGGCGATGTACCGCACGTCGGCGCGGCTGGTGGCGTATCTGGCGAAGAAGTACTCCGTGCCGCTGGACCGCCGGCACATCCTGGGGCACGACACGGTGCCGGGCACGACCACGGCGACGATTCCGGGCATGCACACCGATCCGGGTCCCTACTGGGACTGGGCGCACTACTTCGAGCTGCTCGGCAAGCCGTTCCGGACGACGGCGGGGGCGCGCGCGGGCGTGGTGACGATCCGTCCCGACTACGTGGCCAACCAGCCGTCGTACACGGGGTGCGAGAAGCCGGACCAGGCGTGTGCCCCGCACGGCTCGGCGGCCGTACGGCTGTACACCGCGCCGGACGAGAACGCGCCGCTGGTGAAGGACGTCGGGCTGCGTCCCGGCGGTGCGGACTCCACGATCGACGTCAATGACGTGGGGGCCCGTGCCACGACCGGCCAGCAGTACGCGGTGGCGGGCCGCTCCGGCGACTGGACGTCGATCTGGTATCTCGGCCAGAAGGCGTGGTTCCGTGATCCGCGCAGTGCTCCGACCGCCGTGGGCGCCGCGGCCGAGGTGCTGACGCCGAGGAAGGGGCTCGCGGAGATCCCGGTGTACGGGCGGGCCTATCCGGAGGCGGCGGCGTATCCGGCGGGCGTGCCGGTGCAGGCGGTCTCGGCGTTCCCGTACAAGCTGCTCGCGGGGCAGCGCTACGTGGTGGGCGGCGAGGTTCCGGGCGAGTACTACTACGCGCCCTCCTTCGACACCTCGGGCCACCGGGTGGTGCGGGGCGAGGAGCGCTACTGCGAGATCCAGTTCGGACATCGGGTCGCCTATGTGAGGGCGTCCGATGTCGAGGTACGTCCGGCGGGCCGCCCGCGCGGCTGACCGGACCGTCGAGGGGGATGTCGGGCGTCGCCGGCCGCGGGGGTGCCGGTGACGCCCGGCACCTGCGTCTCTCCGGGGTGCGCCGCCGTCAGTAGCGCAGGACGGCGGCGATGCGGTCGTGGCCCGCGAGGGTGTCGTCCGGCAGGAAGACCACCTCGGCGCCGCCGTCGAGGCCCGCTTCGACCAGTTCGTCGACGATGTCGTCGCGCACGTCGGGAGAGGCGGCGCTCTGCCCGTCCACCGGCACGAGATGGCCGTCGCAGACCCGGACCGTACGGCGGTAGTGCTCTTCGAGCGCCACCAGCCGGGCCCGCTTCTCGCGCACCGACTCCCAGACCTCGTCGAGGCCCGCGGCGAAGGTCCGCCGCCCCTTGGCCTCGTCCAGCCGGGTCAGCACCTCGGCCAGCTCGCGGCGGGCGTGTTCCGCGACGAGCGGTCCGATCTCCCGGAGCAGGACCGGGGCGGGCCCGTCGGTCAGGCCGCCCTTGACCAGCCGCCCGGCGGCCCGGTGGGTGGCGTGGCCCGCCTCCCGCAGCAGGGCGAGCGCCGGGGCGAGGCCGACCAGGTGCAGCGGCCGGGGGCGGCGGGCCAGCACCGCGCCCGCCGCCTCGTCCACGGAGCGCAGGAAGCGGCGGGTCTCCTCGTCGCGGAAGGTGCTCGGGGTGTCGCCGACGCGTTCCTCGCGTTCGACGTCCCAGCTCTCCTCGGGCGGCGTCATGGGGAATCCGTCGCCGTGATGCTCGTACAGGGACTCGCCGGAGCCGCTCCAGAGCGTCGCGCGGTCGGCGGCGACCCCGAGGACCCAGTAGGGGCGGGACTGCGCGGTCGCGGCCACCAGGTTGCGGGTGAGGTAGGTGTCGGCGAGGACGACGCGCTCGGGGACCTCGCGCGGCAGGTACCAGATCCGGTGCTCCCCGGCGTCGGCGGCGAGCAGCAGCCCGTCCAGCGCGTGGCGCAGGTCGACCTCGGCGACGGCGTCATCGAGCTGCTGTCTGACCGCCGTTCTGGTGTGCCGGTCCAGGCCGGGGTCGGCGTCCAGCCGGTGCCCGGCCTCGGTGAGGAGGTTGCGCAGCCGTACGGTGTCCTGCTCCTTGTGGCGCTCCCGCCGGTGGGTGGGCATGGTCAGGGTGACGGCGGGATAGGGGCGCGGTGTTCGCAGTTCTCGCAGGACGTCGGGCGTCAGAGCGTTGCTGTCCATGCTGGCCTTTCGCGCCAAGGAGGTCCGGCAGCGGGTGAGCGGGCCCCGCTCGTCCATCCATGGTGCGTGATGCGGCGCGCTTCCGCAGAGCGGTGCCCGGGAGGGCCGCCCGGCGGGGGCCGCGGTCAGGGGCTGCCGGGGAAGGTGTACGTGTCGCCCGCGCTCACGCGCAGGGTCCGTTCGCCGTCCGGGAACAGCGTGCAGCGCAGCGTCAGCTCGCCGGTGACCGCCGCGTGCAGCGCGAGCCGGGTGGCCCTGCCGTCCCGCCAGGTGATGTCGAGGGTGGCGCCGCCGCGCGCCCGCAGGCCGGTGACCCGGCCGTGTGGCCAGCGGGCGGGCAGTGCGGGCAGGATCTCGATCGGCCCGTGCTGGCTCTGTACGAGCATCTCGGCGATCCCGGCGGTGGCGCCGTGGTTCCCGTCGAGCTGGAAGGGCGGGTGGGTGTCCCAGAGGTTGGGCAGCGTGGAGTGGGTGAGCAGCTCGGCGAGCATGGTGTGGGCGCGGTCGCCTGCGCGCAGCCGCGCCCAGAAGTTGATCTTCCATGCCTTGCTCCAGCCGGTGCCTCCGTCGCCGCGCGCGGTCAGTGCCACCTGGGCGGCCTCCGCCAGGGCGGTGCCCGCCTCGACGCGGCGGCCGGGGTGGAGGGCGAAGAGGTGCGAGAGGTGGCGGTGGTCGTCGTGCTGGCTGTCGGTGTCGGTCTTCCACTCCTGGAGCTGGCCCCAGGAGCCGACGCGCAGCCCCGGGTCGAGCTGTTCGAGCGCCGCGCCCAGCCGGGTGCGGAAGTCCGGGTCGTCCCCGAGGACCGTGGCGGCCTCCAGGGCGTTGGTAAGCAGGTCGTGCACGATCTGCTGGGACATCGAGGCACCGGCCGTGAAGTCGCCGTGTTCCGGTGAGTAGCTGGGGGTGACGACGAGTCGTCCGTCGCGCGGGTCGGTGCGCAGGTTGGCGAGCCAGAACTCGGCGGCCTCCCGCATCACCGGGTAGGCGGTGTCCCGCAGATAGCCGGTGGAGCCGCTGAAGCGGTAGTGGTCGTAGAGCTGCTGGGTGAGCCAGGCGGCGGCCTCCGGGAACCAGAAGGCGGTCGCCCAGTCGTGCACGCCGGTGAATCCGTACGGGGTGGTCTCGTTGTGCACGACCCAGCCCGGGGTGCCGAAGAGGGCGCGGGCGCTGCGGCGGCCGGGGGCGCGCAGCGACTCGACGAAGCGGTCGTAGGGGGCGGTGGTCTCGGCGAGGTTGGTGGTCTCGGCGGGCCAGTAGGTCATCTGGAGGTTGATGTTGGTGTGGTAATCCGCCGACCAGGGCGGGGCGGTGACGTTGTTCCAGACGCCCTGGAGGTTGGCCGGGAGCGAACCGGGGCGGGAGGAGGCGATGAGCAGGTAGCGGCCGTACTGGAAGAACAGCGCTTCGAGCGCCCGGTCCGCGGCGCCCGGCCCGCCGGTGTAGCCGCTCAGCAGCCGGTCGGTGGGCAGGTCGGCCCCGGTCTGGTCCTGGCCGAGGTCGAGGCGGACCCGGTCGAAGAGGGCGCGGTGGTCGCGTACATGGTCGGCGCGCAGCGCCTCGTACGGGCGGGCGAGCGCCGCGTCGACGGCCTCGGTGACGGCGCGGTGCGGGTCCTCGCCCCGGTAGTGGGGGTGGGTGTCGGCGTAGTCGGTACCGGCGGCGAGGACGAAGCGGGCGCTGTGCGCGCCGCTGACGGTGAGGGTGCCGTCGGGGCCGGCGGTGACCGTGCCCCCGTCGGCCGCCACCCGGATCTGGGCCTCGAAGCGCAGCCCGTTGTCCTGGAGCGCGCCCCTGACGGTGAGCCGGTCGCCCGCGGTCGTGGCGGTGAAGTCGGCGCGCGGGGAGACGTAGCGCAGGGTGAGGGCGGTCCGTCCCGGCCGGTCGGCGGCGAACCGGCCGCTGATGACCGAGGCGGGGTGGGAGGCGAAGAACTCCCTGGTGTACGTGGTGCCCCGGTGGGCGTAGGTGACGGCGGCGAGCGCGGACGCGAGGTCCAGGGAGCGCCGGTAGGAGGCGTCGGGGGCGGTCGGCGCGCCGGGGACGTCGAGTTCGAGATCGCCGAGTACCTGATAGGCGCCGTAGCCGCGCCTCGGGCGGCCGAGTTCGGCGGCGACCGTGTCCGGGTCGAGCGCTCCTTCGGCGTCGATACGCCGCTGGACGGCGGCGAGGGCGGCGGGGCCGGGACCGGATTCGGGGCTTCCGGGGCCGGACGCGAGGCCGTCGGGGCCGGGTCCGGGACCGTCGCCGTGGTCGTATCCGCCGGTGGCCCCGGGCCCGCCGGTCCACAGCGACTTCTCGTTGAGGGTGAGCCGCTCCGTGGTGAGGGTGCCGAAGACACCGGCGCCGAGCGCTCCGCTGCCGATGGGCAGTGATTCGCGCTCCCAGTCGGTGGCGGGCGTGCGGTACCGGAGCACAGGGGCGACGGATGCGACGGATGCGACGGATCCAGCAAATTCATCGGATGAATCACGGACGGGGTCGGCTCCGGGGTCTGCTCCGAGGTCTCCTCGAACTGCCGTGACCGGCCTGCTGCTTGCGCTGTTCGTGGCGGTGGGGCTGGCGCTGTGACTCGTCCCGGACGTCATGACCAGTACGGTAAAAGTCCGATGACTGATGCGGCAAGGGATCAGCGGGACGACATGGCGTCTCCGCGTGGCAGGCCGGAGGGCACCACGCGAAGACGGCGGGGAGACGGCGGGAGCGGGCGGACCGGGCCGGGGGAGCCGGGCTCAGCCCTGCTGGAACAGCTCCGCCGGCAGCGGCTTGAGCAGGGCGTACAGATCGTCGGTGATCGGCCGGTCCCAGCTGGCGATGGTGACCAGCACCTTGTCGCTGCGGTCGAACTGCACGCAGGAGATGCGGCTTTCCGAGAGCTTGAGGCGGCGCACGATCAGCAGGTTGTCCCCCTGCATCACCGGCATGTCCTCGGCGTCGACGACCTCGACCGGCTCCTCGTTCTCCAGGGCGAGCAGCAGTTGGGCCACCTCGAACGGGATCTGCCCCTCCGCCAGCTCGCGGGCCGGGGAGCCCTCCGGGAGGTTGCCGATGATCATCGAGGGGCCGCGGCCGCCGAACAGGTCGTACCGGAGGAAGACACCCTGGCAGCTGCCGTCGGGCGCGGGCAGCAGCCCGGCGCCCAGATTGCCGGGCCAGTCACCCGGGTCCATGGCCAGGACATCGAAGTCCGGGCCCGCGGGTGTGGCGGCGCTGCGGCGGCGGAGAAAGGACATCCCACCATGGTACGGGTTCACGCCACTTCCTCGGAGCCGGGTGGACCGGCCCCGAAGGCCAGGGGCCGGTCCGTGGCGGCCGGTTCAGGTCAGGTCGAACTCGCCGTCACGCGCGTTGATCACGAAGGCCCGCCACTCGGCGGGGGTGAAGATCAACGACGGCTTCTCCGGGCGACCGCTGTTGCGCATGGCGATGAAGCCCTCGACGAAGGCGATCTGGACGTCACCCGCGCCTCGGCTGCCCGAGCGCCACTGCGCTTCGCTCAGGTCCGGTTCCGGCTTGTCCCAGCCCGATTGCGGCTTCTGGGTGGTGATGCTTTCGGCCACGTCCCGCTCCTCCCGCTGTGTCGTCCCGGGGTCAGCCTATCGACCGCCGCCGGTCCGGGACAGGCCACGTCCGCGGGTCGCGGGCGGGCGGCCTGGCGCCGTCAGGAACCCCTCGGCGCGGCGGGTGCCGCACCCCTTGACGCCCGGCGGCGCTCCTGGATTACTGATCCCGGGGCGATCAACCGAATGATCGGTCGATCGCTCCGCCGTGGGTGACCGCAGGGCCCGAGGGACCGGGAGGGAGCACCATGACACCTCTGCTGGACGCGGCGGAACGTCTCGGCGCCGAGGAGCTGGCCGCACTGCAACTGGAGCGGCTGCGCCGCACCCTGCGCCACGCCTACGACCGGGTCGGCTTCTACCGGGACGCCTTCGACCGGGCGGGGCTGCGCCCCGAGGACTGCCGCTCGCTCGCCGATCTGGCGCGGTTCCCGTTCACCGGCAAGGAGGACCTGCGGGACAACTACCCGTTCGGCATGTTCGCCGTGGACCGCCGCGAGGTCCGCCGTATCCACGCCTCCAGCGGCACCACGGGACGGCCGACCGTCGTCGGTTACACGCAGCGGGACCTGGACACCTGGGCCGAGGTGGTGGCGCGCTCGATCCGGGCGGCCGGCGGACGCGCCGGGGACCGGGTCCATGTGGCCTACGGCTACGGGCTGTTCACCGGCGGCCTCGGCGCCCACTACGGGGCCGAGCGGCTGGGCTGTACGGTGATCCCCGCCTCCGGGGGCATGACCGCCCGGCAGGTCGGGCTGATCCAGGACTTCCGTCCCGAGATCATCATGGTGACCCCCTCCTACATGCTGACGCTGCTCGACGAGTTCGAGCGCCAGGGCGTCGACCCCCGGACCACCTCGCTGCGCGTGGGGATCTTCGGGGCCGAGCCGTGGACCGAGGAGATGCGGCGGGAGATCGAGGAGCGGTTCGCGATCGACGCGGTCGACATCTACGGGCTGTCGGAGGTGATGGGGCCCGGAGTCTCCCAGGAGTGCGTCGAGACCAAGGACGGCCCGCACATCTGGGAGGACCACTTCTACCCGGAGGTGGTCGATCCGGTCACCGGCGAGGTGCTGCCGGACGGCGAGGAGGGCGAGTTGGTCTTCACGTCGCTCACCAAGGAGGCCATGCCGGTGATCCGTTACCGGACCCGGGATCTCACCCGGCTGCTGCCCGGCACCGCCCGGCCCTTCCGGCGGATGGCCCGGATCACCGGCAGGACCGACGACCTGATGATCGTGCGCGGGGTGAACCTCTTCCCCACGCAGATCGAGGAGATCGTGCTGCGCACGCCGGGGGTGGCCCCGCACTTCCAGCTCCGGCTGGAGCGCGCGGGGCGGCTGGACGCGCTGACCGTACGGGTGGAGGCGCGGGCCGGCGCGAGCGGGGAGGAGCGCGCGGCGGCGGGCCGGGCGATCGGCGCGGCGGTGAAGGACGGGGTGGGGGTCTCGGTGGCGGTCGAGGTGGTCGATCCGCTGACGCTGGAGCGGTCGGCGGGCAAGAGCAGGCGCGTCGTGGACCTCAGGACGGACGGCGCGGCGGGACGGGGCGGTCCCGCGGTCACGGGCTGATGGCGAGGAAGACGAACGCGGCGAAGATCCCGAGATGGACCCCGCCCTGGAGCAGCGTGGCGCGGCCCGGCGCGACGGTCAGCGCGCCGACGACCACGGTCAGCGCGAGGAGCACCATGTGGGTGGCGTCGAGACCGAGTACCAGGGGGCCCTCCAGCCAGATGGTGGCGAGCGCGATCGCCGGGATGGTCAGTCCGATGCTGGCCATGGCGGAGCCGAGCGCCAGGTTGAGGCTGGTCTGCACCCGCTCGCGGCGGGCGGAGCGCACGGCGGCGATGGTCTCGGGCAGCAGCACCAGCAGCGCGATGACGACGCCGACGACGGCTTGGGGCAGCCCGGCGGAGTCCACGGCCGATTCGATGGTGGGAGAGACCGCCTTCGCGTCCCCGACGACCGCGATCAGCGCCACCAGGAGCATCACCAGACTGAGCAGCGTGGCCCGGCGGCTGGGCGGCGGGGCGTGCGAATCCTCCTCGCGCAGATCGCCCTCCTGGGTGACGGGCAGGAAGTAGTCCCGGTGCCGTACGGTCTGCACGGCGACGAACAGCCCCCACAGGCCGAGCGAGGCGACTGCGGCGAAGCCGAGTTGTGCCGGGGAGAACTGGGGGCCCGGCTTGCTGGTGGTGAAGGTGGGCAGCACCAGGGTGAGGGTGGCCAGGGTCGCGACGGTGGCGAGCGCGGTGCCGGTGCCCTCGGGGTTGAACACGGCGACCCTGCTGCGGACCGCGCCGACCAGCAGACAGAGCCCCAGGATGCCGTTGCAGGTGATCATGACGGCGGCGAACACGGTGTCACGGGCGAGCGCGGCGGTCTTGTCGCCCCCGTCGATCATGAGGGTGACGATGAGCGCCACCTCGATGACCGTGACGGCGACGGCGAGCACCAGCGAGCCGAACGGCTCCCCCACCCGGTGCGCGACCACTTCGGCGTGGTGCACCGCCGCGAGCACCGCGCCCGCGAGGCAGAGCGCGACCAGACCGACCGCGAAGCCCGGCAGGCTGCGCCCCCAGCTGAGCACGAGGGCCACCACCGCGAGCAGTGGCACCACCACGGTCCACTGCGAGGTCAGTGACCTGATGCCGATGCGCGTAGCCATGCTCACACGCTGCCAGAGGTCGCCGGGGCGCGCGCGGCGGGCGGCGCCGGGCACCGGCACGGGGGGGGCGGCACCGGGGCGGCACGGGGGCGGCCCCTGATGCGCGCTCAGTTCCGGTGTGATATCCGCTGGACAGGAGGCGTGTTCGCCCGCGGTGCGCGGGGAGGGGATGGCTGATGACACGGGACGACGCGGGTGAGGCGGCGCCCACCTTGCGCTACGGCTCCGCCGGGAGCGCGGGGCTGATCGCCGGGCAGGTGGAGCGGCTGGCCGACGAGGCGGCGGCCTTCCTCGGGCCCTCCCCCGTCCATCCCTGGTACGCGGGCGCCGTACTGCTCGCCGGGCGGGGCGCGACGGTGGCGGCGCACCACGCGATGGGCAGCGCCGTGCGGTACGCGGGGTACGACGAGCGGACCGACCGGGCCGTGGAGCTGCCCGCGGAGCGGCGGCGGGCGATGACCGGGGACACGGTCTTCGACCTGGCCTCGCTCTCCAAGCTGTTCACCTCGGTGCTGGCGGTGCGGCGGATCGAGCGGGGCGAGCTGGAGCCGGCCGCGCGGGTCTCCTCGTATCTGCCGGAGTTCGGGGGCGCGGGCAAGCGGGAGATCACGGTGCGGCAGTTGCTGACGCACACCTCGGGGCTGCGCGCCTGGCTGCCCCTGTACACGGAGCCGACCCGGGAGGGGAAGCTGCGGATGCTGTGGCGGGAGTCCCCCGCGCATCCGCCGGGCACGGTCTGTGTCTACTCCGACCTCAATCTGATCACCGCGCAGCTGCTCCTGGAGCGGATCACCGGCCGCCCGCTGGACGTGCTGCTCCGCGACGAGATCACCGCGCCGCTCGGGATGCGCCGGACGCGGTACAACCCGCCGCCGTCCTGGCGGCCGTTCATCGCCGCCACCGAGGACGCGCGCCCGCCGTGGTCGGGGCTGGACCGGGGGCTCGTGCGGGGCGAGGTGCACGACGAGAACGCGTACGCGCTGGGCGGGGTGGCCGGGCACGCGGGCGTCTTCTCCACCGCCCGGGACCTGGCGGTCCTCGCCCGTACGCTGCTGAACGGCGGCGCGTACGGCGCGGCGCGGATCCTGCGTCCCGAGTCGGTGGAGCTGATGTTCACCGACTTCAACGGCGCGTTCCCCGGTGAACCGCACGGGCTGGGCTTCGAGCTGTGCAGGCGCTGGTACATGGGGGCGATGGCCACGCCGCGCACGGTGGGCCACACCGGTTTCACCGGGACGTCCCTGGTGCTCGATCCGACGAGCGACTCGTTCCTGATCCTGCTCGGCAACTCCGTCCACCCGGTGCGCGGCCACCGTTCGGGCAGCGCGCCGCGCGTGGCGTGCGCGGACCGGATGGCGCGCGCCGTGCCGGTCCTGCCGGTACGGGGCGCCACCGCCTGGTTCTCCGGGATGGCGCGCGGCGCCACGGCCACGCTGACGCTGCCCGCGGTGGCTCCGGGGCCGGGGCAGGGGCGGCTGAGCTGCGCGCTGTGGTGGGACACCGTGCCCGGCTCGGGCGAGCTGTTCCTGGAGGCGGCGCCGGAGGGGGGCGACGGCTGGCGGCCGGTGCCCTTCACGACCGTACGGCCGGGGCACGGTCCTTCGTACCGCCCCGCGGGTTCGGTCACGGGCTGGTCGGGCCGGGTGTGGCACCGGCTGACCGCCGCTCTGCCCGCCCTCGGGGACACGGCGCGGCTCCGGCTGCGCTGGCGGTATGTGACGAGCGGGCCGTACACGGGACGCGGCGCCTATGTGAACGGTCTGCGGATCGAGGGGGGCGACGGCCGTACGGTCTTCGACGAGGCGCGGCCGGGCGACGCGGCGCGGACGGCCGCGGACGGCTGGAGCGCCTCGCCCGACTGACGGCCCCGGCCCGGCCTCCGGTTCGGCCCCCGGATGTGCCTACGCGCCCAGCACCGCCATCGCCGCGTTGTGGCCCGGCACCCCGCTGACCCCGCCGCCGCGGACCGCGCCCGCGCCGCACAGGGTGACGTTCGCGTGCGCCGTCTCCACCCCCCACCGGCCGCCCGCGCCGCCCGCGCCGCCCTCTTCGGCGGGCGACGCGTAGGGGAAGGAGAGGTCCCGGTGGAAGATGTGGCCGCCGGGCAGCCCCAGTTCGCGTTCGAGGTCGAGCGGCGTCTTCGCCTCGACACAGGGCCGGCCCTCCGCGTCCTCGGCGAGGCAGTCGGCCAGGGGCTCGGCGAGCCGCGCGTCCAGTTCGGCGAGGGTCGCGGCGAGCAGGCTCGCCCGTACGGCGTCGTTGTCGTCCGCGAACAGCCGGGCGGGCGTGTGCAGTCCGAACAGGGTGAGCGTCTGGTAGCCGCGGGCGGCGAGTTCCGGGGAGAGGATCGAGGGGTCGGTCAGGGAGTGGCAGTAGATCTCGGAGGGCGGCGCGCTCGGCGGCCGGCCCCGGGACGCCTCCTGGTAGGCGGTGGCCAACTGGCCGTATCCCTCGGCGATGTGGAACGTACCGCCGAACGCCTCCCGGGGGTCGACCGTCCGGTCCCGCAGCGCGGGCAGTCGGCGCAGCACCATGTTGACCTTCAGCTGGGCGCCCTCGGCGGCGGGCGGCGGGTCCTCGCCGAGGAGTGCGGCCAGCGCCCGGGGCGAGGCGTTCACCAGGACCTGACGGGCCGCGACCGTGCCGGTCGACTCCCCCGTGCGGAAGGTGACTTCGGCGTCCGTCCCGTCGGTCCTGATGCCGGTGGCCTCGTGTCCGGTGACGATCTCCGCGCCCGCCGCCCCGGCCGTGTGCGCCAGGGCGTCGGTGAGGGCTCCCATGCCGCCCACCGGCACGTCCCAGTCGCCGGTGCCGCCGCCGATCACGTGGTAGAGGAAGCAGCGGTTCTGCGCGAGGGACGGGTCGTGGGCGTCGGCGAAGGTGCCGATCAGGGCGTCGGTCAGGACCACTCCGCGGACCAGGTCGTGGCGGAACCGCTCCTCGATGCCGACGCCGATCGGCTCCTCGAAGAGCGTGCGCCAGGCGGTGTCGTCGTCGACGAGGGTGCGCAGCGCCTCGCGGCCGGGCAGCGGCTCGGTGAGCGTGGGGAAGACCCGCTCGGCCACCCGCGCCGTCATCCCGTAGAACTCCCGCCAGGCCGCGTACTCGGTGTCGCCGCCGGTCAGCGCGGCGAAGGAGTCGCGCGTACGGCCCTGTCCCACCAGCAGCCCGCCGTCGCCGAGCGGGGTGTACGAGGAGACCGTCCTGCGGCGCGTGGTGAAGCGCAGCCCCAGCTCGCGCACGATCTTCCGGGGCAGCAGGGAGACCAGGTACGAGTAGCGGGACAGCCGCGCGTCCACCCCGGCGAAGGGGCGGCTGGAGACGGCGGCGCCGCCGGTGTTCCCGAGGCGCTCCAGCACCAGGACGGAGCGCCCGGCGCGGGCGAGGTAGCCGGCGGCGACCAGACCGTTGTGGCCGCCTCCCACGATGACGGCGTCGTACGAGGCGTGTGCGGGCATGGCTCTTGGTAGCACGCGGACGATCGCGGGACCAGCGGCGGGCCGCGGCGCGGGCGCGGAAGCGGCGCGGGGAGCGGTCCCGGCACGGGAAGCGGTCCCGGCGCCGTGCCTCGTCAGTGGCCCCGGCCTGGCCCCCGGCGCAACGCCGCCACCTGCCGGTAGAGCGCCGCCGCCTCGGCCGACCGGCCCAGCTGCTCCAGGCAGTGCGCCTCGTCGTCCCGGCTGGCCAGCGCCTCGGGATGGGTCGGGCCGAGGACGCGGGCGCGGGCGTCGGCGACCTCGCGGTAGACGGTCAGGGCCTCCGTCCAGCGGCCGAGCCAGCCCAGGCCGACGGCGATCTCGCGGCGGCTGACGAGCGTGTCGGGATGGCCGGGGCCGAGGACGCGTTCCCGGGCGGCGCACACCTCGCGGGCCTCGGTGAGCGCCTCCTCCCAACGGGCCAGCCGCCCCAGGTTGACGCCGAGTCCGTGCCGGGCCCGCAACGTCTCCGGGTGCAGCGGACCGTGGGCTCTGGCGCGGTCCTCGACCAGGCCGCGGTACAGCTCCAGCGCCTCCGCGCTGCGGTCGAGCCGGCCCAGGCTGATGCCGACCTCGTAGCGGGCGGCGAGGGTGTCGGGGTGGTCGGGGCCGAGCGCCTGGGCGCGGCCCGCCGCGACCTCCCGGTAGACCGAGAGCGCCTCCGGCCAGCGGCCCAGCTGTCCCAGCGCGTAGGCCACCTCGTACTGGCTGACGAGCGTGTCGGGGTGGTCGGGGCCGAGGACGCGGGCGCGCGCGACGGCGACCTCGTGCGCGAGGCGGTGGGCGTCCGCCAGCCTGCCCAGTCTGCTGAGGTTGTAGGCCAGGTTGTGGCGGCAGCGCAGGGTGTCGGGGTGGTCGGGGCCCATGGTGCGCTCGCGGGCGGCCAGCACGGCGGCGAAGACCTCGTGGGCCTCGAAGTGCCGGCCGAGCTGACCGAGCGCGTACGCCGTCTCCTGCCGGGCGGCCAGCGTGTCCGGATGGTCGGCGCCGAGGGTGCGCGCGCGTCCCTCGGCGACCGCGGAGAACTCGCGCAGGGCGTCGGCCGTCCGGCCGGTCCTGCTGAGCGTGAACCCGACCTCGTACCGGCTGCCGAGGGTGTCGGGGTGGTCGGGGCCGAGGGTGTGCGCGCGCTCGGCGGCGACCGCGCGGTGCACCTCGCCCGCCTCCTCCCAGCGGCCGAGCCTGCCGAGGCTGAGTCCCGCGTTGTGCCGGGTGGTGAGGGCGGCCAGGTGCTCGGGCTGCGGGGCCGGGCGCGCGGTGCCCGCGGGGGCGGCGATGGTGGCGCGCGGGTCGGCGGGGCGCGTCCACTCGCCGGTCAGGCCCGCCGTGTGATCGGGCGGCGTGGCCCGCAGCTCCGACAGGCCGACCGCCTTGTGGCCGGTGGTCATCGACCGGGTCCAGGCGGGCAGCGGCGGCGCCGCGGGCTCCGGGCCGCCGCCCGGGAGGTACGGCGCCGCTCCGGCGGTCAGGGCGGGCCGCTCGTGCGGGGCGGGCAGCGCCCGGCGGCCGGCCGGTCCCGCCACCCGCCGCGCCTCGGCCATCCGGCGACGCAGGTCGGCCGCGTCGGCGGGGCGCTCCTCGGGTGTCTTGGCGAGCAGGCCGAGGACGATCCGGTCGAAGGAGGCAGGCAGCCCGGCGCGGTGCTCGCTGGGCGGTTCGGGGTCCGTGTCACGGTGTCCGACCAGCACCGACCAGGTGTCGGGCAGGTCGAACGGCGGCCTTCCGGTGGCGATCTCGTACAGCACGCACCCCAGCGAGTAGAGGTCGCTGCGGTGGTCGATCTGGCCGCCGGAGATCTGTTCGGGCGACATGTAGTGCGGGGTGCCCATGGCGATGCCCGTGCCGGTGAGCCGGGCGGTGAATCCGATGTCGTGGCCGAGGCGCGCGATACCGAAGTCGCAGATCTTCACCGTGCCGTCGGTGAGCCGCATGATGTTGGCGGGCTTCAGGTCCCGGTGGACGATGCCCTGTTCGTGGGTGTAGGCGAGGGCGTCGGTGACCTGCTCGGCGATGTCGACGACCTCGGGGACGGACAGCGGGCGCTGTCTGCGCCCCTCCGCCGTGTCCGCCGTCCGGGGACCGGTGCCGTCCGGGTCGCGGTCGTCGGCGGTGTCCCTGGCCCGGTCCTCCAGCAGCTGGCTGAGGTTGCGGCCTTCGAGCAGCTCCATGACGAGGTAGAGAACCCCGTCGTACTCGCCGAAGTCGTGGACGACGGTGACGCCCCGGTGCTGGAGGGCGGCCGCGACCCGGGCCTCGCGCCGGAACCGCTCGCGCATGATGCGGGTGAAGGAGCGGTCCTGCTGCGGCGCCGGCGGCTTCAGGCACTTGACCGCGACCTGCCGGCCGAGCGATTCGTCGCGCGCCCGCCACACCTCGCCCATGCCGCCGCGCCCGATGAGATCGAGCAGCCGGTAGCGGCCCTGGATCAGCCTGCTGTCCGCCATCGCGTGCTGTCGCCCCCGTCACCTTCGCCGCGCCCTCCCCTGACCGTCCAGTATGGCCGCCCGCCGGGGAGGTGTGTACGGGGCGGGAGGAGTGTCGGGCGGAATGCGCACCGCCGAGGGCGTGGCGGCGACACCGGTTGATCGGACGGCAACCTTCTGTGCGACGGCGCCCACTGAGGGGTGAAGTTCCCCCCTTCCCCCACGACGAAGGACGTCGCCCGGTGTCCACACCACTCTTGTCGCCGCGGAACCCGCGGAACCCGCGGAACCCGCAGAATCCTCCGAGTCCGCCCGCCGCGCGCCACCGGTCGCGGCTCGCCCGCCGTACGGCGCTGCTCTCGGCGGTCGCCGTGGCGGCGGCCGGGCTGGGCGCGTTCCCGCCCGCGGCGCGGGCGAGCGCCGCGCCGGGGTCCCCGGCCGGGCGCCTGTCGGCCGCCCTGGCCACCACCCGCAGCGTCGCCACCACCCGCAGCGTCGCCGCCGACGGCTCCGCCCAGTACCGCACCGTACAGGCGGCGATCGACGCCTCCGCCGCCGGTGACACGGTCTCGATCGCCAAGGGCACCTACCGCGAGGTCATCAACGTCCCGGCGGGCAAGAGCGGGCTGACCGTCAAGGGCGACACCGGCAACGCCGAGGACATCGTGATCACCTACGACAACGCGGCGGGCACCAAGAAGCCCGACGGCACCACGTACGGCACCCGGGGCAGCGCCACCGCGACCTTCGCCGCCAACAACCTGACCGTCACCGGGGTCACCGTCCAGAACACCTGGCTGCGCTCGGAGCACCCCGAGATCACCGACACCCAGGCGGTGGCGGTCACCGCGCAGGGCGACCGCCAGATCTTCCGCAACGACCGCTTCATCGGCCACCAGGACACCGTTCTCAACTGGGCGCCGTCCGCGACCGGCCAGTACCGCCAGTACTTCCGCAACTCCTTCATCAGCGGTGACGTCGACTTCATCTTCGGCGACGCCACCGCCGTCTACGACCGGGTCAACATCACCCTGCGCGACCGGGGCGCGGCGGCGGGCGGCAACAACGGCTATCTCGCGGCGCCCGCCACCAACTCCGCCAAGAAGTACGGGATCCTCATCACCGGCTCGGCCGTCTCCAGCTCGGCGGCGGCCAACACCTTCTCCCTCGGGCGGCCCTGGCACCCCACCGCGGACGCCGTGGGTCAGCTGGTGATCCGAGACACCTCGCTGCCCGCGGCGGTGCGGGTCGCCGCTCCGTGGACCGACTTCGGCACCTTCCCGTGGAAGTCGGCGCGCTTCCACGAGTACGCGAACACCGGGCCGGGCGCGACGGTCAACGCCAACCGGCCGCAGCTGACGGCCGCCCAGGCGGGCGAGTACACCGCCGCCGCGTATCTGGCCGGTACGGACGGCTGGAACCCGGTGGGCTGACCCCGCGCACGGGGCCGTCGGCCCGGTCGGCCGCCGCCCCGCGCGGGCGCCCGGCGACGGTGGGCGCCCGCGCGGGAGGCGCCCGGCGCGCGGAGCGCGGTCCGGCGTTGGACCATGGAGGCATGCTGCTGGCACCGCTCGCCCATGTATCGGGGGAGGTCGCCGGGGTCCCGGCGCGCTCCCGCAAGATCTCCCTGCTGGCCGGGGTCTTCCGGACGGCGGGCCCCGAGGATGTCCCCGTGGTCATCCCGTATCTGGCCGGGCGGCTGCCCCAGGGCCGGATCGGGGTCGGCTGGAACGCGCTCAAGGACCCGCCCCCGCCGGCCGGCCGGGCGACGCTGACCGTGCACCGGGTGGACGCGGTCTTCACCGCGCTCGCGGCGGTCGCGGGACCGGGGGCCCAGGGCGAGCGCAGACGGCTGGTCCAGGAGCTGCTGGCGGCGGCGACCGAGGAGGAGCAACGGTTCCTCGTCGGGCTGATCTCGGGCGAGATCCGGCAGGGCGCGCTGGACGCGGTGGCCGTCGAGGCGCTCGCGGAGACCTCGGGGGCCAGGGCGGAGGCGGTACGGCGGGCGGTGATGCTGGCGGGGTCGCTGCCGCGGGTGGCGGAGCGGCTGCTGGCCGAGGGGCCGCGGGTGCTGGAGGAGTTCCTGCTGACCGTGGGCCGCCCCGTCCTGCCGATGCTCGCGCAGAGCGCCACCGGGGTCGCGGAGGCGCTCGGGCGGCTCGGGGAGTGCGCCGTCGAGGAGAAGCTCGACGGCATCCGGGTGCAGGTGCACCGGGAGGGTGCGGCGGTGCGGGTCTTCACCCGCACGCTCGACGACATCACCGAGCGGCTGCCGGAGGTGACGGCGGCGGCGCTGGCGCTGGACGGGGACGGTTTCGTGCTGGACGGAGAGGTCATCGCGCTGGACGCGCGGGGCCGGCCGCGCCCCTTCCAGGAGGTGGCGGGCCGGGTCGGCTCGCGCGGCGACGTGGAGTCGGCGGCGCGGGCGGTGCCGCTGTCGCCGGTCTTCTTCGACGTGCTCGCGGCCGACGGCGAGGATCTGCTCGACCTGCCGTGCGCGGAGCGGCACACGGCGCTGGCGGCGCTGGTGCCGGAGCCGATGCGGGTGCGGCGGACCGTGGTCCCGGGCGGGGACGTCCCGGCCGCCGAGGCGTTCTTGCGCGACACCCTGGAGCGGGGCCACGAGGGCGTGGTCGTCAAGTCGCTCGACGCCCCGTACAGCGCGGGCCGGCGCGGCGCCGCGTGGCTGAAGGTGAAGCCGGTGCACACCCTGGACCTGGTGGTGCTGGCGGCCGAGTGGGGGCACGGCCGGCGCACCGGCAGGCTCTCCAACCTGCATCTGGGCGCGCGGCGGGAGGACGGCTCGTTCGTGATGCTCGGCAAGACCTTCAAGGGGCTGACGGACGCGACGCTCGCCTGGCAGACGGAGCGGCTGCGGGAGCTGGCGGTGCGCGACGACGGGCACACGGTGACCGTACGGCCCGAGCTGGTGGTCGAGGTCGCCTACGACGGGCTGCAGCGCTCCTCCCGCTATCCGGCGGGGGTGACCCTGCGCTTCGCGCGGGTGCTGCGCTACCGGGTGGACAAGCGGGCGGCGGACGCGGACACGGTGGACACGGTGCTGGCGGCGCACGGCCGCGGCCCGGGAGGCGGTGGTACGGAAGGCGGTGGCGCGGGCTGAGCCGCGCGGCCCCCGGGGCGGCGGGGAGGGGACCGCCCCGGGAGATGGCGTCGCGGGGCGGTCCCGAGGTGTCGCCGGGGTGTTACTGGGCGGCGCGCGGGACGACCGTCGTGAGCACGGACGTCAGCGTGCGCCAGTCGGACGAGATCAGGCTGGCGTGCTTCCCGGCCAGCAGGTCCAGCCGGTCCCTGGCCTGCTGCTCGGTGGGGTTGACGGAGTCGATGGCGGGCGCGACGTTGTGCGCGTCGGTCATCAGCAGGTAGTAGTTGCGCTGGGCGTACCAGGCGGTGTCGAAGCCGGCCGCGGCGTAGGCGGAGGCGTCCCCGTCGAAGAAGACGAACCAGGGCCGGATGCCCGCGTCCGTGTACCGGGTGCGGGGATCACCGGCGGCGGCGTTGTGGACGGCGGGGAAGGCGGCGGCCTCGCCCAGCCGCCCGGCCGCCTTGAGGTCGCGCAAGTACATCGCGTACTCACGGTCGGTCCACAGGGTGTCGAACGGATTGGACTCCTCGACGGTGCCGGGGATGAGTTCGACGATGAACTTGCCCGCGAGCTGCGCGCGCGTGGGCCAGGCGCCCGCCTGGACCGCCGTGTCGAGGTCGCTGTGGCCGCCGACCAGGTCGGCGGGGCGGTAGAGCGCGTCACCGAGCTTGCTGCCGAGCAGCGCGTCGAGGGCGGCGGGGCCGCGTCCTGACGTACCGAGGAAGCCGTCCTTCATCTCCAGCTTGAGGACGACGGGCCGGTGGCCGGGGTTGGCGTCGTGCCAGGTTCTGATGTCGTTGAGGCAGCCCGCCAGGTCCCGGTTCTTGGCGTTGGTGCGCAGCTGGGCGGTGGTGGTGGCGTTCGCGCAGTTGTTGTCGTTGCCGATCGGGTTGGAGTGCGAGACGCGCCAGGACGCGCCGAAGGCATTGGTCCAGACGTCGATTTCGAGCATTCCCGCGCCGGAGTCCAGGGCGTCGGCGAAGTACGGGAAGGTGGCCTTCTCGTACGAGTTGTGGACGCCGACGGCGGTGCCGGCGGGGAACGGCAGCTGCTCGGGTCCGGCGGCGTTCGCCGGGGTGGCCGTGAGAGCGAGCGCCGTGACCGCGCCGGCCGTCAGCGCGGCGCGAAGAAGCTTTGCCATATCCCTTGTTCCTCCTGTTGCGCATGTGTGGGGCATGTCAACCGAGAGGCAGAGTAGGCCAGTTCGGTGACCGGCGGGAGGACATGGGCTTACGGATTCGATCAGCGGGGCGTGCCGACGGCGAGCGGACCGCGTGGAGGCGGACAACGGGCAGCGTGCCCCGCCGCTCGGCAGCGGCGGGGCACGCGGGGCGGTTCAGGGGTGCGGGACGGTACGGCGCGCGAGGTGGTTCAGGGCACGCGGGGCGGTACGGGGCGCGAGGGTGGCACGGGGCGCCGGGGTGGTACGCGGCGCGGGGGCGCGGTCAGGGCAGCTGTTCCTCGATGGCCGAGCGGCCCCGCTCGGCCAGTCTGCGCCGGGCCCACTCGATGGTCTCGGGGGTGAGATCCCGGCCGGAGGCCAGCACCAGATCCTCGGCCGTCACCTCTTCACAGGCTCCGGTGTGCAGCAGCCGGTCGGGGGTCACGCCCTCGTGGTCCGGCTGCGCAGCGGGCTCCGCGTTCATGCCGCCTCCTCGTTCGTCCGGTGGTCGCCATTCTCGTGCCCGCCCGCCCCGGCCGCATCCCAGGTGGCGGGGTCAGGGCGCGGCGGGACCCGGCGGCCGACGGGGCGTGGCGCCCGACTGCCGGCCGAGCAGTTCGGCCAGGCCCCGGCGGGTGGCCGCCACCACCACCCGGTCCCGCGCGTGCAGCACATAGCCGGGAGGCAGGTCCCAGACGAGGCCGGGCGGCCTCGGCCCCTCGCTGTCGGGCCGGGTGTCCGACAGGTCGGGCAGCCGGTCGCCGGGGGCGGCGGTGTCCAGGGCGATAATCCGCCAGGTGCCCGGCCGGAACACCTCGCCGACCGTACGGCCCTCCAGGCGCGGATGGCCCGCCACGTCGACGGCGGCGACCAGCAGCACCCGGCGCTCCACCGGGATGGCGCCGAGGATCTGGCGGCCCATCATGGCGATGGCGAAGGCCGGGGCGGCGAGGGTGGAGACGCTGCGGCTGCGGGTGAGCGCGCCGGGGTGGGCGGCGCGCAGGGTGCGGTAGACGGCGGTCGCGAAGTCGTCGTCGTACAGCCGCAGCGCCACCCGCAGCCCGGGGGCGACGGAGCGGGCGTACAGCGCGGCCTCCAGGTTGGTCGTGTCGGCGCTGGTGAGGGCGAGCAGGGCGTGCGCCCGCTGGATCTTGGCCGCCTCCAGCACCCCTTCCTGGGTGACATCGCCCAGGACGACCGGTACGCGCAGCCCGCGGGCGAGCGCGATGCCCCGCGCCTCGGGGTCGTCCTCGACGCACACCACGGGGATCTCCAGTTCGCGCAGCCGTACCAGCACCCTGGTGCCGATCTTGCCCAGGCCGAGCAGGACGACATGGCCGGAGAGGCCGCGCGGCGGCCGGCGCAGCGAGGAGGCCGTACGGAAGGTGCCCAGGGCCTCCAGGACGGCCGCCAGGACGACCGGGAGCAGCAGAAGTCCGGTGACCATGGCGAGGAGTTGCAGGATCTGCCGGTCGGCGGGTTCGCCGACGGCGGGGTCCCCGATGGCGAAGAGGTCGAGCAGCACGTGGTACGTCGCGGCCGGCGGGCGGTCGTCGGTGAGCAGCCAGGAGGTGACGGCGAGCGCCAGGACGGCGCCGAGGATGCCCGCGATGGACCAGCGCAGCCGCCGGGAGAACAGTGAGCCGAGCGGCACGCCCCGGCCGGCGAGCGAGCGCGGTGACAGATCGGGCCCCGCGTGCGACACCGCCTCCAGGACGACCGTGCCGCGCCCGGTGGCGGCGGCGGCGCTCGCGTCGTCGGGCAGCAGCGCCGGGCCCTCCTGCCCGCTGCTGTCCGAACCCTCCGCTCCGGCCGGGTCGTTGGTCGTCGAGGAGAGCAGGGCGAGGGTGCAGAGCCCGGGGTCGGCGACCTCGCCGGGGCCGGGCGGATTGCGTTCCACGGCGCGCAGCAGCAGACCGTCCGCCCGGACGACCTTGCTGGTGCCCGCGACGGCGGTGGCGGCCAGGGCGGGAGCGGCCGTGTCGGCGTCCGAGAGGACGGTGGTGGTGGCGTCGAGGGCCGCGGTGTCCAGTCCGGGTACGGCGACGGCCGCCGCCTGGTCGAGGAGGGCTTCCAGGTGCTGGCCGAGCTTGCGGTTGTAGAGCCTGATGACCAGGCGCAGTTGGGGGTTGAGCCGACGGGCCGCGAGCGCGGCCCTGATGTTGATCTCGTCGTCGTCGTGGACGAGGGCGAGCGCCGCCGCGTCCGCGACGCCCGCTTCGACGAGGACGTCCTCGTCGAGTTCGGCGGACTCCAGGAGGAGCGGTCCGGTCCGCTCCTCGGGGTTGCGCCCGTCCGCCTCGGGGAGCGTGGCCGCCGTACGGGCCATGGCCGCGGACATCCGTCCGAAGAAGGCCGTGGCCCGGCCCATACCGGCGACCGGGGTGGGCGGGAGCCGGGAGGCGCGTACGGGCGGGACGACCAGCGTGACCCGCTCGCCGTAGACGTCGCGCAGTTCGTCCGCGAGCCGGTGGGCGAGCGTGTCGTCGCCGCAGACGACCATGTGGCCCGCGAGAGGGCCGCGAGGTACCTGGTGAGGAAGTGTGGACACGTCAATATTGTCACCGATGGGGGCGTCGGGTCCCTGACCGGGCGTCAGAGGGTGACGAGGGTGACCTCGGTGGCCTTGACGCCGGTCCAGACGCGGACGCCGTCGGCGAGCCGGAGTTCGACCGCGGCCTCGGGGGTGATCTCGGCGACGAGGTCGGGTGCCTGGTCCGGGGCGATCAGGACGCGCAGCCTGCTGCCCAGGGCGGTGATCTCCCGTACCGTGCCCGGCCAGACGTTGCGCGGGCTGCCGCCGGGCCGCTCCCGGTGCACGGAGACGGCCTCAGGGGCGATGATCGCCAGCGCGGCCGTGCCCTCGGCCAGTGGCTCCGCGACGATCAGCCGGGCGCCTCCGGCGAGGGCGAGGCCGTCGGGCCCGAAGGTGCCGGGCCAGGCGTTGCGGCCCAGCATGCGGGCGACCCACGGGGAGCGCGGGTTGCGCGTGACGTCGGCGGGCGGGGCGTCCTGGAGGACCTGGCCCTCGTCGAGTACGAGCACCCGATCGGCCAGCGAGACGGCCTCGACGGGGTCGTGGGTGACGATCAGGCAGACGCCGCCGAAGCGGTCGAGGTGGCGGCGCAGGGTGTGCCGTACGTGGGCGCGGGTGGTCTGGTCGAGGGCGGCGAGGGGTTCGTCCAGGAGCAGCAGCCGGGGGCGGGTGGCGAGTGCGCGGGCCAGCGCGACGCGCTGCGCCTGGCCGCCCGATACCTGGTGGGGTCTGCGGTGGGCGAGATGGCCGACGCCGAGCCGGTCGAGCCACTCCTGCGCGGCGCGGCGGGCCTCGGCGCGCGGGACGCCGTGGGCGCGCAGGCCGTACGCCGTGTTGGCGAGGGCGGTGAGGTGGGGGAAGAGGGCCCCGTTCTGCGGGACCCAGGCGACGCGGCGGCGGTGCGGCGGCAGGGCGGTGACGTCGAGGTCGCCGAGGCGCAGCGCGGCGTGGGCGCGCGGGGTCAGGCCGAGGAGGGCGCGCAGCAGGGTCGTCTTGCCCGCGCCGTTGGGTCCGACGACGGCGATGGTGGTGCCGGGCGCCGCCTCCAGGGTGAGCCGGTTGAAGCCGGTGACGTCGGCGTGCAGCGGCCACCGCTCGGCGGGATCGGACGGCTCGGCGGGATCGGCGGACCCGGCGGGCTTGCGCGGGGGCCCGTCCCCCGGCGTCCCCCCGGTGCCCGCGTCCGCACCCGCGTCCGCACCCGCGTCCGCGTCCGCTTCGTCGTCCTCGGGTACGGGTCCCCGGTCCGCCCTGCGGTCGGCCGTACCGCCGGTCCAGCGGCCGCGCAGGCCGATCAGTACGGCCATGGCGATCGCGAGGAGCAGCAGCGAGACGGAGGTCGCGGCCTCCGGCGAGTCCTGGAGCAGCAGATAGACCTGGAGCGGCAGGGTCTGGGTGGTGCCGGGGAGGTTTCCGGCGAAGGTGATCGTGGCGCCGAACTCGCCCAGGGCGCGCGCCCAGGTCAGCGCGGCGCCCGCGGCGAGGCCGGGGGCGACCATGGGCAGGGTGACGGTGCGGAACACCCGGAACGGCGAGGCGCCAAGCGACGCGGCGGTCTCCTCGTAGGCGGGCCGCAGTCCGGCCAGGGCACCTTCGAGGCTGATGATCAGGAAAGGCATGGCGACGAAGGTCGCGGCGATCACGGCGCCCGAGGTGTGGAACGGCAGGGTGATCCCGAAGGTCTCCTCCAGCCAGGGTCCCAGCAGCCCCCGGCGGCCGAAGCCGAGCAGCAGCGCGACGCCGCCCACGGTGGGGGGCAGCACCATCGGCAGCAGGACGAGGGTGCGTACGAGCGCCTTGCCGGGGAACGGGACCCGGGCCAGCAGCCAGGCCAGCGGCACTCCGAGCACCAGGGAGAGCCCGAGCGCCCAGAACGAGACGAGCAGCGAGAGCCGCAGCGCCTGGAGGACCTCCGGGCTGGTCAGGTGGGTACCGAGGTCGCCCCAGGACGTGCGGGCGAGGATGCCGAGCAGGGGCAGCAGCAGGAACGCGACGGCGAGCAGGGCGGGCACCGCCAGGGCGACGGGGAGACCGGGCCTGCCGGTACGGGGGCGTAGGCGTCTCATCGGGGTTCCTGGGCTCGGGCGGCGCGGCGGGCGGGGCGGCGGGCACGGGGGCGGCGCGGGGCTGTCCGCCGGTCCGGCGGACAGCCCCTTCGTACGGAGGTCGCGGGCACGCCCTACGGCTGCTGGAAACCGGCCGCCCGGAGGATCTTCTGCGCCTCGGCGCCGCTGAGCCACTCGACGAACGCGGCGGCGGCCTCGCTGTGCTCGGACGTCTTGAGGGTGGCGGCCGGGTAGTCGGCGATGGCGTTCTGCGCGTCCGGG
>NZ_QQNA01000058.1 GCF_003346515.1 Streptomyces corynorhini
ACGTTCTTCCTGGGCCCGTACGTTCTTCCTGGGCCCGTACGTTCTCCCTGGGCCTGCACGTCACCGCGCGGCCCGCCGCCCGTACACCTGCGCCACGTTGTCCCTCGGGGCCGGTCTGTGGTGCGCCGCCGGGCCCGCCGCGAAGGCGCGCAGGACGTTCTCGGTGTGCGGGTGACGAAGGCACCGGTACGGGCGTCCAGACCGTGGTTGCGGCCGTTCTCCCGCGTGCCCGCCATGAGCGCCTCCACCCAGCGCATCGTCCCGCACGAGAAGACCCCCGCGCCGCTCGGTGTCGTGTAGTACGCGGAGTCCGCGTGGCTCCTGCCGCCGCCGCACACCAGCGGCGACGGCGTCGGCGCGTCCGGGGTGACCCGGTCGTACTCCACCCCGACCGATGGGCGAAGGACGCGCCCCGCCGCGCCCCCGTACCCGCGAAGACCCAGTGGTCGGGGCGGTGCACGACGTAGGGGGCGTCCACCGGGAAGCCCTCGTAGAGCACGCCGGTCAGGGACGACTCCGGGTCGGCGGCGGGCGGTTGGCGGAAGTCCGTGGTCGCCATGGAGCTGTGCCCGCCGAGGTACGGGTCGAGCGCGTAGTCCGTCTTGTAGCAGACCACCGTACGGACCGTTCCGCCGCCGTCTTCCAGCCTGACCCGGCGGAAGCAGGTGTTGGCGCCGAGGAACGCCAGGTTGGTCCCGGCGTCGCGCGCCTCGGTGAAGTGCCGCCGCTGCTCCGGGGTCCCGTACTCGTCGTGGCCGAGCGAGACCGCTGCCGCCGCGCCGCGCAGCACCGCCGGGGCGCGGTGGACGTCGATGCCCGTGGTGTACGCGAGCGGGATGCCGAGCCGTTCGGCGAGGCCACCGCCGCCCGTTCGTGGACGAGGAACTTCTCGGCGCCGTTCTTGTCGTACGGCCGGTCGAAGCCGACGGCCGGCGAGCGGGTCGCGTACGCGCCGCCCCGGCCCTCGTAGAGGCTGCGCCCGCCCCACAAGGTTGTACGCCTGCCAGGTCGCGGGCGCGTGGGTCAGTACGGTCCGGCCCGCGCCGCTCGCGGAGCGGACGATCAGCGGGACGTAGCGCTGGTGCCCGTTCTCCGCGTCCAGCCGGAGCAGGTAGGCGCCTTCGGGCCAGCCCCCGGTGTCCACCGCCAGGGTGCGCCGCCAGCCCGCCCGTACCGTACGGGTGGCCCGGTCCAGGCGCGCGGGCCGCGCTGGGCCAGGCCAGGCACCCGGCCCGAGCGCCACACCAGCCGGGCCTGCGCGCCGCCGTACCAGCCGACGCGGTAGGCCGAGACGCGGAAGCCGGGCGCGGTGGTCGACACGTACAGCCCGAACTCCTCCCCCGGCAGGACGCTGACCCGGTCGGTGTAGCCGAGGACCGCGTCGGGCGGGCCCTTCGAGCGGATGCGCCAGTCGGGGCTGCCGGGCCGGGCCCGCTCCTCGGCGGCGGCGGACGCGTCGGCGGAGGCGGACGCGTCGGCGGAGGCGGACGCGTCGGCGGACGCGTCGGACGTGCCGGGCCGTCGGTCGGGGCCGGGCGCCCGTACGGTCGGCGTCGGGGTCGGGGTGCGCGGCGGCCGGGTCCCGGCCCGCCGTGTCGCAGCCGACCGCCGTACCCACCGCGAGACCGGCGGCCCCGGCGGCGGCCACGGAGAGGCGCCGGTCGAGACCGCCGGTCTCGCTCCGGGCGCCCTGGCCGCCGCGGTCCGCGCTGCTCATGCCCGCATCCTCGCCGGGGGCGGGTGCGCGCGCATGTCGTGCGCGGCGGCTGCCGCCGCGGCTCCGCTGATGGCTCGGCTGCGGCTCCGCCGATGGCTCGGCTACGGAGTGCCTACAGCTCGGCTACGGCTCGGCTACCGCCGTGTCAGCTCTGCGCCGGGCGCGTCAGGTGCGCGAACGCGTCCAGGTTCCGGGTGGACTCGCCGCGCGCCACCCGCCACGCGTACTCCTTGCGGATCGCGCTCGCGAACCCCAGCTCCAGCAGCGTGTTGAAGGAGCCGTCGGCCGCTTCGAGCACCGAGCCGAGCAGCCGGTCGATCTCGTCCTCCGTGACCGCCGCCAGCGGGAACTTGCCGGTGAGGTAGATGTCGCCGAGCCGGTCGACCGCGTAACCCACCCCGTACAGCTTGAGATTGCGCTCCAGCAGCCAGCGGTGGACGCCCTCGGCGTTCTCGTCGGGGTGGCGGATGACGAAGGCGTTGAGGGAGAGCGCGTGCCGGCCGACGCGCAGGGAGCAGGTGGTGGCGAGCTTGCGGATGCCGGGGAGGGTGACCACGTAGGCGCCGGGCTCGGGGCTCTCCCACGCCAGCTCGGCGCCCTTCAGCGTCTCCTCGATGATCCGCGCGGCCCGCTGTACGACGTCGACGTCAGCCATGGTGCGAGCGTACGGCAGAGCCGCGAGGCGGGCGGCGGGCGGTGCGCTGTCGGCGGTGCGCTCGCGGCGATGCGCGGCGCCCTATCGGTGGTGTGCGATGGGCTGCCGGTGGTGCGCGCTCAGCGCGCCGCTCGGCCGCGCCGCCGGTGGTCGTGCAGCGCCGCCTGGTACACGTCCGCCGTGGTCGCCGCCGCCGTGTCCCAGCCGAAGCCGTGCGCGTGGCGCGAGGCCGCCGCGCCCATCCGGTCGACCAGCTCCGGGTGGTCGAGGAAGCGGCGCAACGCCCGCGCGTACGAGGCCGGTTCGTGGCCGGGTACGAGAAAGCCCGTCACCTCGTCCCTTACCGCCACCGGCAGCCCGCCGACCGCCGCCGCGACCACCGGGGTGCCCGCCGCCTGGGCCTCGATGGCGACCAGCCCGAACGACTCGCTGTACGACGGCATCACCAGCACGGAGGCCGCCCGGAACCAGTCCGCCAGCCGGTCCTGGCCGACCGGCGGCCGGAACCGTACGACATCCGCGATGCCCAGCCGCGCCGCCAGCTTCTGCAGCACCTCGGGCTTGGCCAGCCCGCTGCCGCTGGGCCCGCCGACGATCGGCACGACCAGCTTCGTACGCAGCGAGGGGTCCTCGTCGAGGAGTACGGCCACGGCGCGCAGCAGCACGTCCGGCGCCTTCAGCGGCTGGATCCGGCCCGCGAAGAGGGGGACGAAGGCGTCCTGCGGCAGCCCCAGCCGGGCGCGGGCGGCGGCGCGGCCGTCGCCGGGGCGGAAACACTCCAGGTTCACCCCGGGGTGGACGACGGCGGGCTTCGCGGGGTCGGCGTCGTAGAAGCGGACGAGTTCGTCGGCCTCCTCCGCCGTATTGGCGATCAGCCGGTCGGCGGCGCGCACGATCTGGGTCTCACCAATGACCCGGGCGGCGGGCTCGGGCTTGTCGCCCGCGGCCAGCGCGGCGTTCTTGACCTTGGCCATGGTGTGCATGGCGTGCACGAGCGGGACGCCCCACCGCTCGGAGGCGAGCCAGCCGACATGGCCGGAGAGCCAGTAGTGGGAGTGGACCAGGTCGTAGTAGCCGGGCCGCTGGCCGGCCCACGCCTGCATCACCCCGTGGGTGAAGGCGCACAGCTGCGCGGGGAGTTCTTCCTTGTCCAGGCCCTCGTACGGCCCGGCGTCGACATGCCGTACGAGCACTCCGGGGGCCAGTTCCACGGCGGGGGCCAGTCCGCCCGTGGTGGCCCGGGTGAAGATCTCCACCTCGATGTCGATGGCGGCGAGACGCTTCGCCAGCTCGACGATATAGACGTTCATCCCGCCCGCGTCGCCCGTCCCCGGCTGGTGCAGCGGGGAGGTGTGGACGCTGAGCATCGCGATCCTGCGGGGCCTGCGGGACTGGCCTGGCCGCCGCAGCCGGGGCGGCCCCACGAACGTGCCGGCGATGCGGGACACGTACTGGCTCACGTCCGCTGTCCTCTCGCTCGGGATCCAGGAGCACGTCGACTGAGTCGACTGATCCGGGAGCACGTCGACAGGAGGGTGGTGGCACCCTCTCCGAAGGGCGTGAACAGCGGAGCGCACCCCTTCATTTCCGCTTTACCGAAACGTTACTCTTGGTGGCTCAACCATCACCTCCGGCAGCGGGTACGGGCCCCCGCCGCCCGGTCGTTAGGCTCGCTTCCATGGTGTCCCCGTCCCGCTCGCCCCGCTCGGCGGCCC
>NZ_QQNA01000059.1 GCF_003346515.1 Streptomyces corynorhini
GGTGGAGAGAAGAGCGGGAGGGGTGGGGAGAACAGCGGGAGGGGGGTCAGCGCGCGGGCAGCGGTTCCCACCGCGCCGCCCCGGCGGCCTCGGCCGCCGCCGCGCCGGGACCGTGCCGGACGATCGCGTCGATGAACTCGGCGATCCGGGCGGCGAAGTCCGGGAACTCCGTCAGACCGGTCCCGAGCAGCCCGCTGTCCAGCACGGCTGCCGTGTAGGCGGCACCGCCGGACACCGGGACCCGGCGCGCGATCGCGGCCAGCCGTTCCCGGGCCGGGTCCACCATGGCGGTGGCGTGCGGCCCCGGCGAGAAACCGGGCGGCGGCGCCACGCAGCAGAGGTACGCGGCGACGGTCAGCGCCAGATGGTGCGGCATGCGTCCGGCCCGCAGATGCAGCAGCGCCGGGTCGGGCACCCGCTGGCGGAGCTTGACGGAGCCGTCCGAGCCGACCTGCTGGGTGCGGTGGCCCAGCGCGGTGTTGGCCCAGCGCTCGAAGAGCTGACCGACGTACGTGTCCGGATCGATGTCGGCGGGCACGGTCAGGGTCGGCAGGTAGTCGCCGTGCAGCACGGCGCGCGCGGCGTCCGCGACGAACGGCCGGGCGATCGCCTCCGGGATGGTCGCCCGCCCGTCCAGGGCGCCCAGATAGGCGATGAGCGAGTGCGTGCCGTTGAGCAGCCGCAGCTTGAGCAGCTCGTACGGTTCGACGTCGTCCGTGAAGAGGGCGCCGCCGTGCTCCCAGCGCGGACGTCCGGCGCAGAAACGATCCTCCATGACCCACATGGAGAACGGTTCGGCCGGTACCGGTACGGCGTCGCGCACCCCGAGCCCGGCGGCGACCGCGTCGCGGTAGGCGTCGGTGGTCGCGGGGACGATCCGGTCGACCATGGAGCCGGGGAACGTCACGGCGCTCTCCAGCCACTCCACCAGGTCCTCGCGTTCGGCGGCGGGCAGCGCCTCCACGAACTCCCGGACCAGCCGCCGCGTCTGCGCGCCGTTGCCCGCCAGGTTGTCGCAGCTGAGGACGGTCACCGGCCGCGCGTGTGCGCGTCGGCGGCGCTGGAGCCCGCGCACGATCTGCCCGATGGTGGTGCGCGGCGGCGCGTCGCCCCGTACATCGGCCTGTACCGCCGGGGAGCCGAGGTCCAGCCCGTGGGTGCGCGGATCGAAGGTGTAGCCGTGCTCGGTGACGGTCAGCGAGATGACCGCCGTGTCCGGCGCGGCCAGCGCGTCGAGCACCTGCTCGGGCTGGTCCGCCGCCACCAGCGCGCCGGTGTGCACGGCGGGCACCGTGATCCGGGTGCGCTCCGGGGAGATCTCCACGACCGAGTAGCGCATCTCCTGCTCGCGCAGGGCCCGCGCCACGGCGCCGGAGCGGCTGGCCACGCCGAGGATCCCCCAGGGGCCGTCGGTGTGGGACAGCGCGGCGGCCGTGTGGACGGCCTGGTGGGCGCGGTGGAAGTTGCCGAGACCGAGATGGACGATGCCGGTGCGGGCCGGTGTGCGGGCGTTCAGCCGGGAGGCGGCGGGCACGGTCGTCGCGCCCAGCCGCGGCAGAGCCGTGGTCATCTCGCTCACCAGTCCGTCATCGAGCCGTCGCGCCGCCGTGCGACCGGCAGGTACGCGGGCTCGTACGGGAAGCGGGCGGCCAGCTCCTCGTCGACCTCGACCCCGATGCCGGGCAGGTCCCCGGGGTGCAGATGCCCGTTCTCGTACGACCAGCCGTGCCGGAACACCTCGTGCACCAGCGGCTCGTAGCCCATGTACTCCTGGATGGCGAAGTTCGGTGTGGAGAGACCGACGTGCAGCGACGCGCCCAGCGCGACCGGCGAGACGTCGGACGGCCCGTGCGGCCCCAGCCTGATCTGCCAGACCTCGGCCAGCGCCGCGATCCGCCGCAGATGGCTGATGCCGCCCGCGTGCGTCACACACGTCCGTACGAAGTCGATGAGCTGCTCCGTGATCAGCGACTGGCACTCCCAGACGGTGTTGAACACCTCGCCGATCGCCAGCGGGACCGTGGTGTGCTGCCGTACGTGGCGCAGCACCTGCTGGTTCTCCGCCGGGGTGACGTCCTCCAGCCAGAACAGGTCGGCCTCCTCCAACGCCTTTCCGAGCTGCGCCGCCTGATTGGGTGTCAGCCGGTGGTGGGCGTCGTGCAGCAGCTTCAGTCCGGGGCCCACGTGCGCGCGGGCGGCGGCGAGCACCTTGGGCGCGTGCCGCAGATACGCCTCGGTGTCCCAGATCTCCTCGACGGGCAGATTGCCGCGCTCGGCCGGTTCGTAGCCCGGGGCGCCGCGTGTCACGCCGTACACCGTGTCGAGCCCCGGCACGCCGCTCTGCGCGCGGATGGCGAGGAAGCCCTGCTCGCGCTTGGCGTCGATGGCGTCGAGCAGTTCGGGGACGTCCCAGCCGCTGGCGTGCGTGTAGGTGAGGATCCGGTCGCGGACCGCGCCGCCGAGCAGCTGGTAGACGGGCTGTCCTGTGGCCTTCCCCTTGATGTCCCACAGCGCGATGTCCACCGCGCCGATGGAGGTCATGGTGACCGGGCCGCGCCGCCAGTAGACCCCTCGGTAGAGGTACTGCCAGGTGTCCTCGATCCTGGCCGGGTCGCGGCCGATCAGCAGCGGTGCGACATGGTCCCGGAGGTACGAGGCGACGGCCAGCTCGCGGCCGTTGAGCGTGGCGTCGCCCCAGCCGACCAGCCCCTCGGCCGTGGTGATCTTGAGGGTGACGAAGTTGCGGCCGGGGCTGGTGACGATCACGTCCGCCGCGACGATCGAGTCGGTCCCGGTCATCGGGCCACCGCCACGATGTGGTGCGGCCGTTCGCCGGCGGTGAGCCTGCCGATGTTGGCGGCGATGTCGGCGGCCCTGCGCGCGAAGGTCTCGCGGGTGAGGCCCGAGGAGTGGGGAGTCATCAGTACGTTGTCCAGCTTCTCGAAGGGGTGGTTGCCGGGCGCCGCTGTCCCGCCCTCGGACGGGTAGCGGTACCAGACGTCGAGCGCGGCGGCGCCGATCGTCCGCTCGCTCAGCGCCCGGAAGAGCGCGTCCTCGTCCACGACGGGGCCCCGGCCGACGTTGATCAGTACGGCGCTGGAGCGCATCCGGGACAGCTCGGCCGCGCCGATCAGCCCGGTGGTCGCAGCGGTGAGGGGCGCGGAGACCACGACCACGTCGGAGGTCTCCAGCAGGGTGCCGAGATCGTCCACGGTCCCCGACCAGTCCAGCCCCCGGGCGGCGGCGTCCACGTCGCCGCGCCGGGTGACCGCGACCCCCCGCGCGCCGAATGCCCGGAACAGCTCCCAGCAGCGCGCGCCGATATGGCCGAAGCCGACAAAGCCGATGGTCGCCGTCGCCAGGCTGTCGGTCCAGGGGGAGTCCGGGTCGTGCACGGGGGAGTCCCACCGGCCCTCGCGCAGCGCGGTGTGCTGGCGCAGGAAGCCCCGGCGCAGCAGGATCGCGGCGGAGATCGTGTACTCCGCCATGGAGTTCTCGTGGTGGAAGGTGTTGGCGACCAGGGTGCCCGGTGCCAGCGCGGCCGTCTCGATCCTCTCCGTACCGGCGCCCGCCGCGTGGACCAGCCGCAGGCGCGGCGCGGCGGCGGCCATGGCGGCGGTGCACTGCCCGGAGACGAGGACGTCCGCGTCGGTGAGGGCCGCCGTGAGCGCCGCGGCGTCCCGCGGATCCGGCCAGCGCACCGTCGATCCGGCGGGCAGCGCGGCCTCGAACTCGGCCCGCAGGGGCGCCAGGTTGGAGTCCGCGACCACGACGGTCGGCGGGTGGCCGGGGGCGGGCTCGTTCGGTTCGCCCGTGCTGGCGTCTGTCGTCATGACGCGTCCTTCATCGTCCGGTCCGCGGCGGTGTTCCGCCACGGCGTGCGGGAGGGGGCGGGGCCGCTGGAGCCGCGCACGATCAGCTGGGTCGGCAGCCGCAGCAGGCGCGGGGTGGCGCGCTCGCCCGCCAGGACCTGGCCCAGCAGGTCGAGGCTGAGCGCCCCGGCCTTCGCCATCGGCACGGCGATGCTCGTCAGGGACGGCTGGGACACCTCGGCGAACGGGATGTCGTCGACGCCGATGACACTGAGGTCGTCGGGCAGGCTCAGCCCCAGCGCCCGCGCGCCCGCGATCACACCGAGCGCCATCAGATCGTTGTGTGTGATCACGGCGGAGGCGCCCGAGGCCATCACACTGGCGGCGGCGGCCGTGCCGCCCGCCACCGTCTCGGCCTGCCAGCCGAGCAACTCCAGCTCCAGACCGGCCCGTTCGGTCTCGCCCCGGATCAGCTCGACCCGGTGCGCGTTGGACCAGGAGCGCTGCATGCCCTGGACGTAGGCGATCCGCCGGTGGCCGAGCGCGGCGAGGTACTCGACGGCCTGCCGCATGCCGTGCGTCGCGTCCGCGATCACACAGTCCGCGCCGCTGGTCTCGCGGTTGACCAGGACGACCGGGGTGCGTCCGCAGACGGCGAGGATCTCCGCCGCCTCCAGCCGGGGCGAGCACACGATCAGCCCGTCGGCCTGATCGCGCAGGTGTGTGATCACCTCGCGCTCACGGTCCTGGCTGAGGTCGGTGTCCGCGAGGACGACGGTCTGCCTGCGGTGCCACCCCTCGCCCTGGGCGGCCTTCACGAACGCCCCGAAGACCGGATTGGCGATGTCGGGCACGACCACGGCCACCGTCGCGCTCTCCCCCTCGGCCACCGGCTCGACGGCCCGCGCCACGGGAGACTCGTAACCCAGCTCTTGCGCAACGGCAAGAACCTTGCGCAAGGTCTGCGGGCCGAGCCGGTCGGGGTCGCTGAAGGCCCGCGAAGCGGTGGAGAGCGCGACGTTGGCGCGCTTGGCTACATCGGTCAAGGTGGTGGCCATGGCGACTCCGCTACTTGCTCGACGGAGCGAGGTGAGTGAACGACATGGTGCATGGTCGTCACCGTTGCGCAAACTTGTCAATGCTTGCCACAAAACTGGCAAGGGGGTGCCGCGCGCCCGCGGCCAGTCCGGCCGGTCCGCCGGTGGAGGCTACGCGGCCGGAACGCCCGCCGCCGCGCGCAGCCGGCCGAACTCCTCGGCCATCGTCGCCGCCGTCCAGTGCGCGTTGAGCCCGCTCGGATTGGGCAGCGCCCAGATCCGCGTCCCGCCGATCGTCCGCTCCTGCGGGCCGATGACCGCCCGCCTCTCGTCGAACGCCGTCCGGTACGCGGTGATCCCGACCACCGCGAGCCAGGCCGGCCGCAGCCGCTCCACCTTCGCGGCCAGGATCCGGCCGCCCTCCCGGAACTCCTCGGCGCTCAGCTCGTCGGCCCGCGCCGTCGCCCGCGCCGCGACGTTCGTGATGCCCAGACCGTACGCGAGCAGCTCGTCCTGCTCGGCGGGGCGCAGTCGGCGCGGGGTGAAACCGGACAGGTGCAGCACCGGCCAGAAGCGGTTGCCGGGGCGCGCGAAGTGATGGCCCGTGGCCGCCGACAGCAGGCCCGGGTTGATACCGCAGAACAGCACACGCAAGCCGCCCGCGGCCACGTCGGACAGGACGCGGTCGCGGGCGGCTTCGCGTTCTTCCGGGGTCACGCGCGGACCCGTCCGGTGGTCACAGGATGGAGCCCGGCGTGTAGGCAGCGGCCTCGGGACGCTGCTTGACGATCTCGTCGATCCGGCCGACGACGGTCGCGATCTGGTCCTCCGCCGCGCCCGTGAAGGACAGCTTGTCCGCCATCAGCGCGTCCAGCCCGGCCCGGTCCAGCGGCATCCGCTCGTCCGCCGCCAGCCGGTCCAGCAGCTCGTTGCGCTCGGCCCCCCGCTCACGCATGGCCAGCGCCGAGGCGACGGCGTGCTCCTTGATGACCTCGTGCGCGGCCTCCCGGCCCACCCCGGCGCGTACGGCGCCCATCAGCACCTTCGTCGTCGCCAGGAACGGCAGGTAGCGGTCCAGCTCGCGCGCCACCACGGCGGGGAACGCGCCGAACTCGTCCAGCACCGTCAGGAACGTCTCCAGCAGTCCGTCCAGCGCGAAGAACGCGTCGGGCAGCGCCACCCGGCGGACCACCGAGCACGAGACGTCGCCCTCGTTCCACTGGTCGCCCGCCAGCTCGCCGGTCATCGACGCGTAGCCGCGCAGGATCACCATGAGGCCGTTGACCCGCTCGCAGGAGCGCGTGTTCATCTTGTGCGGCATCGCGGAGGAGCCCACCTGGCCGGGCTTGAAGCCCTCGGTGACCAGCTCGTGCCCGGCCATCAGCCGGACCGTCTTCGCCACCGACGACGGCGCCGCCGCCAGCTGCACCAGCGCGGTCACCACGTCGTAGTCGAGCGAGCGGGGATAGACCTGGCCCACCGAGGTGAACGCCTGCGCGAAGCCGAGATGGCCCGCGATCCGCCGCTCCAGCTCGGCCAGCTTCGCGGTGTCCCCGCCCAGCAGGTCGAGCATGTCCTGCGCGGTGCCCACCGGGCCCTTGATGCCGCGCAGCGGGTAGCGGCCGAGGAGGTCCTCCAGCCGCCCGTACGCCACGAGCAGTTCGTCGGCCGCCGTCGCGAACCGCTTGCCGAGCGTGGTGGCCTGCGCGGCGACATTGTGCGAGCGGCCCGCCATCACCAGCTCGCCGTACTCCCCTGACAGCTTCCCGAGCCGGGCCAGCACCGCCACCGTACGGTCGCGCATCAGCTCCAGCGACAGCCGGATCTGCAGCTGCTCGACGTTCTCCGTGAGATCCCGCGACGTCATGCCCTTGTGGACCTGCTCATGGCCCGCGAGGGCGTTGAACTCCTCGATCCGCGCCTTCACATCGTGCCGCGTGACCTTCTCGCGCTCGGCGATCGAGGCCAGGTCGACCTGGTCGAGCACGCGCTCGTAGTCGGCGAGGGCGGCCTCGGGCACCTCGATCCCCAGATCCCGCTGCGCCCGCAGCACGGCGAGCCACAGCCGCCGCTCCAGCCTGACCTTCTGCTCGGGGGACCACAGCACGGCCAGCTCCGCCGAGGCGTAGCGGCCGGCAAGGACATTGGGGATACGAGGCTTGGCAGTCACGTGGGGTGATTCTACTGGCGGTTCGCGCAGGTCGGCGCCCCGGCCTTGTTCGTGGACAGCTACGAGGGCCCGGCCGTACGGTCCCGGCCGGGCGTGCCGTCGCTGGACCCCGCGTCCCGCACCGGCGCCGCGTCCCCGTACGCCAGCAGCTCGGGGCGCTTCGCCGCGAGGCCGTCCCCGGAGGAGCGGCCGGTCAGGCGGCGCATCACCCACGGCCCGAGGTGCTCGCGCGTGAACCGCGCGTCGTGCGCGCGCCGCGCGAGCCAGCGCTCGCGCTCGGTGGGCGGCAGCCCGGCCCGCCAGTCCTCCGCCGCGTCCAGCCCCAGCGTCTGCCAGACCGCCTCGGCCACCCGGCGGTGGCCCTCCGCCGTCAGATGCAGCCGGTCCACGTCCCACATCCGCTGGTCGCCGAGGACCGGCGCCGCGTACAGATCGACCACCAGCGCGCCGTGCGCCGCCGCCAGTTCGTCGACGACGGTGAACAGCTCCTCCATGCGCGGCCGGAAGCGCTTTTGCACCGGACCGTTCCGCGCCGGGCTGCGCATCAGCACCAGCTGCCCGCACGCCGGGGCGAGCCGCTCCACGGCCTCCGTGAGCAGCGCGCGCACCCGGCCCATGTCGACCTTCGGCCGCAGCGTGTCGTTGAGCCCGCCGACCAGCGTCACCACGTCCGGTGCCATCGCCGCCGCGAGGCCGACCTGCTCCTCGACGATCTGGCCGATGAGCTTGCCGCGCACGGCCAGATTGGCGTACCGGAATCCGGGGGTACGGGCCGCGAGCCGCGCCGCGAGCAGGTCGGCCCAGCCCCGGTAGGAGCCGTCGGGCAGCCGGTCGGACATGCCCTCGGTGAAGGAGTCACCCAGGGCCACGAAACTGGTGTATTCAACATGTGTCTCCATGGCGCCGTCGATCGTACCGGGCGGTATGCCCGCGCCCGCCGGGAGGTCCCGCGGAGCGGATCCCAGAAGAGGTCCTACGCGTGCCGGCCCACCAGCTCCCGCAGGACGTCCTCCATCGTGACCAGCCCCGCCAGCCGCCCGTCGTCGTCCACCACGGCCGCCAGGTGCGTACGGCTGCGGCGCATCGCGGTCAGCACGTCGTCCAGCGGCGTCGCCGCCCGCACCCGCGCGATGCCCCGCATGCCGGAGACCGGGAACGGCTCGTCGCGCGGCGCCGCGTCCAGCGCGTCCTTCACGTGCAGGTAGCCCAGGATCCGCCGCGAGGGGTCCACCACCGGGAAACGCGAGAAGCCCGTCTCGGCGGCCAGGGCCTCCAGCGCCTCCGGCGTCACGCCCAGCCGCGCGGTCACCACGCGCTCCAGCGGCAGCACCACGTCGCGCACCGGACGGCGGCCCAGCTCCAGCGCGTCGTGCAGCCGGGCGGTCGCACGGTCGTCCAGCAGCCCCGCGTGGCCCGCGTCCGTGACCATCCGGGCCAGCTCGTCGTCCGAGGACGTCGCCGACACCTCGTCCCTGGTCTCCACCCGCAACAGCCTCAGCAGGCCGCTCGCGAAGGCGTTGACCGTGAAGATCACCGGACGTAGCGCGCGGGCCAGCCCGACGAGCGGCGGCCCGAGCAGCAGCGCGGCGCGCACCGGACCGGCCAGCGCGACGTTCTTCGGCACCATCTCGCCCAGCAGCATGTGCAGATACGTGGCCACGGCCAGCGCGATCACGAACGAGAGCGGGTGCACCAGCCCCTCCGGCATCCCGACCGCCGCGAAGAGGGGCTCCAGCAGATGCGCGATCGCGGGCTCGGCGACGATTCCCAGCACCAGCGTGCACAGCGTGATGCCCAGCTGCGCCGCCGCCAGCAGCGCCGACACGTGTTCGAGCCCCCACAGGACGCCGCGTGCCCGCCGGTCGCCGGCCTCGGCCACGGGCTCGATCTGGCTGCGGCGCACCGAGATCAGCGCGAACTCGGACGCGACGAAGAAGGCGTTGACGACCAGCGTCAGCACCCCGGCGAACAGCTGGAGCGCCGTGATCACCTGGCCTCCCCCGAGCCGTCGCCGCGGGGGCGACGGGCCCCGCCGCGGCCGCCGCGCGAGCCGTCCGCGCCGCCGTCGCTCTCTTCGTCGCCCCCGGCCGGTGGCAGGGGCGCGCGCAGCAGCAGCCGCGCCGCCCGCCGCCCCGCGGCGTCCACCACCTCGACGTCCCAGCCGTCCGCCGCCAGCCGGTCGCCCTCGACGGGCAGCCTGCCCAGCTCCGTGGCGACGAGCCCGGCGAGCGTCTCGTACGGCCCCTGCGGCATCCGCAGCCCGATCGCCCGCAGCTGATCGGCGCGCGCGGCGCCGTCCGCCGACCACAGGGCCCGGCCTCGCGCGTCCTCGCCCACCGCCGCCAGATCGGCGGTCTCGTGCGGGTCGTGCTCGTCGCGTACCTCGCCGACGACCTCCTCCACGATGTCCTCCAGCGTCACCACCCCCGCCGTACCGCCGTACTCGTCGATCACGACGGCCATCCTGGCCCGGCCCGACAGCCGGTCCAGCAGGGTGTCCACCGTCAGGGACGCGGGCACCAGCAGCGGTTCGCGCACCAGGTCGGAGACCGGGTGCCGGGCGCGCCGCCGCGCGGGCACCGTCAGGACGTCCTTGATGTGCACGACGCCCACGACCGCGTCCAGCGTGCCCCGGTAGACGGGGAAGCGGGAGAGACCGGAGGCCCGGGTGGCGTTGGCGACGTCCTCGGCCGTGGCCCGCAGGTCGAGGGCCATCACCCGGACCCGGGGCGTCATCACGTTCTCCGCCGTCAGCGCCGACAGGCTCAGCGTCCGTACGAACAGCTCGGCGGTGTCCGCCTCCAGCGCGCCCTCCCGCGCGGAGTGCCGCGCCAGCGCGGCCAGCTCCTGCGGACCGCGCGCGGAGGCCAGCTCCTCCGTGGGCTCCAGACCGAAGCCGCGCACGATGCGGTTGGCCGTGTTGTTGAGATGGCCGATGAACGGCCGGAAGGCGGCGGTGAAGTACCGCTGCGGGGTGGCCACCACCTTGGCGACGGCCAGCGGTGAGGAGATCGCCCAGTTCTTCGGGACCAGCTCGCCCACGACCATCAGCACGACCGTCGACAGCGCCGTACCGATGACCAGCGCGACCGAGGACGCCACCGGGGGCGAGAGCCCGGCCGCCTCCACCGGACCCCGGATCAGCTCGGCGACGGACGGCTCCGCGAGCATCCCGACGACCAGATTGGTCACGGTGATCCCGAGTTGGGCGCCGGAGAGCTGGAACGTGAGGCTCCGTACGGCCTTCAGCGCACCCGCCGCGCCCCGCTCGCCCCGCTCGGCGGCCCGCTCCAGCTCCCCGCGCTCGATCGTCGTCAGGGAGAACTCCGCCGCCACGAAGACCCCGCAGGCGAGCGCCAGGACCACCGCCACCAGCAGCAGAAGCACTTCGGTCATCGGTTCACCCCTGTCCCGTCCGTCCCATGGTCGGTCAGCGGGCAGGAGGCCGCGCGACGACGGGAAGCCCGGCCGTCGCGGGCCGGGCGGGACCGGTCAGACCGGCCCCAGGGGCTTCACCCAGCGCCGCCAGCGGTCCTCACGGTGATATCCGGCGGCTGCCCACGTGTGGTGTGCCCGTTCGTTGGCCTCCAGAACCATGGCGTCGGAGCGTCGGCCCCCGAGGGCGGCGAAGCGCCGCTCCGCCGCGTCCAGCAGGGCGGTGGCGATGCCCTGCCTGCGGTGGTGCGGATGGACGGCCAGCCGGTAGGCGGAGCACCGCCACCCGTCGAAACCGGCTATGACGGTTCCGGTGAGGACGGAGTCGTCGCTCTCGGCGAGGAGCAGGGCCTCCGGGTCCCGGGAGATGAGCCGGGCCACCCCGTCGTGGTCGTCGCTGATGCTCGTGCCCTCGGCGGCTTCGCGCCAGAACCGCAGCACGGCCTCGACGTCCGAGGGGCCGGCGGGACGGATGTGAATATCGTTCATCGGCTGAGCCAAGCAGAGCACCGGCCCGCCCGGCGAACGATTTCCGCGCGACGTCCGTACCAGGTGCCGCACGATCCGAACAAAATGCGCAGCGAAGCATCATAATCGGCCGGGTGAACGAACATTTTCGATCGGTAGTAAACATTGCTCAGGTGGAAGGGCTCGCCGAGAGGCTGCGGGACGCTCCCCGGCGCGTGCCGATTCCCCCGGTGACCGACCGCGCGGTCTGGGACGCGGTGGACGCCACGACGCGTACCGCGCTCCTGACGGCGGCCGAGGCGGAACTCGGCCGCCCGGCGCCGGTGTCGCGCGCGTCCGACTGGGCGCGCGCCTTCCGGGACGGGGTGCGCACGGCCTACGAGGACCGGGCCCGTGAGCTGCGCCACCGTACGGCAC
This sequence comes from Streptomyces corynorhini, assembly GCF_003346515.1. Taxonomy (GTDB): domain Bacteria; phylum Actinomycetota; class Actinomycetes; order Streptomycetales; family Streptomycetaceae; genus Streptomyces; species Streptomyces corynorhini. The sequence continues at coordinate 11,340 of NZ_QQNA01000059.1, forward strand.
TCTTCGTCCTCGCGGCGGTGCTGACCGGCGAGTCCGCGCCCGCCCAGGCGCCGCCGGGTGCCGCTCCCCACCTCGACGCGGCGGCCGACTGCCTCATGGCGCTCGCCGAGGCGAGCACCTGGTGCTGGGCTCCGCACGACCGCTTCACCACCGCGCGCGGCGAGACCGTACCCGACCCCGACGAGCCGTTCCTCGATCTGGGCGCCGCCGAGGTCGCCTCGCTGCTGGCCTGGGCCGACCACGTTCTGGGCCCGCACCTCGACGAACGGGTCCCCGGGCTGCGGCGCCGACTGCGGCGCGAGGTCAGGCTGCGGGTGTTCGAACCCTTCCTGCGGATCAGGGACTGGCACTGGATCGGCCTCGACGGCGACGCCCACAACTGGAACCCGTGGGTGCACGGTGCGGTGCTGACCGCCGCCCTGCTGCTCTGCGACGACGAGGAGGAACGGGCCGAGATCGTCCGGCTGGCCGCCGTCGGCCTCGACCGCTTCGTCGAGGTGCTGCCCGACGACGGGGGCGTGGACGAGGGCGTCGCCTACTGGTGGCAGGGCGCCTGCCGGCTGCTGGAGGCGCTCGATCTGCTCGCCGCCGTCGGGGGCGCGCCGTGCGACGCCCGCGACCTGCCGGTACTCGCCGAAGTCGTGCGCTACCCGTACCGGATGCACTTCGGCGGCCCCTGGTACGTCAACGTCGGCGACGCCCCGGCCCGCCTCCCCGACGAGCAGCCCTGGCATGTCCTGTTCCGCTGGGGCGGCCGGCTCGGCGACGCCGAGGTCAGCGGCCACGCGCGGGCGCGCGGCGCGGCGCGGGGCGTCACCGTGAGCCACCAGGACGGCCTGGGCCGCGCGCTGGCCGGGCTGTCCGACCCCGCCTGGCGCGCCGCGACCGGCCGCGACGGGAAGAGCGCCACCGCCGGAGCCGGTGCCTGGCTGCCCCGGGACGTCTGGCTGCCGCGCGTGCAGGTGCTCGTCACCCGGGAGCGCCCCGGCACCGCGGCGGGGCTCGCCCTCGCGGTCAAGGGCGGTCACAACGACGAACGCCACAACCATCTCGACGTCGGCACCTACTGGGTCGCCCTGGACGGCGAGCCGGTGATCGTCGACCTCGGGCAGCCCACCTACACCGCCGACAGCTTCGGCCCGGACCGCTACCGCGCGTGGCCGCTGCGCAGCGCCTGGCACAACGTGCCCGACCTCGATCCCGACTCCGACTCCGACGCCGGTCCCGACTCCGACGCCGGTCCCGGTCCCCATCGTTCCGGGACCGGTTCCGGCCAGCTGCCGGGCGCCGCGCACCGCGCCCGCGACGTACGCGTGCGGACGGGCGACCCCACCACCGAGTGGTCCGCCGACCTCGCGCCCGCCTACCCCGCCGGCCTGCTCGGCGCCCTGCGCAGGACCGTACGGCTGGTCCGCGCCACCCCCGGAGAACCCGCGCACATCGTCGTCACCGACGAACCGGCCGGGGGACCCGACGGCGGCACCGCAGGGTTCGGCGTACGGCACGTCATCGCGGGTGACGTACGGCTCGACGAGGGCCGGGCCACGGTCGCCACCGCCACCGGCGGCACGCTGCGGATCGGCTGGGACCCCGCGCTGCTGACCGCCGATCTCCGGGAACAGCCGCTCCGGGACCCGCTGCTGCGTCTGTCCTGGGGCGACCGGCTGACCAGGCTGACCCTGCGCACCGGCCCGTCCCGCGTCCCCGGCGGTCCGCCGGGGGCGGCGCGGGTACGGATCGAACGCGCCCGCTGAACGGGCGGGAGCGCACCGGATCGTGAGGTCACACGCCCCCCGCCCGCACGACCGACGAGTTGCGGAGGATCAGCTCCGGCAGCACCGTGATCCGCTGGGCGGGGTGGCGCCGCCCCTCCCGCAGCCGGGAGACCATCATCTCGACCGCGACCCGGCCGACCCGCGACTTGGGCGGCCGGACCGCGGTCATCGCCGGCTCCGCGAGATGGGCCACCTCGTCGTCGTAGCTGACCATCGCCATGTCGCCGGGGATGGTCAGGCCCTGTTCCGCGAGGTACTGGGCGATGGACATCGCGTCGGGGTCGCTGTGCACGATCAGCGCGGTGATCCGGGCCGCCCGGGACCTGTCCAGGATGCCCCTGATGATCTCCCGGTGCCCGGGGACGTCGAGGGCGACGCTCTCCCTGACCACGAACGCGCCGGGCAGGTCCAGCTCCGCGCATGCCTTCACCCAGCCCTGGGCGAGATGGGCGGAGGTCGGGCTGCCCTTCGACAGCACCAGGCCGATCCTGCGGTGGCCGTGCTCGTGGAGATGGCGCACGGCCATCTCCAGACCGAGCGCGTGATCGCTGCGTACCCACCCCAGCTGACGCGGGGTCGGCGTCCACCGGGATATCTGCCGCTCGACGAGGATGGCGGGCACCGGCAGATCGCCGATCCAGTCGATCATCTCGTCGAGGCCCTCGCCCTCCAGGTTCGGTGCCAGCAGCAGCCCCTGCACCTGCTGGGCGGCGATCAGCCGGCTGATCTGGCGCCGGTCCTCCGCCTGGTCGTAGCTCGATCCGCGCAGCTGGATCTGGACGCCGAGCGCGACGGCCGCGCTCCGCGCCCCGCCGACGATCTGCGGCCAGTAGAAGTCCAGCGACGGCACCACCATGCCGATGGTGAACGGCGTCGAGGCGGGCCGGGGGCGGCGCGTGTGGAGCGGATCGAGGTCGGTCGGCAGGGTGGCGCCGCCGTGCACCCGGGTGAGCAGCCCCCGGGCGGCGAGCGCCGCGATGTCGCGCCGCACGGTCAGCTCGCTGACCTCCAGGGTCCGCGCCGCCTCCCGGACCCGCAGGGAGCCGCTCCGCCGCAGCTCGTCCATCAGCAGCTCCCGGCGCTGCAGAGCGAACAGCCGCTCATCCGTCATCTGGACACCTGACCTTTGACCCGTTCGACTCTGAACGTTTCGCTTCGTTTACGTACGGCCTCTAGTGAACGCGTACGTCTCACCACTATCTCTATTCCCACGTGTTCGGCAAGGAACTTCGTATACGGCAAGGAACTGGGCGGCGCCGGCCACCGCCGCGCGCCCATGGGAAGGACTCGACACCCGATGCAGACGAAGCCCCAGGCGCTGGTCGTGATGGACAGGCAGAGCTTCGACGCGCACTTCGACGCGGCCCGGCTCGAACGCTTGGCGGGCCTGGTGGAACTGGGCGATCCGGTGTGGACCGACGACCTCGACTCCGCCTCGGTACGGGCCCGCCTGGCGGAGGTCGAGGTGATGCTGACCTCGTGGGGCGCGCCCCGGCTGACCTCGAAGCGGCTCGCGGCCGCACCGGCCCTCAAGGCGGTGCTGCACTGCGCGGGCAGTGTGCGCGGGCTGGTGGGGGACGAGGTGTGGCGCCGGGGCATCCGCGTGACCAGCGGCGCCGACGCCAACGCGATTCCGGTCGCCGAGTACACCCTGGCGGCCATCATCTTCGCCGGGAAGAAGGCCCCCTTCCTCGCGGCCGACGAACGGCGCGCCTACGAGGGCTGGGGTTCGGTCAGCGGCCACGGAGACCTGTCCAACTTCCGCAGAACGGTCGGGGTCGTGGGGTTCTCCCGGATCGGCCGCAAGGTCGTCGACCTGCTCAAGGTCCTGCCCACCACCACCTGCCTGGTCGCGGACCCCTACGCGGACCCGGCCGAGGTCAGCCGGGCGGGCGCCACCCTGGTCGGGCTGGCGGAGCTGCTGCCGCGGGTCGACGTGCTCACCCTGCACGCGCCCGAACTCCCCGAGACCCGCAACCTGATCGGCGCGGCGGAGCTGAGCATGCTGCCCGACAGCGCGACGGTCATCAACACCGCGCGCGGCAGCCTGATCGACTCCGACGCCCTGGCCGCGGAGTGCGCGGCGGGCCGCCTCTTCGCCATCCTCGACGTCACCGAGCCCGAGCCGCTGCCTGCCGGCTCACCGCTCAGACGACTGGCCCGCGTCATGATCACCCCCCACGTAGCAGGCTCGCTCGGTTCGGAGATCGGACGCCTCACCGACCACGCGATCGACGAACTGGAACGTCTGTCCGCCCGGCAGCCCCTGCGGGCGGAGATCACGGCGGAGAACTGGGCCCTCGGGCTGAGCGCCTGAGGGCCTGAGGGCCTGAGCACATGGGCGCCGGGAGCCCCGCGCGCCCGGCGCCCGGGACCCTCCGCCGGACACCGCCTTTCGCAAGAAGAGACCACTCGAAGGAGCCGCACATCATGAGGAAGACCTCGGCAAGAGCCCTGACGGCAGCCGTCGCCGTGACCCTGCTCGCCGCCGGCTGCGGCGGCGGTGACGGCGGTTCCGCCACCACCGCCGACGGCCGCAAGGTGGTCAAGGTCGCGCTGTGGAACTACGACACGACCCCCGAGTTCAAAGCGCTGATCGAGGGCTTCGAGGCGGAGAACCCGAAGATCGACATCCAGCCGGTCGACATCCTCGCCGACGACTACGCCGACAAGGTCACCACCATGCTCGCGGGCGGCGACAGCACCGACGTACTGACGATGAAGAACGTCACCGACTACGCGCGGTTCGCCACCCGCGGACAGCTCAAGTCGCTCGACAGCGAGGTCGAGGCGCTCGACAAGGCGTCCTACTCCGGTCTGGACCCGTTCGAACTCGACGGCCACTACTACGCGATGCCCTACCGCCACGACTTCTGGGTGCTCTTCTACAACAAGGCGCTCATCAAGCCGGCGGACGCCGATCTGGCGAAGCTCAGCTGGGCCGACTACGCCTCCCTGGCCAAGCAGACCAGCACGGGCGGAGGCACCTCCAAGGTCTACGGCACCTACCTCCAGACCTGGCGCTCGGTGGCCCAGGCGATCGCCGCCGCCCAGACCGGCGGTGACCTGCTGAGCGGTGACTACGGATTCTTCAAGGACCAGTACGAACTGGCCCTCGACCTCCAGAAGTCCGGCGCCGCGATGCCGTTCGGGACGGCCAAGAGCCAGAAGGTCCAGTACAAGACGATTTTCGAGAGCGGCAAGGTCGGCATGGTGCCGATGGGCAGCTGGTTCGCCTCCGCGCTGCTGGAGGACCGGGCCAAGGGCACCACGGACATCGACTGGGGCGTAGCCCCGCTGCCGCAGATCAAGGGCGACGGCACGAAGACTACCTTCGGCTCGCCGACCGCGTTCGCCGTGAACAAGAAGGCGCGGAACTCGCCGGAGGCCGAGCAGTTCGTGAAGTGGGCCTCGGGGCCCAAGGGCGCGGCGGCCATCGCCAAGGTCGGCGTCGTCCCCTCGTACACCGGTGAGGAGGTCATGAAGGCGTACTTCGCCGTCAAGGGCATGCCCTCCGACGCACTGGCCGCCCAGGCGATGAAGCCGGACTCCGTGAAGCTGGAGATGCCCGTCAGCGACAAGACCTCCGACATCAACCAGATCCTCGACGAGGAGCACGAACTGGTGATGAGCGGGGAGAAGTCCGTCGAGCAGGGCATCGAGGAGATGAACAAGCGAGTGAAGTCCGAAGTCCGGTGATGACTCTCTCCGACTCCACCACCGGCAAGCGACGGCGCCGGCACAACACACTGGTCGGCTGGAGCTTCATCCTCCCGAACTTCCTGGGCTTCGCCGCCCTGACCCTCCTCCCGGTGTTCGGCACGCTGCTGCTGGCCTTCACCGACTGGAACTCGTACTCCACGCCGGAATGGATCGGGTTCGACAACTTCCGGCGGATGCTCGACGACGGCAACTTCTGGACCGCGCTCAAGAACACCTCGTGGTACGCGATCGGCCATATCCCGCTCACCCTCGCGGCGGCCCTCGGCCTCGCCGTGCTGCTGAACCGCAAGCTCCGGGCCGTGGGAGTGCTCCGCACGGCGTTCTTCTTCCCGTACATCACCTCGCTGGTGGCGGTGGCCGTCGTATGGAACATGCTGCTCAGCCCCGAGCTGGGGCCCGTCAACCAGTTCCTGAAGTTCGTCGGCATCGCGCATCCGCCCGGCTGGACGACCTCCACCGACTGGGCGATGCCCGCGCTCGTCATCACCAGCGTATGGCGGGACATGGGGTACTACATGGTGCTCTATCTCGCCGGGCTCCAGGCCATCCCCGGTGAGCTGTACGAAGCGGCGCGTGTGGACGGCGCGGGCGCGTGGAAGCGGTTCTGGCATGTGACGCTGCCAGGACTGCGGCCCACCACCTTCTTCGTCCTCGTCATGCTCACCGTCTCCAGCTTCAAGATCTTCGACCTGGTCCAGGTCATGACCGAGGGCGGCCCCGGCCGCTCCACCCTCGTGCTCTCGCAGCTCATCTACCGGCAGGGCATCGCCCAGGGCCGATTCGGCTACGCCTCGGCGATCTCCCTGGTGCTCTTCCTCATCGTCCTGGCCATCACCCTCGTACAGTTCCAGCTCCAGCGGAGGTCCGAACGATGAACACGACCACGCTGCGGAAGGACAGCACCGGGACCGCGGCCCCCCGGCCCGCGACCCCGCGACCGGGTCCGCCCGGCGGCGCGGGCGGGGTGCGCGCCGCCGCCGGCCACGTGCTGCTCTACGCGGGACTCCTCGTCCTGGCGGCGGCGATCCTGCTGCCCTTCGCGTGGATGCTGACGTCCTCGCTCAAGCGGGACAACGAGGTCTTCACCGTTCCGATCCAGTGGATACCGCAAGAGTTCCAGTGGGAGAACTTCACCGAGATCTGGACCACGATCCCGCTCCTCACCTACCTGAGCAACTCGCTGTTCCTCAGCGTCACCATCACCGCGCTCCAGGTCCTCACCGGGAGCTTCGCCGCCTACGGCTTCGCCAAGATGCGCTTCCCCGGCCGCGACGTGCTGTTCTTCGGCTACATCGCCACCATCGCGGTGCCGTGGCAGGCGTACATGGTGCCGCAGTACATCATGATGGAGAAGCTCGGGCTGGTGAACACCCACCTCTCGCTGATCCTGCTCCAGGCGTTCGGCGCCTTCGGCGTCTTCCTCATGCGCCAGTTCTATCTGACCATTCCGGACGAGATCAGCGAGGCGGCGCGGCTGGACGGACTCAGTGAGTACGGCATCTGGGCCCGCATCGTCCTGCCGCTCTCCAAACCGGCCCTGGCCAGCCTGGCGCTGCTGACCTTCGTCAACACCTGGAACGACTACATGGGCCCGTTCATCTATCTGACGGACAACCGTCTGTGGACCGTGCAGATCGGGCTCCGCCAGTTCGTCGGGATGTACGACGCCCGGTACGCCATGATCATGACCGGGTCCGTGCTCTCGGTCCTGCCGATCCTCGTGGTCTTCCTGCTCGGGCAGCGGTACTTCGTGCAGGGCATCGCCACCAGCGGGATCAAGTGACACCGGCGGATCGAGTGACACCGGCGGATCGAGCGACACCGGCGGATCGAGTCACACCGGCGGATCGGGTGACCTCGGCGGATCGGGTGACCTCGGCGAATCGAGTGAGGCGAATGCGATGAGCGGTGCTCCCGTCACCGGCCGGCCCTCCCGGCTCAATGTGGGATACGGGTCCTGGGACCTGATCTGGTCGTTCGTCCACCGGGTCCTGGTCGTCAACATCGGGCTGGCGGCGGCGAACCTGCCGCTGCTGGCCGCCCTGCACCTGGTCGACCGGCCCTGGCGCTACCCGGTCTTCTTCGGCCTCCTGTCGCTCGGCATCGGTCCCTCCCTCGCCGCCGCCTTCGGCTATCTGCGCGGCGCCGACGGGGACGAACGGGCCCCGGCCGCCGAACTGCCGCGTGCCTACCGGCGGTTGTTCGGCCGGGCGCTGCTCCTGTGGACGCCGTGCGTGCTGCTGACGGCCGTGGCCGCGACCGACGCGTACGTGCTGCGCCACTCGGCGCTGGGGCTCGCGCTGGTGCCGCTGTTCGCCATGGCCGTACTCGTCGCCGTCGGCTCCGGCGTCGCGGCGATGGCCTGCCTGGCGTACGACGCCCCGCGCGTGCGGCGGCGCACACTCCTGGCGGTGTCGTACGCGCAGGTCCGCCGCTGGCCGCTCGGGCTGATGAACCTCGGACTGCTCGCGGTCGCCCTCGTCCTCGTCAACCAGGCGCCGCTGCTGGGTCTGGCCGTGGTGCCCGGCTGCGTCCTGTCCGTCGTCTGGCGCAACTTCTGCTCCATGGCCGGGACATCGTCCGGCCCCGGTGCCGAAGGCCCTGGTGCCGAAGGCCCTGGTGCCGAGGCGGTCGGCTGAGCCCGTTCACGCGGACGGCCGCGGGCCCGCGCCCTCGCGCGCGGTGAACGCGGCCGCGTCCCACTCGCCGTCCAGCGCGGGCGCCAGCCAGCCGCCCGCCCGCTCCCGGAACAGCGCCGGGGCCAGCGCGCCCACCCCCTGCGGCACCGCGCCCAGCAGGGGCGCGCCCGCGGCCTGCGGCAGATCCGCCAGATTGCAGCGCGCCGCCAGGTCGGGCGCGGCCGGCCAGCCGCCGATCACCACGCCCAGCGCCGTCAGCGCCCGCGCGCGCAACGCCTCCGCCGTGAGCGCGGTCGCGTTCAGGGTGCCGAGCCCGGCGGGGGCCACCACCAGCACGGGCGCCCCCAGCAGCCGGGCCGCGTCCGCGAGGGTGGCGCCGCTCTCGTCGAACCGTACGAGCAGCCCGCCCGCGCCCTCCACCAGCACCAGATCGTGCTCGGTGGCCAGCTTCTCGGCCGCGACGGCCACCTCGGCCGGGCCGACCGGCGCCGCCCCGGCCCGCCTGGCAGCCGTCGCGGGCGCCAACGGGTCGGGGAACCGGGCGAGTTCGACGGCGGTCACCGGCCCCGCCAGCCGCGCGGCCTCCGCCACGTCGCCCGGCTCACCGGGGCCGAGCCCGGTCTGCGCGGGCTTGAGCACGGCGACGCTGCGGCCCCGGGCCAGCGCCGCGGCGGCGACGGCCGCCGTGACGATCGTCTTGCCGATCTCCGTACCGGTTCCGGAGACGATGAGCACCGGCATGTCAGCCCTCTTCCGCCGCCGCGACGACCGCGCGGCAGATCCTGGCGACGTCCTCGTCGCCCGTCACGTACGGCGGCATCGTATAGACGAGGTCGCGGAACGGGCGCAGCCAGACGCCCTCCCGCACCGCCGCCCGCGTGGCCGCCGCCATGTCCACGTCGTGGTCCAGCTGGACGACACCGATGGCGCCCCGTACCCGTACCTCCCGTACGCCGGGGAGCGCCTTCGCCGCCGCCAGCCCGGCGCTCAGCCCCGCGCCGATCCGCTCGACCTCCTTCGCCCAGTCCTGGCCGAGCAGCAGGTCGATCGAGGCGAGGGCCACCGCCGCCGCCAGCGGGTTGCCCATGAACGTCGGCCCGTGCGCCAGCACCGGCACCTCGCCGCGCGAGATGCCCTCGGCCACCTCCGACGTGCACAGCGTCGCCGCCATGGTGAGATAGCCGCCGGTCAGCGCCTTGCCCACACACATCACATCGGGGGACACACCGCCCTGTTCGGCGGCGAAGAGGGTGCCGGTGCGGCCGAAACCGGTCGCGATCTCGTCGAAGACCAGCAGCACCCCGTGCGCGTCGCACGCCTCGCGCAGGACCCGCAGATACGCGGGGGAGTGGAACCGCATGCCGCCCGCGCCCTGCACCACCGGCTCCACGATGACGGCCGCGAGTTCGTCGGCGTGCCGGGCGACGAGCGCGCGCAGCCCCCGCGCGTACGTCTCGTCGTAGTCGGCGGGCGGGGCGTCGGCGAAGATCTGGCGCGGCAGCGTGCCCGACCACAGCTCGTGCATCCCGCCGTCCGGGTCGCACACCGACATGGGATGCCAGGTGTCGCCGTGGTAGCCGCCGCGCCAGGTCAGCAGGCGCTGTTTGGCGGGCCGGCCGAGCGAGCGCCAGTACTGCAGGCACATCTTCACCGCGACCTCGACCGAGACAGAGCCCGAGTCGGCGAGGAAGACGTGGCGCAGCGGCTCCGGGGTGATCTCGACCAGCCGCGCGGCGAGCCGGACGGCGGGCTCATGGGTGAGCCCGCCGAACATCACATGGCTCATCCGGTCGAGCTGCTCGTGCGCCGCCTTGTTGAGCACCGGGTGGTTGTAGCCGTGGACCGCCGACCACCACGAGGCCATGCCGTCGACCAGCTCGTACTGCCCGTGGGCGGGTTCGGCCAGCCGCAGCCGCACTCCGGACGCGGACTCCACGATCAGCGGGTCCGTACGGCCCGGCATGGGGCCGTACGGATGCCAGACGTGGGCCCGGTCCAGGGAGAGCAGCTCGGCGGGGCCCAGGGCCGACCGGCCCTGGGCCAGGAGGGGCGCCTCAGGCATTGGGCGCCAGTTCGGTGCCCGCGCCGCGGCGGCGTACGGACACCAGACCGGGGCGCGAGGCGAGGACGTCGGCACCGGCCGCGGGGACCGGCTCGGCCCCGGGGACCGGCTCGGCCCCGGGGACCGGCTCGGAACCGGCGGCGGCCGGAACACCGTCGTGGCCGCACCGCTCGCCCGCCGGACCGCACCCGGACCCCGCCGCCGTCTCCGCGTCGCCGCACACCGAACCGCAGCCGCCGGCCCGGTGCTCGGGCAGCGTGGCGGACCCCGCGCCCTCCACCTCGAAGCCCGCGTCCGCGATCATGTCCAGATCCGCCTGGCCCGCCTGCCCCTCACTGGTGAGGTAGTCGCCCAGGAAGATCGAGTTGACCAGGTTCAGGGCGAGCGGCTGCATCGAGCGCAGATGGACCTCGCGTCCGCCCGCGAGCCTGACCTCCACGTCCGGGCAGACGAACCGGGTCATCGCGAGGATGCGCAGACACCGCTGCGGAGTGAGGTTCCACTCCTTGGCCAGCGGCGTGCCCTCCATCGGGATCAGGAAGTTGACCGGCACCGAGTCGGGGTCCAGCTCGCGCAGGGCGAAGACCACGTCGACCAGATCCGCGTCGCTCTCGCCCATCCCGGCGATCAGGCCCGAGCACGGGGACAGCCCGCCCTCGCGGGCCTGCCGCACGGTGTCGACCCGGTCGGCGTAGGTGTGGGTCGTGGTGATGTCCCCGTAGGTGCCCTCGGAGGTGTTGAGGTTGTGGTTGTACGCGTCGGCGCCCGCCGCCCGCAACCGCTCCGCCTGACCGTTCGACAGCAGACCGAGGCAGGCGCACACCTCGACCTCCTCGTTCTGCTCCTTGATCGCCTCGATGGTCCGCGACACCCGGTCGATGTCCCGGTCCGTCGGCCCCCGGCCGCTCGCCACCAGACAGACCCGCTTGGCGCCGCCCGCCACACCGGCCGCCGCGACCTTGGTCGCCTCGTCGGGCTTCAGCCAGGTGTACTTGAGGATCTCGGCCTTGGAGCCGAGCCGCTGCGAGCAGTACGAGCAGTCCTCGGGGCACAGCCCGGACTTCATATTGATCAGGTAGTTCAGCTTCACCCGCCGCCCGAACCACTGCCGGCGTACCTTCCCGGCGGCGGCCACCACGTCGAGCAGCTCGTCGTCGGAGGTCGCCAGCACGGCGAGCGCTTCCTCGCGGGTCGGCAGCTCACGCCGCAGGCCCTTCTCCACCAGTGTGTTCAGCAGGTCCATGGTGCAGATCCTTTCCCACCGGGGACCCCGGGGCCAAGGAGGAATCCCACAACACCCCCGGATCACGGTGTGTGTATCACCACACCCTGTCCTGTTCGGGGCGCGGTTAGAGTCTGTGAGCTGCCTACAAAAGGACGCGCGCTCACAAAAGGGCGCCGCGCGGATCACCGCGCCGCACGCGCGCAGCACCCCACCCGCCGCCCACCGGAGGTCCGGACCCGTGACGCAGGATCCCTTCGACTGGACCGACGACGAGGCGCGCCGCCGTGCGCGCGCCGGTCTGGTCCGTACGCTCCGGCCGCGCCCCGCCGCGCAGGACCTGCTCGACCTGGCGAGCAACGATTACCTGGGCCTCGCCCGGCACCCGGCCGTGACCGGGGCGGCGGCGGACGCCGCACACCGCTGGGGCGCGGGCGCCACCGGCTCCCGGCTGGTCACCGGCAGCACCGACCTGCACGCCGAACTCGAACGCGAGCTGGCCGGATTCTGCGGATTCGAGGCCGCGCTCGTCCTCTCCTCCGGATACGCGGCCAACCTCGCCGCGCTCACCGCGCTGACCGCCCGCGAGGGGCTGCTCGTCTCCGACGCGGGCAACCACGCCTCGATCGTGGACGGCTGTCGGCTCTCGCGCGCCGAGACCGTCGTCGTCCCGCACGCGCGGCCCGACGCCGTCGCCAAGACGCTCGACGCGCACCCCGGCCGGCGGGCGCTGGTGGTCAGCGACGCGGTGTTCTCGGTGGACGGCGACGCCGCGCCGCTCGCGGAGCTGGCCGCGGTCTGCCGCACGGCGGGCGCCGCGCTGCTCGTCGACGACGCGCACGGGCTGGGCGTGCTCGGCGACGGCGGCCGGGGCACGCTCGACGCGGCGGGACTCGCGGGCGCGGACGGCGTGGTGGCCACGCTCACGCTCTCGAAGTCCCTGGGCAGCCAGGGAGGCGCCGTACTCGGACCGGCCCGGGTCATCGACCACCTGGTCAACGCCGCGCGTACGTTCATCTTCGACACCGGACTGGCGCCCGCGGCCGTGGGCGGCGCGCTGGAGAGCCTGCGGCTGCTGCGCCGGGAACCGGCCAGGGCGGGCCGGGCGCGCGAGGTCGCCAGGGAGCTGCACCGGCGGTTCACCGACGCGGGACTGACCGCCGTACGGCCGGACGCCGCCGTCGTCTCCGTACGGGCACCGTCACCGGAGGCGGCCGTGCGCTGGGTCGCCGACTGCCGTACGGCGGGGCTGGCCGTGGGGTGTTTCCGGCCCCCGTCGGTGCCGGACGGCGTCTCCCGGATCAGGCTCACCGCGCGCGCCGATCTGACGCCCGGCCAGATCGACACGGCGGTCCGTACGGTCGTGGCGGCGGCCCCGCCGCTTCCAAACGAAAGACCCTAACCGACCGGACAGCGCACCGGCTCCCGCTCGCGCAGGGCCGACAGGAAGCAGGACCACGCGCTCCCCGAGAAGGACAGCGGCGGCCGGCGCGCTTCCTTGGAATCGCGCACGACCAGCGCGTCCGGCCCGCTGCGGGCCGACTCCACGCAGTTGTTGGCGCCGGTGCTGTAACTGCTGCGCCGCCAGACGGGACAAGCGTTCATGATGCTCCCTACGCGCTGTCGCGGATCCCGTCGCGGATATCGGCGACGAGATCCAGGGAATCGTCGGTCGAGAGGGCGTGCGCGCACATCGTGCGGAACGCGGCGCCGTACGCCTCCAGTTCTTCTCTCCGTTCCAGATAGAGGCTATTCGTTAGATGGTCGAGAACGACCAAATCCAGATCATTGATGTTCGGAAATGAGAAGATAACGAAAGGCCCGGCGAGTCCGACATAACCGCCGACGGTGAACGGCAGCACCTGCAGGCACACCTGAGGAAGCCGGGCCAGCTCCGACAGTCGTCGCAACTGCTCCCGCATCACCCCCGGGCCGCCCACCTCCCGCCGCAGCACCGCCTCGTCGAGCACGGCGTGCAGCCGCAGCGGGGTCGTGGTCCGCAGCACCGCCTGCCGGGCGAGCCGGACCTCCGTCAGCGCGTCGACGGCGGCGGCGGGCACCCCTTCCAGCGCGGCGCGGGTCACGGCGCGCGCGTACTCGCGCGTCTGGAGCAGCCCCGGCACCACCGAGGTCTCCAGCGTGCGCGCCGTGCTCGCCTGCGACTCCAGGCTGATGAAGTCCCGGTAACGGGGCGGGATCGCGCCGCCGTACGCCTCCCACCAGCCCCGGCCGTCCGCGCCCCGGCCGGCCAACGCGGACAGCAGCGAGCGCGCTTGAGGATCGGTCAGGCCGAGCGCGTCGAGCAGTACGGCCAGATCCTCCCCCTTCACCCCGCTGACGCCCGTCTCGATCCTGCTCACCTTCGACTGGTGCCAGCCGAGCAGCCGCGCCGTCTGGCCGCTCGTCAGCCCCGCTTTCCGGCGCAGCCTCTTCAATTCCTCACCGAGTCTGCGCCGCCGTACCACTGGAATATGCCGCATGGCCGAATCCGCCCTTCGCCCGTCCTCGTCCCGTTCCGGTGCCCGCGGCCGTGAAGTTATCTATTCGCTGCCCGAATACGGTCTTCCGTTGCAGAGTTCACCGCATCGAGCGACAGATATATGCAGATCTCGGTGGATCGGCCCTGCGAATGGCGCGATCAGTGGCAGGCTGTCGCGAAGCACAGTCCGAGGCCGTCCGCGCAGTCATCCGCTCTGTGCCGGAGTGCGGTCCGGTGTGGAAAGGGACGGCATCGTCATGGCAGACCACCAGGAAGCATCCATCACCCTGCCGAGCGATCCCGCGTCGGTACCGACGGCGCGAAGATATGTCGCCGACCTCCTGACGGAGTGGGGACTGCCCACGGAGGCGGAGACGGCCGACACGGTACGGCTGATCGTCTCGGAACTGACCACCAACGCCGTGCAGCACACCTTCGGCCAGTCGCCCACGTTCACCGTGGAGATCCGGCTGGAGCGTGAGGAGTGGCTGCGGATCGGCGTCACCGACAGCCATCCGCGCTGGCCGCAGCGGCTGCCGGCGGCCGTGCAGCAGGACAACGGCCGGGGGCTGGTCATCATCCGCTCGCTGGCCGCCGAGTACGGCGGGCGGCTCTCCATCACCCCGACCCCGGAGGGCGGCAAGACGGTCTGGATCGCGCTGCCGTGGACCGTCGCGGGGACGGCCGCCGCGGTCCGGGTGCGCGGCGGCTGACCGGCGGGGGCGGCCCCCGGCCGTTGCCCGGCCGGGGGCCGCCCCCGCGGATCGGTGCCCGTCCGCGCCGGGTGCCCGTCCGCGCCGGGTGCGCGTCCGCGCCGGGTGCGCGTCACGGACGGGCACGGTTCAC
>NZ_QQNA01000006.1 GCF_003346515.1 Streptomyces corynorhini
CGGGGGTGCGGGTCGGGGACGTACGGGTCGGGGGAGTTCCGGCGGAGCGGGAACGCAGGTGAGCGTAGCGTGATTGGCGAGTCGCTCTGCGCGAGGAGCGGACGGCGAGGTCCGCCCCGGGCCTCCTCCGTCGGTCACACCTTCGATCACGGGGCCGACGTGGGTCGCGCCGGCCCTCCGGGTGCCACCGACGGAGGAACGAGGATCATCCGTCTCCACCCTTTCACCCGAATGCCCCAGGTCAAGTACCGCCTCGCCGGGCGGCACCGGCAGGTGCCGGCCGGGACGCCAGCCGCCATCCGTCGCCGCGCCGCTCCACGAACCCCAACGAGTGGAGTTCGTACAGTCTGCCGAGCGCCTCGTCCGCCGTCGTCCCGGCCTCCCTGGCGACCTCCCGTCCGACGGCCGCGCCCCGGGCCGGCAGCGCCTCCAGCACCCGGACGCTGACCGGGTCCAGCAGGTCCCTGGCGAGTACGGGGCCGCGGCGCGGCGGGGCCAGTTCGCCGATGTCGCCCACCAGTTCCACCACTTCGGCCGCGTCGGTGACCAGCGCCCCTTCCCCGCGCAGCAGTTCGTGCACGCCGGCCGACAGCCCGCTGGTGGCGGGGCCGGGAACGCCCATCGTGAACCGGCCGAGCCGCTGCGCGCAGCGCGCCGTGACCAGGGATCCGCTGCGGTACTCGGCCTCCACCACCACCGTCCCCCTGGTGAGGGCGGCGATCACCCGGTTGCGCAGGACGAATCTGCTGCGGGTGGGGTGGTCGCCGGGCGGCAGCTCCGCGACCAGCAGTCCTTGCCGCGCGACGCGGCCGATCAGCTCGGCGTGGCCGGGTGGATAGACCTTGTCGACCCCGCTGGCCAGTACGGCGACGGTGGCGCCGCCGGCCGACAGCGCGCCCCGGTGTGCGGCCCCGTCGACTCCGAAGGCGGCGCCGGAGGTGACCACCCAGCCGCGCTCGGCCAGACCGGAGCCCAGACTCGCCGCCATATGTGCCCCGTAAGGAGTACACGCCCGCGCGCCCACGACGGCGACGGAGCGCAGCGACCAGATCCGCAGATCCGGACTGCCCCGCACCCACAGCCCGATGGGGCGGGCCGCCGCGAGGTCGTCGAGCTGACTGGGCCACTCCGTGTCCCCGGGGCAGACGAACCGGCCGCCGAGCGCCGCGATGGCGGCCAGATCGCGCTCGGGGGCCGCCGCGCCGGCCCGGATCCGGTACCCGCCGAGCCGTTCCGCGCCGACCTCGGCGGCGCCCGGAACACCCATGAGCCGCTCGCGCCCGGCGTCCGGCGAGGTCAGCAGCTCCAGCAGTGCGACGGCCCCGAACCGTCGCAGCCACCGGCCGCCGCGCTCGTCCCCCGGCTCGAACACCCGGGTGAGCGCGGCCCGCGCCAGCCGCTCGTCCGTACCGACGGGCGTCATGACACGCCTCCGGCCACCGTGGTGGCGCCGCGCGCGATACCGGTGCGCAGCTCCAGCGCGAGCGCCACGTCACGCGCGTCGGGGCGGTCGTGCCCGGCCAGATCCGCGACCGTCCAGGCCACCCGCAGCACCCGGTCCATACCACGCGCGGTCAGCAGCCCGCGCTCCAGGTCCCGTTCGGCCGCGGCGAGCGCCCCGGGGGCGACCGGCCAGCGGGTGCGCAGCTCATGGCCGGGGAGTTCGCTGTTGACCGACCAGGGAGTGCCCTCCAGCCGGCCCGCCGACCGCGCCCTGGCCTCCCGCACCCGTGCCGCGACGACCGCGGTCGACTCCCCCCGGCGGCCCTGCCCCAGCAGCTCCGCCCGGCTGACGGGCTGGACGTCGACGCGCAGATCGACGCGGTCGAGCAGCGGGCCCGACAGCCGCGACTGGTAGCGGCGGACCGCAGAGGGCGGGCATTCGCACCCGTCGCCCTGCAGGCTGTGCCGTCCGCACGGGCACGGGTTGGCCGCCAGGATCATCAGGAAGCGCGCCGGCAGGCGCACCACCCCGGCGCTGCGCGCGACCACCACATGGCCGGACTCCAGCGGCTGGCGCAGCGCGTCCAGCGCCCGCACCGAGAACTCCGGGGCCTCGTCCAGAAAGAGAACTCCTCTGTGTGCCAGGGAGACCGCGCCCGGTCTCGGCAGTCCGTTCCCTCCGCCGACCAGCGACTGCATGGTGGCCGAGTGGTGTGGCGCGCAGTAGGGCGCGGTGCGGACCAGAGGCTCGCCCGGTGGGAGTATCCCGGCCACCGAGTGCACGGCGGTGACCTCCAGGGACTCCTGGTCGCCGAGCGGCGGCAGAACGGCGGGCAGCCGCTCGGCCAGCATGGTCTTGCCCGCGCCCGGCGGACCGTGCAGCAGCAGATGGTGTCCGCCCGCCGCGGACACCTCCAGAGCCCTACGGGCCGCGTGCTGACCGGCCACGTCCGCCAGATCCGGCCGGTGGTCCCCGGCCTCGGTACGGACGGCCAGGCCGGTGCCCACACCGGCTCCCGGGACCAGCAGCCCGGCCAGGGTCGGGTCGGGGCGGCCCGGCTCGGGCAGCCCCGGCTCCTCGGGCACCGGCTCGTCGGTCAGCACCGCGATCAGCTGGCGCAGGCTCCGTACCCCGAGGACCGATACGCCGGGCACGAGGGACGCCTCGCCCGCCGTCCGCTCCGGGACGACCACCTGCCGGTAGCCGGCCTCGGCGGCGGCGAGCACGGCGGGCAGCACTCCGCGCACCGGCCTGACCCGGCCGTCGAGCCCCAGCTCGCCGATCAGCACCAGATCGGCGATGGCCCGGGGATCGATCCGCTCGGCGGCGCCGAGCACGGCCGCCGCGACGGCGAGGTCGAAGCCGCTGCCGCCCTTGGGCACGGAGGCGGGGCTGAGCCCCACCGTGAGCTTCTTCTGGGGCCACTCCCCGCCGGAGTTCACGACCGCGGCCCTGACCCGGTCCCGGCTCTCCACCAGGCTCTTGTCCGGCAGCCCGACCAGGGTGAAGGCGGCGACGCCCGGCTCCAGATCGGCCTGGACCTCGACCACGACGCCCTCGACCCCGACCAGTGCCACCGCACACGCGCGTGCGAATCCCATTCAGACCACCCCCCGCACGTGCTCGACCACGGGGGCGCCCCTGCTGGGCAGCACCACCGCGACCAGGTCGATGCGCACTCCCCCGGGCGGCGGTCCGCCGGACCGCTCCAGCCAGCAGGCGGCGAGCCGTCTGAGCCGGTCCGCCTTGACGGGCGTGACCGCGGCCATCGGATGTTCGAACGAGTCGGCCCTGCGGGTCTTGACCTCGCAGACGACCAGCACCTCCCGGCCCCGGGACTCGACGTCCCCGGCCACGATGTCGATCTCGCCGGTCCTGCCGCACCGCCAGTTGCGGGCCAGCACGGTCATCCCCGCCGCGACCAGCCGTCGCGCCGCCAGATCCTCGCCGTACCGCCCGAGCGCCCCCGTAGCGTTCATATCGGCACCACCTCCGGCACCGACTCTGCCGTGATCCGCCGAAGTCAGTGGATCTTGGTGGAAAACCCCAGGGTTGTGGATATCTCGCTCACCCGTCGGAGTGAACGAGATCCGGCCCCAGCCCCCTCAGCCGGGGCGTACCCCCGGTCGCCGCCCCGGTCGCGGCGTGCACTCAGCCGCCCGGCATTTCGAGGTCGCTCTTGTTCAGCTCCTCGATATTCACATCCTTGAAAGTGAGCACGCGGACCTGTTTGACGAATCTGGCCGGCCTGTACATGTCCCAGACCCAGGCATCGGCCATGGTGACCTCGAAGAAGACCTCACCCTGGACGGAGTGCACCTGCATCTCGTAGTCATTCGTGAGATAGAAACGCCGCTCGGTCTCGATCACGTACTTGAACAGACCGACGACATCTCGATACTCCCGGTAGAGCTTCAGCTCCATCTCGGTCTCGTATTTTTCGAGGTCCTCGGCGCTCATGGCATGTTCCCCTTCAGCCGTACGGTCCCCCCATTGTGCTCCGGCCGCCGCGCCCTCTAGACGTTTTCGGGGGCGAGGACCACCGGCGCATCGGGCGGACCCTCGTCGAGCAGCGTGCGCAGCAGCTCGGCGAGCCTGGTCGGGTACACCGTCTCACGCGCCGCCGACAGTTCGGCGGAGGTCCACCACCTCGACCCGGCGACGCTGCGCAGCTCCAGCTCGGTCAGTCCGGTCGGGGAGATCTCGGTCTGTGCCGTACGGGCCAGGAAGTACCACTCGTCCTGTTCCCAGCGGCGTCCGTCGAACGGAAAGGAGCAGGTCCTTTGCCAGAGCACGGGCCCCAGCTCCACCTCGGTGATCCCGGTCTCCTCGGCCAGCTCGCGCAGCGCGGCCCGAGCCCGGCTCTCGTCGCCCTCCAGTCCGCCGCCCGGCGTGAACCACCAGTTGGTGTCCGGGTCGTCCGGCTCGTAGCCGTGCAGCAGCAGAATCCGGTCCCGCGGGTCGAGCAGCACCACCCGGGCCACCTTGCGCGGCGTCCCGCCGCGCTCATCGGGCGCCGTCTCATCGCGTGCCACGCGCGGCCACCCCCTCCGTACCCCGACCGGTCCCGCGCGAGCGGGAGGCGAGCCGTACGACCGGCCCGTACAGCGCGCCGCCGAAGATCAGCGCCACCCCCGCCAGCACCGCCGCGGTGATCGGCTTCACCGGGCCCGGCGCGGAGACACCGCCCGGCAGCGCCGCGAAACCGTCCGGCCGGGCGACCAGACTTCCCAGCGGCCAGACCACCGCGTCCACCCGGGCGCTCACCGCCGAGCGCGGCACCGAGCCCTGTCCCGCGTCCTGCAGGTGGACCCGGGAGTCCAGGGAGCCGCCGCGTTCGTCGCCGAGCAGGAACAGCTGCCCCGCGGGCACCTTCGCGTCGAAGCCGGTCATGGACGCCTGTCCGCCGGGCATGCCCTGGACATACGGTTCCTCGACCGGCTCGCCGTTGACGGTGAGCCGGCCGCCGGTGCCGCAGCAGGCGATCCTGTCGCCGCCGACGCCGACCACCCGCTTCAGCATCGGCATGTCGCCCCACTGCGCGTCCTTGAAGACCACCACGTCGCCCCGGCGTACCTCGCCGCCGGATATCCGCTGGGCCAGCACCCGGTCCCCGGCCTTCACGGTCGGGTCCATCGAGTTGGTGGGCACGGCGTACGGGCGGTACACGACGGCCGCCCAGACGAATCCGCCGACGAAGAGCACACAGCCGACGGCCACGGCCAGTCCCGACAGCACACTGCCGAGACGGCCGCGGCCGTCGTTCCTACGTCCTGTCGCGCTCATCCCAGCACTCCCCCGGTCTCCGGAGAACGTCGCTCCGCGCGGCGGAGCGTGATCCTCGGGCTTCGACGATCCGGGACGGCACCCTACCCGTCGGTTCGCCCGCGGGTCAGCCTCCTCCTGCGCCAGAGAACGAGCGGGACGGCTCCGGCGAGGCCGAGCGCGCCCGGCACCGCGGCGGGGGCCAGCGCGGCCGCGGCGCTGAGCCCCGACTGGTCGAAGGTGTCCGGCACCGGGAGCGTCGACCAGCGGTTGACGGGCCAGGCCACCACCACGGCGCGGCCGACGACCTGGTCGTTGGGGACCGTGCCGTTGCCCTCCAGCTCCTGGTGGTAGCGGGAGTCCAGCGAGTTCTGCCGGTGGTCGCCCATCACCCAGATCCGGTCCTTGGGAACCTTGATCGGCCCGAACGGCTTGTCGTCGCAGGGCGTGTTGCCCGGGTAGATGAAGTCCGTCTCGTCGAGCGCGTGGCCGTTGACCGTGACCTTGCCGCCCTTCTTGCACTCCACCGTGTCGCCACCGACCGCGACGACCCGCTTGATCAGGTCCTTCTCCTCGGCGGACGGCATCAGTCCGATGAAGCTCAGGAAGTGCTGCACCACGTTGGGCTCCGCTGTCGGGGTGTCTCCCAGCCAGCTGTCCGGGTCGTGGAAGACCACGACCTCGCCACGCTGGGGCTCCGCCCCGAACCAGGGCGTCAGCTTGTCCACCAGCACCCGGTCGCCTCGCTGCAGGGTGTCCTGCATGGAGTCCGAGGGGATCGAGAACGCCTGTACCAGGAAGGTCTTGATCACCAGCGCGAGCGCCAGTGCGATCAGGATCAGGAGCGGCAGCTCCTTCCAGAAGGAGCGGGGCTTGGCCTTCGTCGGTTCGCCTTCCCCGTCGCCCTGCTCGCTGTCGCCCCGTTCGGCGCGGCCCGGTCCGCCGCCGCCGCGTTCGCCGTCGTCGTCACCGAATCGCGCTGTCCGGTCCGTCACGGGTTCGGGCGACTCGGCGAGCTGCTCGCGTCCCTCCTCGGGATCGTCGTGTCCGGATCGTGCGCCGACCGCCACATCCCCCACATCCACTCCTTACTCCGTGCGAATACTCCGTGAGATCGCCTGTCCCGGAGACGGGACAGGCCCACCACTCCCATAACGAGCGGGAGTTCCGCAGGGCTCGGGAGCCGCGGCAATCCGTTCAGATCTCGCGGGGACACACTATTCGACAGGGCAGGTACGGGCGTCGGCGCGGGACTCGGATCAGGGACGGAGGCGTAGGCGCCGCGCTGTTCCAGACCGGTCCAGTGCCCGAAGGGCCAGGCGATGTAGACGGCCCGGCCGACCACCTCGCTCTGCGAGACCGTACCGCTGTACTCCTCCTGGAGGTGGAAGCGGGAATCGGCCGAATTGGACCGGTGGTCGCCCATCACGAAGTAGCGGCCGACGGGCACCTTCACCTCGAAGGAGATGGTGGAGGGCGCGTCGCCCGGCTGGATGTACGGCTCGGTCAGCGGCATGCCGTTGACGGTGACCTTGCCGTTCTGGTCACAGCATTTGACGGTGTCGCCGCCGACCGCGACGACCCGCTTGATCAGGTCCTGCTCGTCGGCCGACGGCAGCAGCCCGATGGCGGTGAGCGCCTGCTTGGCCCCCTTGATGAGCACCGGGGAGTTGTCCGGCGGGGGCTTCTCGTCGTCCAGCCAGCCGCCGGGGTCCTTGAAGACCATGACGTCGCCGCGCTGGGGTTTCGAGCCGAACCAGGGCGTCAGCTTGTCCACCAGCACCCGGTCGCTGATCCTGATCGTCTGTTCCATGGACCCCGACGGGATGACGAACGCCTGCACGAGGAAGGTCTTGAGGACGACCGCTATGACCAGCGCCACCGTGACGAGGATCGGGATCTCCTTCATCGCGTTGCGCTGGCGGCGCGTCTTGACCCGCCGGGCGAGCTTGCGACGCTCGGCGCGCCCCGGCAGGGCCCGGCCCGTCGTGGGCCGGCTGCCGGTCGGCAGCCGGGTGTCGGACCCGTGGGCCGCGATACGGCGGCGCTTACCCATGAGCGCCCCCCGGGGCCGGGACGTCCCGGAAGGCGTCCGTACGCCCCGGAGCCGTCCAGCGGCCCGGCGGCCAGCCGATCCACTGGGCCCTGCCGATCACCCGGTCCACCGGCACCATGCCGCCGCCGGGCTCGCCGAGGTGGTCCCGGGAGTCGCGCGAGTGGGCGCGGTGATCGCCCATGACCCAGAGTCTTCCCCCGGGTACGACGATGTCGAAGGGGACGGCGGAGGGCTCGTCGCCGGGGTACAGATAGCGCTCCTGGACCGCGCGGCCGTTCACCTCGATCCTGCCCCTCTTGTCGCAGCAGACCACCCGATCGCCTCCCACCCCGACCACGCGCTTGACGAAGTCGGTCTCGGCGGGCTCCGCGAGACCGAGGGCCGCGGCGGCCCCGTGCAGCAGGCCGGTGACGGGGTTCTGCCCCGGGGACTCCTGGACGAAGGATCCGGTCCCGTCGAACACGACCACATCACCGCGCTCCGGCTCGGTACCGAAACGGTACGCCAACTTGTTGACGAGCACCCGGTCCCCCACCCGGAGGGTCGGCTCCATCGAGCCGCTGGGGATCAGGAAGGGCTGCAGCACGAAGGTGCTGAAGAGGAGTACGAAAACGGCGCAGGTAAGACTCAGCAGACCCGCCCGCCGCCAGGAGAGTCGGCCGAGCCGCCGGACGGCCGGGCCCGCCACGGCCCCGTGGCCACGCCCGGCCCGGTCACCCGCCTCGGCCTCGGCCTCGGCACCAGCACCGACCCCCGGGCCGCGTCCGGAAACACGCGCGGAGCGCGACCGGTCTCCCTCCCCCTCGGGGGAAAGGGGCGAGCGGTCACGCTCCGTGTGCCGTGCTTCGGTGTCCATCGGTGCCAGATCTTATCCGGCGGCCCTGTGGACCCCGGGCGGGAGTGGCACCCCGCGCCCGGTCGCGACGGGTTTACCTGTCGCGCTTCTCCTTGATCTTCGCGGCCTTGCCGCGCAGCTCACGGAGGTAGTAGAGCTTGGCGCGGCGGACGTCACCGCGGCTCACCAGCTCGATCTTCTCGAAGATCGGGCTGTGGACGGGGAAGGTGCGCTCCACACCGACGGAGAAGGAGACCTTGCGGACCGTGAAGGTCTCGCTGATGCCCGAGCCCTGGCGGCGGATGACGACGCCCTTGAACTGCTGGA
Organism: Streptomyces corynorhini; assembly: GCF_003346515.1. Classification (GTDB taxonomy): domain Bacteria; phylum Actinomycetota; class Actinomycetes; order Streptomycetales; family Streptomycetaceae; genus Streptomyces; species Streptomyces corynorhini. The sequence goes on from NZ_QQNA01000006.1 coordinate 8,428, forward strand.
TACGGGAGCGGTTGCCCTCGATGACGCGTACGTGGACGTTCACCGTGTCGCCGGGACGGAAGGCGGGCAGGTCGCTGCGGAGCGACGCGGAGGCGACGGCGTCGAGCAGGTTGGGCATGTCGTTCTGCTTCCTCGCTGATGCCACAGGTCATCAGCGGATGATCGAGAGAGAGTCAGGGGCGCCGTTCACGTCGGACGGGCGTCGTTCCCCCTGTGGCAGGGGCGCACATCGGACGTACGGCAGCGGCCTATTCTTCCACGCCGTCCGGCCTGCGCCAAAATCGGCCGCCGGGCTCGGGCGACCAGCCCAGGATGGAGAGCGTCTCGCGGTCCTTCTTGTCGAAGACCGCCGGGTCGCAACGCTCGATCAGATCCGGCCGGTTGAGCGCCGTACGGCGGAACGCCTCGTCCCGCCGCCACCGCGCGATCCGGCCGTGGTGGCCGCTGAGCAGGACACCGGGGATGCCCCGGCCGCGCCACTCGGGCGGCTTGGTGTAGACGGGCCCCTCCAGCAGATCGGCCATGGCGCCGGGGGCGAAGGAGTCGTCGCGGTGCGACTCGGCGTTGCCCAGGACTCCGGGCAGCAGCCGGGCCACGGCCTCGGTGATCACGAGTACGGCCGCCTCGCCGCCCGCGAGCACATAGTCCCCGATGGAGACCTCCACGACCGGTATCCGGGTCGCGTACTCCTCCACGACCCGGCGGTCGATGCCCTCGTAGCGGGCGGGCGCGAAGATCAGCCAGGGACGCCCGGACAGCTCGACGGCGAGTTCCTGGGTGAAGGGACGGCCGCTGGGGGTGGGGACGACCAGGACGGGGCCCCGGGCGCCCGTCTCGTACCCGTCGGCCAGCACCTCGTCCAGCGCCTCGCCCCAGGGCCCGGTCTTCATGACCATGCCGGGACCGCCGCCGTACGGGGTGTCGTCCACCGTGTTGTGCCGGTCGTGGGTCCAGCCCCGCAGGTCGTGCACCTGGACGTCGAGCCGGCCGCTGGCGCGGGCCTTGCCCACGAGCGAGACGTCCAGCGGGTCCAGATACTCCGGGAAGATCGTGACGACGTCGAGCCTCATCGGACGCCGTCCTCGGCACGCCCGTCGCGCGCGGGCCCCTCGCCCGCGGGCACGTCGTCGGCGGGCACGTCGTCCGCGGGCACGTCGTCCGCGGGGCCCTCGCCCGCGGCGATCTCCGCGCGGTCGTCGATCAGTCCGGGCGGCGGGTCGATCACGGCCCGCTGCTCCTCCAGGTCGATCTCGGTGACGATCTCCTCGACGAAGGGGATCATCACCTCGCTGCCGTCGGGGCGCTCCACGATGAACAGGTCCTGCGAGGGCAGATGGGAGATCTCGGTGATCCGGCCGATCTCCGTACCGTCGGCCAGCACCACGTCGAGGTCCATCAGCTGATGGTCGTAGAACTCCTCCGGGTCCTCGGGGAGTTCCTCGGGGTCGATCTCGGCGATCAGCAGGATGTTGCGCAGCGCCTCGGCGCCGGTACGGTCGCGGACGCCCGCGAAGCGCAGCAGCAGCCTGCCGCTGTGCACCCGGCCGGTCTCGATCGTCAGCGGTCCGGCCGCGGCCGGCTCCGTGGCGAGTACGGCGCCCGGTCCGAGCCGCAGCTCGGGCTCGTCCGTCCGCACCTCGACGGTGACCTCACCCTTGATGCCATGAGCGCGGCCGATCCGCGCGACAACCAACTGCACGCTGCGCTGCTCCTTGGTGGTTCCTCGAATGTGGCGGCCGGTGTCAGCGCCGGAAACGGACACGGGCCGGGGAGGGCCGCCGTGGCCTTCCCCGGCCCGAGCCGGTGTTCAGCTGTGTCAGCGGACCTGGTCCACGTCGACGAGGTCGACGCGGATGCCGCGGCCGCCGATGGCGCCCACGACCGTCCGCAGAGCACGTGCGGTGCGACCGTTGCGGCCGATCACCTTGCCGAGGTCGTCGGGGTGCACCCGGACCTCCAGCACCCGGCCACGCCGCAGATTGCGCGAGGCGACCTGCACGTCGTCCGGGTTGTCGACGATGCCCTTCACGAGGTGCTCAAGAGCCTCCTCGAGCATGCTCAGGCCTCGGTCGACTCGGCGGCGGCCGGGGTCTCGGCCTCGTCCGCCTTCTTGTCGGCCTTCTTCGCCTTCGGGGTGATGGCCTCACCCTTCGGCTCGTCGCCGTCCTTCGTGAGCGCCTCGAAGAGGGCCCGCTTGTCGGCCTTCGGCTCCGGCTGGAGCAGCGGCGCGGGGGCCGGCAGGCCCTTGTGCGCCTGCCAGTCACCGGTGAGCTTCAGGATCGCGAGAACCGGCTCGGTCGGCTGGGCGCCGACGGACAGCCAGTAACGCGCGCGGTCCGAGTCGACCTCGATCCGCGAGGGGTTCTGCACCGGGTGGTACAGGCCGATCTCCTCGATGGCCCGGCCGTCACGGCGGGTCCGGGAGTCGGCGACGATGATGCGGTAGTGAGGCGAACGGATCTTGCCCAGACGCTTCAGCTTGATCTTGACTGCCACTGGAGTGGTGTCTCCTGGTCTTGACGTGGTTGGGCACACCGGGATGCCGCGTGGGGTTGCGGTACCCGATCCGCCCGATGGACGCGTCAGCCGGAGGAGAGAGGGGTCCTGTGCGACTGTCGAGTACAGCTGGCCATTCTGCCACACCCGGCGCCGGGGGCGGACCCGGCCCCGGGCGGGGCTGAACGGCGGTCGCTCAACTCGCGGCGGCGACCGCTTCCGGGATACGGAAGGGCTTGCCGCAGCCGCCGCAGACGATCGGCGCCTGGGCGAGGACCGACGGGACGACCCGTACGTTCCGCCCGCAGTCGCAGACCGCCTTGACGCGCACCCCTCCGCCGGAGGAGCCGTGCCGGGCGGCCGGGCCGCGGAAACTGCGTTTGGTGTCGGCGGCCGTCGCGACGGTGTGCGCCTTGAGGGCGCGCTGGAGCCGTTCGATGGTCGGGCGGTAGCGGCGCTTGGCCTCGGGGCTGAGCGAGACCAGCGAGAAACCGCTGCTGGGATGCGGTTCGTCGGGGTGGTCGAGGCCCATCTCCTCGGCGATCGCCAGGAATCGGCGGTTGTGGTAGCGGCCCGCGCGGGAGGTGTCGCGGACTCCTCTGGCCGCGGCGATGCCGTGGACCGCTTCGTGAAGCAGTCGTTCGAAGGAAAGCTCGGCGCCGCAGGCGGACGACGACTCTCCGATCAGGGACTCTGGCGCGGCTAGATCCGGCAGCTCGGGGTGGGACCGCTGAATGTCGGCCCACGCCTGCGCCAGCTCTGCGGCGAGAACAGGTGGTGTCGTGCTCACGTCGTGAACAACGAGCCGGAAGCCTCCCGGGTTCCATTACGGGGCATCCCAAATAATTTGCACGTACCCGTCAGTTGCCGTTGATGCGTCCTGACGAGGGCGGGTGCGTCGATCTGCGGAGAAAGCCTCGCAGCCCGTCGCAAGCCGGTACGTAGCGCCGGGTACGCAGCAGCGCGTAGACGATCTACGTCCGGCGGTGCCGGCGGACCGTTCGGCGGGCGCGGCACGGCAACGGCGCCGCACGGCCGCACGGCCCGCGCGCGGCACGGCGCCCGACGGCGACAGTACCGGGGGCGGCGCCCGCTTTGCGCACCGCCCCGCCCCGCGACACCCGGTCCCGGACCGGTTCACGGCATGTCGATCCTCACCCATTTGGCCTATTTCCATCGGGCTGGGGAGCGACTCCGGAGGCCCGGTCCCCCGACCTCGGCACTTTCGATCCCCCGAGCCGGACACCACACCCGGGGCGGCGGGAACCGGCCATTCTCCAGGGGGCGCGCTCCCGGAGCGCGCCCCCATGACGCCCGCCGGGCCCGGTCATCCACTGGACGCGGGCACGGATGGGGAGTTCTCTGGCTTACGGGGGGACTGAGCGCGTACGTACACGGGGGGCCGGCACGGCAGGCACGGCCAACACCTCTCGGCGGATTGGGGCGCTATCCATGACACGTACGCTCACCCAGCACGATCAGCGGCCGTCGAACGCGGCTCCGGCGGCTCCGGTGCCCGGCGCGGACGCCGGCGGACGGGCCAGGGACTGGGCCGAGATCCAGGAACGCATGCTGGTCCCGCTCTACGAAGCGGTGTACGAACGCCTGGAGGTGCGCGCCGGGACCCGGGTGCTCGGCCTCGGCTGCGGCACCGGTCTGGCGCTGCTGCTCGCCACCACCCGGGGCGCGCGCGTGACCGGCGTCGACTCCGACACGGCACGGCTCGCGCTGGCCCGGGAGCGGCTGGCCGCGAGCGCGGACCACGAGAGCGCCGCCGCGCCCGCCGAGGGCGCCGGGACGCTGCTGCCCGAGGAGCGCATGGCCGACGCCGGTACGGAGCCGGGGCGTGCGCCGTACGACCTGATCACCGCGTTCCAGCCGATCGGCAGCGCGGCGGACGACGTACGGGAGCTGACACCGGCCCTGCGCACGGCCATCCCGCTGGCCGGGCACGGCACCCCGGTGGTGCTGGCCGGCTGGGGGCCGCCCGAGCGGTGCGCCACGGACGCGGTGCTGCGGGTCGCGGGCCGGTTGACCGACCGGCTGCGCAAGGGCGGCTGGCGCCCGGCGCACCGGGACGACCTGGAGGAGGTCGCGGCGCGCGCCGGTCTGCGGCCGGACGGGTCGGGCCGGGTGGCGTGCCCCTTCGGGTACGCGGATCAGGACAGCGCCGTACGGGGGCTGCTGTCGACCGGGGTGTTCGACGGGGCGATCCGGGCGACGGACCGGCGGCAGGTGGAGAAGGAGATCGGCGAGGCGCTCCATCCCCATCTGCGGCGGGACGGAACGGTGTGGATGCCCAATGTCTTCCGGTATCTGATCGCCAGAACGCCCTGACGCGAGCGCGCCGAAGGGCTTCTGGGGGCCGCCGGAAGCACGGAGGCCCCCACCCGGAGGCGGGGGCCCGTTCCGGCTCGGACCGTACGACGCGGTGCGCTACGAGCGCGGTTGCGGCACGAAGCGGTGCGGTACGGAGCGACGCGGTGCGGTGCGGGACCGCTCAGCCCATGAACTTCTTGAACTCGTCCGGCAGTTCGAAGGACTTGTCCGGCTCCGCCGCCGGCAGAGCGCCGCCCTCCGCGCGGCGTGCCGCCGCGGCCTGCTCCTCGGCCTTGCGCTTCATCGGGTTGCCGGAGCGCTGCTTGCCCTTCGCCTGCTTCGTCTTCTTCTTCGCGCGGCCGGGGCCGCCGCCCATGCCCGGGATGCCGGGCATGCCCGGCATCCCGCCGCCCTGCGCCATCTTGGACATCATCTTGCGGGCGTCGAAGAAGCGCTCCACGAGGTTCTTCACGGCGCTGACCTCGACGCCGGAACCACGGGCGATACGGGCCCGGCGCGAGCCGTTGATGATGACCGGGTCCTGGCGCTCGGCCGGGGTCATCGACTTGATGATCGCGGCGGTGCGGTCCACGTCCTTCTCGTCGATGTTGTTGATCTGGTCCTTGATCTGCCCCATGCCGGGCAGCATGCCGAGCAGCTTGGAGATGGAGCCCATCTTCCTGACCTGCTCCATCTGCGCCAGGAAGTCGTCCAGGGTGAAGTCCTTGCCACCCTTGCTGCTCGCCAGCTTGGAGGCCATCTTCTCGGCCTCGGCCTGGCTGAACGTCTTCTCGGCCTGCTCGATCAGGGTGAGCAGGTCACCCATGTCGAGGATGCGGGAGGCCATGCGGTCCGGGTGGAACGCGTCGAACTCGTCGAGCTTCTCGCCGTTGGAGGCGAACATGATCTGCTTGCCGGTGACGTGCGCGATCGAGAGGGCCGCGCCGCCCCTGGCGTCACCGTCGAGCTTGGAGAGCACGACGCCGTCGAAGCCGACGCCGTCGCGGAACGCCTCCGCCGTGTTGACGGCGTCCTGGCCGATCATCGCGTCGACGACGAAGAGGACCTCGTCGGGGCTGACGGCGTCGCGGATGTCCGCGGCCTGCGTCATCAGCTCCTGGTCGATGCCGAGCCGGCCGGCCGTGTCGACGACGACGACGTCGTACTGCTTGGTCCTGGCGTACTCGATCGAGTCCTTGGCGACCTTGACCGGGTCGCCGACGCCGTTGCCGGGCTCGGGGGCGTAGACGGCGACACCGGCGCGGTCGGCGACCACGGAGAGCTGGGTGACGGCGTTGGGACGCTGGAGGTCACAGGCGACGAGCAGCGGGGTGTGGCCCTGGCCCTTGAGCCAGAGGCCGAGCTTTCCGGCGAGGGTGGTCTTACCGGCGCCCTGGAGACCGGCGAGCATGATCACGGTGGGCGGCTGCTTGGCGAAGCGCAGGACGCGGGTCTCGCCGCCGAGGATGCCGATCAGCTCATCGTTGACGATCTTGATGACCTGCTGGGCGGGGTTCAGCGCCTGGGAGACCTCGGCGCCGGCCGCGCGCTCCTTGACCTTCGCGATGAAGGCGCGGACGACGGGCAGCGCCACGTCGGCTTCGAGCAGGGCGATGCGGATCTCGCGGGCCGTGGCGTCGATGTCCTCCGGGCTGAGGCGCCCTTTGCCCCGGAGGCTCTTGAACGTGGCTGCGAGGCGGTCGGAGAGAGTATCGAACACGGCGGTCGCGAATCCTCGGTGTCGGGAGCGGGTGGGGGCCGGCGCCGCGTGGTGCGGGACAGACCGTCCCCCAGGGTATCCGGCCGCGCGCGGTGCGGTCTGCCCCGTGGGTGGGTGGAGCCGCTGCGGGCCGCTGCGGCGGGGCACGGCGGCGCCGCCCCCGGCCGCGAGGACCGCCCCGCGCGAAGCGGTCCGGGGTCAGCCGCGCAGCGCCGTCTCGACCGCCTCCGCCAGCTCGGCGGCGGCCGCCGCGGGCAGCGGGCGGCCCCGCTCCGTGGTGACGTAGAAGGCGTCGACGGCGTTGGCGCCCAGCGTGGAGACGTGCGCGCTGCGCACCCGTACCGCCGCGGTCTCCAGCGCGTGGCCGATGCGGTGCAGCAGCCCCGGGGCGTCCTGGGCGCGCACCTCGATGACGGTGGCGTGCCGGGAGGCCGTCGGGGCGACCGTGACGCGCGGCGGCGGGGCCTGCACGCCCCGGCGGCGCGGGTAGGCGGCCTCGCGCTCGGCGAGCCTGGCGCGGATGTCCAGGGAGCCGTCCAGGGCGCGTACGAGATCGGCGCGGAGCCGGGCCGCCTGGGGCAGCGAGCCGTAGGCGGCGGCCACCCGCCAGCTCAGCAGCAGCACTTCTGAGGTGCCCAGCTCGGTGGGGAGTTCGACGGCGCGCAGATCGGCGGCCCGTACGGTGAGCCGGTGCAGGGCGAGCACTCCGGCGGCCGCGGGCAGGACGCCCGGCCGGTCGGGCAGCGCGATGAGCAGCTCGACGCCGACCGGTTCCGGCGCGCTGTCCGGTCCCTCGCCGTCCGCGGCCCCGTCCCTCGGGGGCTCCGTCTGGGCGTGCAGCGCCAGGACGGGGCCGCCGGTGCGCAGCGCCTCGACGGCGAGGCGCTCCTGTTCCGCGCTGGGCGCGGCGGGCTCCGGCTCCGCGGCGTCGTCGCCCACGAGGACGGCGGCCACCCGCGCGACGAGGTCGGCGACGAGCGAGGCACGCCAGGACGACCAGGCGGCGGGCCCGGTGGCGAGGGCGTCGGCCTCGGTGAGGGCGTGCAGGAGTTCCAGCGTGGTGAGGGAGCCGACGCGGGCGGCGACCGAGCCGACGGTGGCGGGGTCGTCCAGGTCGCGCCTGGTCGCCGTGTCGATCAGCAGCAGGTGGTGGCGGACCACGGTGGCGACGACGGCCATGTCCTCGCGGTCGAAGCCGATCCGGGCGGCGACGTCGCGGGCGATGACCTCGCCCGCCACGGAGTGGTCGCCGGGCCAGCCCTTGCCGATGTCGTGCAGCAGGGCGCAGACGAGCAGCAGGTCGGGGCGGCTGACGCGGCGGGTCAGCGAGGACGCCCGGACGGCCGTCTCGACGAGGTGCCGGTCGACGGTCCAGGTGTGGACGGGGTTGCGCTGAGGGCGGCAGCGGACCCGCTCCCAGTCCGGCAGCAGCCCGCTGATCAGCCCCTCGGCTTCGAGCGCCTCCCAGACGGGGACGGTCGGCTCGCCGGCGCCGAGCAGCGTGACGAGTTCCTCGCGGGCCTCGGCGGGCCAGGGCACCGGCAGCGGTGTGGCGGTGGCGGCGAGCCGGCGTACGGCGTGCAGCGAGATCGGCAGCCCGGCCTGCGCGGCGGCGGCCGCGGCGCGCAGCGGCAGCACGGGGTCGCGCTCGGGCCGCGCGGTGCGGGCGAGGACGACCTCGCCGTCCTGTTCGACGACGCCTTCGGCGAGCGGGGTGCGGTCGGGGACGGGTTTGCCGCCGAGCATGGCGCGCAGCCGGGGGCGTACGGCCCGGGAGCGCAGCACCCGGTTCACCTCGCGCCAGGTGACGTCGGAGGCGTACGAGACGGTGCGCGCGGCCTCGTAGACCTGGCGCAGCAGGGCGTCCGCGTCGAGGAGGCCGAGTTCGGTGGCGACGCTGTCCTGTTCCTGGAGGGCGAGCCGGTCGGTGGCCCGGCCGGTGGTCAGGTGCAGGGCGTCGCGGGCGTCGAGGAGGCGGCGGCGGGCGTCGGCGAGTCCTTCGCGGGGCGCGTCGGCGAGCCAGGAGGCGGCGACGGCGCGCAGCGCGGTGGCGTCGCGCAGGCCGCCCCTGGCCTCCTTGAGGTCGGGTTCGAGCAGGAACTGCAGCTCGCCCTGGCGCTCCGCGCGTTCCCGGCAGAGTTCGTCCAGGGCGGGGAGGCGTCTGGCGGCGGTGTTGCGCCAGTCGGCGAGGATCGCGGTGCGTACGCCGGTGACGAGGCCGAGATCGCCTGCGACATGCCGGGCGTCGAGGAGTCCGAGCTGCACCTTGAGGTCGTCGGCGGCGGCCTTGCGCACGTCGGCGGGGGTGCGTACGGAGTGGTCGAGGGCGAGGCCGAGGTCCCAGACCGGGTACCAGACCCGGTCGGCGAGGGCCGCGACGGCGGCCGGGGCCGACTTGCCGTCGTGCAGGAGCAGCAGGTCGAGGTCGCTGCGCGGGGACAGCTCGCCGCGTCCGTAGCCGCCGACGGCGACGAGGGCGGCGCCCTGGACCGAGGTCTCCCGGGCGGCGGTGGTGAACAGCGCGTTCAGCCAGTCGTCGGTGAGCCGGGCGAGTCCGGCACGGCGCGGCGGCCCGGACCGCGCCTTCTCCTGGAGGAGGCGCAGCCGGGCCGCCGCGTAACCGCTGGGTCCCGAGTCTGTCTGTTCGGTCGTCTCTTCGAGGCTCGTCACCCAGTCGTTCCCGTCTCTAAAGTGCGTCCGGGCCGCGCTCGCCGGTCCGCACCCGGACCGCCGTCTCGACCGGCACGCTCCATACCTTCCCGTCACCGATCTTGCCGGTGCGGGCGGCCTTGACCACCACTTCGATGAGCTGTTCGGCGTCGTCGTCCTCGACCAGTACCTCGATACGGATCTTCGGTACGAGGTCGACGGTGTACTCCGCACCCCGGTAGACCTCGGTGTGGCCGCGCTGACGGCCATATCCGCTGGCCTCCGTGACCGTGAGCCCTTGGACGCCGAAGCCCTGGAGGGCTTCCTTGATCTCGTCCAGCCGGTGCGGCTTCACGACTGCGGTGATGAGCTTCATGCGTCCACCTTCTTGCTCGTCGCGGAGGCGACGGTCCGGTCCTGGCTGGGGGCGGCGACGCTACTACGGCCGGACGGGGAGCCCCCGACCGCGCTGTAGTCGTAGGCGGATTCCGCGTGGTACGCCATGTCGACACCGCTGGTCTCGTCGTCCTCCGAGGCACGGAAGCCGATGGTGACGTCGACGATCTTGGCGAGGATCCAGGAGACGGCGAAGGAGTACGCCATGACGGAGAAGGCGCCGACGGCCTGCTTGCCGAGCTGCTCCAGGCCACCCATGCCGTCCGTGGCCAGCAGGCCCACGAGCAGGGTGCCGATGACACCGCCGACGAGGTGGACGCCGACGACGTCGAGGGAGTCGTCGTAACCGAGCTTGTACTTGAGGCTGACGGCCCAGGAGCAGACGGCGCCGGCGACGACACCGATGAGGAGGGCGCCGAAGGGGCTGACGTTGGCTCCGGAGGGCGTGATCGCGACGAGACCGGCGATGGCGCCGGAGGCGGCGCCCAGCGTGGTGAACGCGCCGTGCCGGATCCGCTCGTAGGCGAGCCAGCCGATCATCGCGGCGGCGGTGGCGATCTGGGTGTTGAAGGCCATGAGCGCGGCGGTGCCGTCGGCGGCCAGCTCGGAACCGGCGTTGAAGCCGAACCAGCCGAACCACAGGAGCGCCATGCCGAGGACGACGAGCGGCAGGCTGTGCGGCCGCATCGGGTCCTTCTTGAATCCGATGCGCTTGCCGACCACGAGGACCGCGGCGAGGGCGCCGACACCGGCGTTGATGTGGACCGCCGTACCACCGGCGAAGTCGATGACCCCGAGGCTGTGCAGCCAGCCGTCGCTGCTCCAGACCCAGTGGGCGACCGGGAAGTACACCACGGAGACCCAGAGGGTGATGAACAGCGCCCAGGCGCTGAATTTCACGCGGTCCGCGAGCGCGCCACTCATCAGGGCCGGGGTGAGGATCGCGAACATCATCTGGAAGAGCGCGAAGGCGAAGACCGGGATTCCGGTCTTGCCGTCGGTCAGGAGGTCGACCGAGATGCCCTTGAAGCCGATGTGGTCCAGGTTGCCCAGGAGCCCGCCGCCGATGTCGTCGCCGAAGGTCAGTGAGTATCCGTAGAGGACCCACACGACGCTGACGATCGCGAGCGAGATCAGGGACATCATGAGCATGTTGAGGGCGCTCTTCACCCGCACCATGCCGCCGTAGAAGAATGCCAGGCCGGGCGTCATCAGCATGACGAGCGCGGCACTGATCAGTACGAATGCGGTATCTGCGCCATTCAAGGCCAGCGTCTCCTCGTGGGTCGGAACGGCCCGTGCGGATGCTCAGGTTTCTGGGGCCGACTGTGCTGAGGAGATTGGCGCAGCGCGGTTTCGGCCAGTGCCGCTCGATGTTTCACGGCAGTGACGAAGGCGTCCCGCGTGTTACGAGCCGATGAACCGGCGGGTCCGGCGGGGTGACCGCGGCTACCGTCCGCGGCCGTCGCCGGAGCATCGAAAACCGGCCGCGGCCGTCACCCTGCTGTCCTGGCGGCGGGGGAGCCGTGTCGGGCTGTACGGGGTGAGAGCCGCGGCCGGGGTCTGGGGCCGGGCGCGGGCCGTGCGAGGGCGCCCGTCGGTCAGACGGCCTCCGCGGACTCGGGCAACCGGGCGGCGATCCGCTCGGTGAGGTCGATGACGTCGCCGACGTCGCCGAAGTCCCTGGCGGCCGTGGAGAGCGTCTTGCGCAGCCGGGTGTTGACGCGTTCGGAGCGCACGCTGCCGGCCACCTCCATGGCTTGTTCCGCAAGGGCCGTGGACTGCTCGGGCTCGCGCTTGAGGAGGTGGACGGTGGCCATCCCGATGAGGTTCAGCGCATACGACCGCTGGTGCTCCTCGTCCTTGCCGAACAGTTCGACGGCGCGCCGCATGACCGGCTCGGCGAGGGAGGCGTAGGTGGGGCTGCGGCCCGCGACATAGGCCAGGTCGCGGTAGGAGTGGGCGTTCTCCCCGTTCAGCTCGGCCTCGGAGAAGAAGCGGATCCAGTCGGGCTCGGGCTCGCCGTCCAGGCCGATGTCGGAGAAGGTGTCCTCGGCCATCCGGACGGCGCGCTTGGTCTTGCTCGGCTGGCCCAGATTGGCGTAGGCCCGCGCCTCCATCGCATACAGCATCGCCTGGGTCCTGGGGGTGGCGCTGTCGCGGCTGCCGTACTGCGCGAGATGGATCAGCTCCAGCGCGTCGTCGGGCCGGCCGACGTGGATCATCTGGCGGCTCATGGAGGAGAGGACGTACGAGCCGAGCGGCTTGTCCCCGGCCTCCTTGGCTGCGTGCAGGGCGAGCACGAAGTACTTCTGGGCGTTGGGCTGGAGCCCGACGTCGTAGCTCATCCAGCCCGCCAGCTCGGCGAGTTCGGCGGCGCACCGGAACAGCCGCCGGGAGGTGGCCTCGGGCTGCGGTTCCTGGAGGAGGTCGGTCAGTTCGTGGAGCTGGCCGACGACGGCTTTGCGGCGCAGTCCGCCGCCGCACTTGGCGTCCCACCCGCGGAACATCGCGGTGGTCGACTCCAGCAGGTCGAGTTCGGGTCCTGACAGCCGGGTGGAGCGCGGCAGGGGCTCCGGCCGGGGCTCGCCACGGCCGGAGTCACCGGCCGGGGTGGGCACCAGCCAGCGCTGCATGGGCTCGACCAGCGCGGGGCCCGCGGCCAGCGCCAGTGAGCTGCCGAGGAAGCCGCGGCGGGCCAGCATCAGGTCGCTGCGGGAGAACTCGCTGATCAGCGAGACGGTCTGCGGGCCCGACCACGGCAGGTCGACGCCGGAGACGGAGGGCGACTGGTGCGCGGAGCGCAGCCCGAGGTCCTCGACCGCGACGACGGCGCCGAAGCGCTCGGAGAACAGCTCGGAGAGGATGCGCGGGATCGGCTCGCGCGGCTGTTCGCCGTCGAGCCAGCGGCGTACGCGGGAGGTGTCCGTGCTGATGTGGTGCGCGCCCATCTGGCGGGCCCTGCGGTTGACCTGCCGCGCCAGCTCGCCCTTGGACCAGCCGCTGCGCAGGAACCACGAGTCGAGTTGCCCATTCGGACGCTTGCCGGAGTTCGTACCGTCTGCGCCACTGCCGTCCACTGGAAAGCCCCCATCCACCGAAACCTGTGAAGCCCTGCCGCGTTGAAGGTGTCACCGCGCGAACCGCTATCAGAATGCCGCGAGCGACGGCCGTCTGTCCGGAGCTTGTGCCCCTTCGAACAGGAAACCGAGTTGCCCTTGGCATACCCATGGGCGCATCTCTCCCGAACCCCGTGCACCGAAAGTAATCCTACGATCACCCCTTCAGCGAGGCCGGCGGCACAATCGCCACCATTCGCCACCCCTTCGAATGAACTCGCCCCCGACAAAGCGCGATTGACTTGACACGCCACGGTCAGGGACGGCGCACAGGGGCATTTCGGGGCGCATGAATCGCAGCGCGCGCCGTCAATGCTTCTTGGCGCCACCCGAATCGCCCCGGTGGCGACGGAGTGTAACGGGCACACTGCGAGTCGTAACGACTTGGCCCACTCCCTGTCGTGCGCCAGGTCGTAACCACCGGCGAGTCCAACCCGTTGGAGGGGGCATGGTCTTCACGATCGGCGGTATCCGCACGATGGGCGGCATCCGCGAGATGCGCTCCGGCTCGCGCCGCCGCGGCCGCGCCACGGAGTGCACCGAGGTGGCGGAGTACACCGGGCTCTGGGGCTGGGACGTGGTCCCCGGCGCCCCGGGGACGGACGGAAGATGCTCCTGCGGCGATCCCGGCTGCGCCGCGCCCGGCGCCCACCCGCTGGGCCAGGACGAGATCCCGGCGGGCTCGACGCTCGGCGAGGTGAGCGCTACGTGGTCCCGGGTGCCGGGCGCGGCGGTGCTGCTCCCGGTGGGCCGGTGCTTCGACGTCATCGACGTGGCGGAGTCGGCGGGCAGCCGGGCGCTGGTCAGGCTGGAGCGGATGGGGCTGCCCGTGGGGCCGGTCCTGGCGACTCCGGCGGGGCGGGCGCACTTCTTCGTCGCGCCGGGCGCCGCGGCCGAACTGCCCCAGCTGCTCTACCGGATGGGCTGGGACGACGCGGACCTCGACCTGCACGCCCTGGGGCCCGGGTCGCACGTGGCGGCCCCGCCGTCCCGGGTGGCCGGTCTCGGCCCGGTCCGCTGGCTGCGCCCGCCGTCCCTGGACACGGCGGCCGACCCGCCCCAGGCCCGGCTGCTGCTCGGCACCCTGGCGTACATCTGCCACCGCTCGGCCACGGCGTAACCGCGCGCCCGGCCCCACAGCGCGCCCGGCACCCGGCGTCCGGCGTCCAGCACCAGGCGTCCAGCGCCAGGCGTCCGGCACCCGGCGTCCGGCACCCGGCGGGGAGACGGGACCGGCCCGCGGTCCCGCTCCCCCTCCCGCCCGCGTCGGCTCAGTCGCCGATCAGCGCGTCCACGAACGCCTCGGGCTCGAACGGCGCGAGGTCGTCCGCCCCCTCGCCCAGCCCCACCAGCTTCACCGGCACCCCCAGCTCCCGCTGGACCGCGATCACGATGCCGCCCTTGGCCGTGCCGTCCAGCTTGGTCAGCACGATGCCGGAGATGTCCACGACCTCCGCGAACACCCGCGCCTGCACCAGCCCGTTCTGCCCGGTGGTGGCGTCCAGGACGAGCAGCACCTCGTCCAGCGGACCGTGCTTCTCCACGACCCGCTTGACCTTGCCCAGCTCGTCCATCAGCCCGGTCTTGGTGTGCAGCCGGCCCGCCGTGTCGATCAGGACGACGTCCGCGCCCTCGGCGATGCCCTCCTTGACCGCGTCGAAGGCCACCGACGCCGGGTCGCCGCCCTCCGGGCCGCGTACCGTACGGGCCCCGACCCGCTCGCCCCAGGTCTGGAGCTGGTCGGCGGCGGCGGCGCGGAAGGTGTCCGCCGCCCCCAGCACGACCGAGCGCCCGTCCGCGACGAGCACCCGCGCCAGCTTGCCGGTGGTCGTGGTCTTGCCGGTGCCGTTGACGCCGACGACCATCACGACGGCCGGGGTGTCCAGCCCGCTCTCGGTCTTCACGACGCGGTCGAGCTGCGGGTCGAGCAGCTGCACCAGCTCCTGGGCGAGCAGGGTGCGCAGCTCCTGCGGGCTGCGCGTCCCCAGCACCCGCACCCGCTCGCGCAGCCGCTCCACCAGCTCCTGGGTGGGCGCGACGCCGACGTCGGCGGTCAGCAGGGTCTCCTCGATCTCCTCCCAGGTCTCCTCGTCCAGGTGCTCCCGGGAGAGCAGGGTGAGCAGCCCCTTGCCGAGGGAGTTCTGCGAGCGGGCGAGCCGCGCGCGCAGCCGGACCAGCCGGCCGGCGGACGGCTCGGGGATCTCGATCGCGGGCGGCGCGGCCGGCTCCTCGACGACGACCGGCGCACCACCGGAGTCCGGGAGGCCGACCTCCTCGATGGTGCGGCGCGGTTCGTCGCGCGGAGTCTCCGCCTCGTCACCGACATGCGGCTCGGCGGGCGGAGCGGTGATGGTCGGCGTGCTCGACGACTCCGGGGGCGGCAGCTTCCTCTTCTTGAGGGTGCCGACCACGAGCCCGCCGATGGCGCCGATGGCGACCAGGGCGATGACTACAACAAGGATGACGGTTTCCATAACCCACCCAGTATCAGCCACGACCGCCCCCGGCCCCGGATTCGGCGGGACCGAACCGGCGACGCGATTGCGATATGGACCTTTTGCCCTGTACGTACGATGCTGGTGGTTCTGGGCATCGCCCGGACTCCGCCTCCCCCAGGAGCCCCCACCTCTGTACGGAGCCTCTTCATGCCCCACGCCTCCGCATCCGAAGGCGCGATAGAGACCCGCGGTCTGGAGCCCGTCCCCGACAGCGAGCGCACCGGTCACGTCCGGCAGCTCTTCCCCACCTGGGTCGCCGCGAACATCAGCGTGCTGCTGCTCACCATGGGCGCCGGGCTGATCGTCCTCAACGGTCTGAACCTCTGGCAGGTGCTGGCCGTCGCCCTGGCGGCGCCCGTCGTCTCCTACGGCATCGTGGGGCTGATCTCCGTGGCCGGGAAGCGCGGCGGGGCGCCCGGGATGGCGCTCTCGCGCGCCGTCTTCGGCCAGCGCGGCAACCGCTTCCCCGGGACGCTGATCTGGGTGGCCCGCTGGGGCTGGGAGACGATCAACGCGGTGACCGGCGCCTACGCGCTGCTGTCGGTGCTGGACCTGCTCTTCGGGGTGCGGAGCGGTACGCCGCTGATCGTGGTGACGCTGCTGCTCTTCGTGGCGTGCACCTTCCTCGTCTCGGGGCTGGGCATCAACGCGCTGCGGGTGTGCAGCAAGTGGTCCGCGTATCTCTTCGGCGCGTTCAGCGTGCTGGTGCTGATCCATCTCCTCACGCACACGGACTGGTCGGCCGTCTTCGCCAGGCCGGCCGGATCGACCGCCGCGATGATCGCCGGTATCGGCACGATCGCGGCGGGCGGGATCAGCTGGGTGCCCTCGGGGCCGGACTTCACCCGCTACCTGCCGCGTACCGCCTCCGGCCGGGCCATGGTCGGCTCGACGATCGGCGGCGCCGGGATCGTGGTGGCGCCGATGGTGCTGATGGGCGCGGTGATGGCGGTCGCCACGCCGGATCTGGCCGCGGCGCGGGACCCGGTGTCCTTCATCGGCGAGCTGCTGCCGACCTGGATCTCGGTGCCGTACCTGCTGATCGCGCTGGTCGGCATGGTGCTGATCAACTCGATGTCGATGTACTCGGCGGGCTTCACCGCGCAGACCCTGGGCATCAAGGTGCCCCGCGCGTGGGCCGTGAGTGTCAACGCGGTGATCAGCCTGGTCCTCGGCTTCCTGCTGATGGTGGTGGCCACCGGTTTCATCGGCTCGTTCATCTCGTTTTTGACGCTGCTCGCCGTGGCGTTCTCCGCGTGGATCGGCGTGTTCGGCGTGGACATGCTCCGGCGGCGTACCTACGACGGGACGGCGCTGCTGGACACCGGGCGCACCAGCGCCTACTGGTACCGGGGCGGCTTCGCGCCGTCGGCGATGGCGGCCTGGGGCGCGGCGCTGGTGGTGGGGCTGCTCTTCACCGAGGTGGAGTGGTTCGCCGGGCCGCTGGCCGGGACCTGGATCGGGCGCAACGGGCTGGGCTGGGCCGTGACGGCGCTGGTGGCGGCGGCGCTGTACGCGGTGCTGCCGCGCGAGCGCGCGACGACCCCCGCGCCCGCCGCCGGGCCGGCGGCGGGGGCAGGGGCCGGAGAGGGTACGGAGCGGCTGCCCGTGTGACGGTTCAGCCCATCTCCTCCAGGGTCTTGCCCTTCGTCTCCTTCACGAACAGGACCACGAAGGGGATGGAGAGCGTGGCGAAGCAGGCGTAGATGACGTAGGTGCCCGACAGGTTCCAGTCGGCCAGACTGGGGAAGCTCGCGGTGATCGCCCAGTTGGCGATCCACTGCGCCGAGGCGGCGACACCGAGGGCGGCGGCGCGGATCCGGTTGGGGAACATCTCGCCGAGGAAGACCCAGACGATGACGCCCCAGGACAGCGCGAAGAACAGCACGAACACATGGGCCGCGATCAGCGCGACGGTCCCCTCGGTGCCGGGCAGCTTGCCGTCGACCAGCTTCGCCGAGAACGCCCACGCCTCGCAGGCGAGCGCGACCGCCATACCGATGGAGCCGGTCAGCGCGAGCGGCTTGCGGCCGACCCGGTCCACCAGGACCATCGCGATCACAGTGCCGATGATGTTCACGATCGAGGTCGTGAACGAGTAGAAGAACGAGCTGGACGGGTCGATGCCGACCGACTGCCAGAGCGTCGCCGAGTAGTAGAAGGCGACGTTGATGCCGACGAGCTGCTGGAAGACCGAGAGCCCGATGCCCACCCAGACGATGGGCAGGAAGAAGAAACCGCCGCCGCCCAGCAGGTCCTTGAAGGTCGACTTGTGCTCACGGCGCATCGCCTGCTCGATCTCGGCGACCCTGGCGTCCAGGTCGACGTCCTTGCTCTCGACCTCGGCGAGGACCTCCTTGGCGCGGCCCACCCGGCCGACGGAGATCAGGAAGCGCGGCGACTCGGGGATCGCGAAGGAGAGCAGACCGTAGAGCAGCGCCGGGATCACCATCACGCCGAGCATCCACTGCCAGGCCTCCAGCCCGAGCAGCTTGCCGCGCTGGTCGCCGTCGGCCAGCTGGAGGATGCCGTAGTTCACCAGCTGGGAGATGGCGATGCCGACGACGATGGCGGCCTGCTGGAAGGAGCCGAGCCGGCCCCGGTAGGCGGCCGGGGAGACCTCGGCGATGTAGGCCGGGCCGATCACCGACGCCATACCGATCGCGAAGCCGCCGATGACGCGCCAGACCGCGAGGTCGTAGATGTCGAACGGCAGCGCGGAGCCGACCGCGCTGATGGTGAAGAGCACGGCGGAGATCTGCATGCAGCGGATGCGGCCGATCCGGTCCGCGATCCGGCCCGCGGTGGCCGCCCCGATCGCGCAGCCGATCAGGGCGATGGCGATGACCTGGGCGAGAGCGGCCGAGCCGATGTCGTAGCGGCTGCGGATGGCTTCCACGGCGCCGTTGATCACCGAGCTGTCGTAGCCGAAGAGGAAACCGCCCATCGCGGCGGCCGCCGTGATGAAGATGACATGGCCGAGATGGTCCGGATGAGCCGCTCGGCCTCCGGACGGCGGAACCTGCGCTGTGCTGGTCACGTGTTCTCCTGGGGCCGCCCGGCTGCGTCGCCGGGCGTGGGGGGTGAGCCCTTCCAGTGGTACATGACGTCGCCACAGGCACCACTTGAAGGGAAAAGCAACGCGAACGAGGTTATGCCTTCACTTCATGAAGTGATATTCGGGGGCACCTCGGACATATTCCTGACCACCACCCACACATGATGTTCAAAGCATGGACCCCTCATGCGGCAGGGGACGCGGGCCGACGCGGTCCCGGCTCACCGGAGTCGCTGGCTGATGACCTTGGACACCCCGTCCCCCCGCATGGAGACCCCGTACAGCGCGTCCGCGACCTCCATGGTCCGCTTCTGATGCGTGATCACGATCAGCTGGGAACTCTCCCGCAGCTCCCGCATGATCCCGATCAGCCGCTGGAGGTTGGTGTCGTCCAGCGCCGCCTCCACCTCGTCCATCACATAGAACGGACTGGGCCTGGCCTTGAAGATCGACACCAGCAGCGCCACCGCCGTCAGCGACCGTTCGCCGCCGGAGAGCAGCGACAGCCGCTTGACCTTCTTCCCCGGCGGCCTGGCCTCGACGTCCACTCCGGTGGTGAGCATGTTCGCCGGGTCGGTCAGGACCAGTCGGCCCTCGCCACCCGGGAAGAGCCGGGAGAAGACGCCCTCGAACTGCTCTGCGGTGTCCCGGTACGCCTCGGTGAAGACCTGCTCGATCCGCTCGTCGACGTCCTTGACGACCAGCATCAGATCGGCCCTGGTCTTCTTCAGGTCGGCCAGCTGCTCGGAGAGGAACCGGTGGCGCTCCTCCAGCGCCGCGAACTCCTCAAGGGCCAGCGGATTCACCTTTCCGAGCTGCTGATACGCCCGTTCGGCCGCCCGCAGCCGCCTCTCCTGCTCGGCCCGTACGTAGGGCACCGGGCGGTGGCGCGGGTGCTCGGGGTCGTCCGGCAGCTCCTCGCCCTCGGCGGGCGGTGACGGCGGTACGGGCTCCTCGGGCCCGTACTCGGCGATCAGCCCGGCCGGCTCGACGCCGAGTTCCTCCAGGGCCCTGGTCTCCAGCTGCTCGATCCGCAGCCGCTTCTCGGCGCCGAGCACCTCGCCCCGGTGCACCGAGTCGGTGAGCCGGTCCAGCTCGCTCGTGAGAACGCGGCCCCGCTCGCGCTCGGCGGTCAGCTCCTGGTCCCGTAGGGTCCTGGCCTCCTCCGCGGCGGCCCGCTCGGTCCCGGCGCGTACGACCGACACCTCGATGTGCGCCAGCAGTTGCCGGGCGCCCGCCGCGACCGCGCCGGCGACCCGGGCCTCGTGGCGCAGCCGCGCCCTGCGGCGTTCCGCGCGGGTCCGCGCCTCGCGCTCGGCGCGGGCGGCCCGGTCGAGGCCGTCGGCGCGGCCCGCGAGGCCCTTCACCCGCTCCTCGTGGGTACGCACCTGGAGGCGCGCCTCCATCTCGGTCTGCCGGGCGTTGGCGCCGTCGGCCGCGAGCCGGTCGCGTACGGAGGTGTCCGGCTCGTCGTCCCCCTCCCCGAAGGGCGAGGACTCCTCGGCGCTCAGCAGCCGTTCGGCCAGCTCCTCGGCCTCGGCGGTGGCGCGCTCCAGCGCCTCTTCGGCGCGGGCGACGGCCGCGGCCGTGCGCTCGGCCTCGGCCTCGGCGGCCCTGGCCTGTCCGGAGAGCCGTCCCAGCCGTCCCGACACGGCGGACCTCTCCCGGTCGGCCGTCCGGCGCAGGCCGTCCAGCTCCTCGGCGCGCGCGGCGCATCCGGCGCGGCGCTCGGCGGTCGCGCCCTGCTCCTCGGCGAGTTCGGCGCACCGTACGTCCAGCCGGGCCAGTTCGGCGGCGGCCTCGTCGACGGACGCCTGGACCTCCAGCAGACTGGGCGCGCCCGCCGAGCCGCCGTGCGCGAAGTGGCTGCCGAGCACGTCGCCTTCGGCGGTCACGGCGGTCAGCGCGGGGTGCGCGGCCAGCAGCTCCTCGGCGTCTTCGAGGGTGGCGACGACCACGGTGTCACGCACCAGCCGTCCCACGGCCGCCATCAGCTCGGCGGGGCCCCGGACGAGGTCGGCGACGTAGGGCGCGCGGACGGCGGTACGTACGGCGCCCGGCTCCTCGGCCGCCGCCCGCCGCGCGCCGCCCCCGCCGCCGGATCCCGCGCCCTGCGGCGGGACCGTGCCGGACGGGGGCTCGGACGGGGGCTCGGCCGGGGGCTCCGGCCGGGCGGGGGGTTCGGTGGCCTGGCCGGGGACGCCCGCCACCGGTTCGCCCGCCACCGGTTCGGGTACGGCCGCTTCGCCCGCCACCGGTTCGGGTACGGCCGCTTCGCCCGCCACCGCTTCGGGTACCGCGCCGCCCAGCAGGAGCGCGGCCCGGCCCGCGTCGTCCCGGCGCAGCAGCCTGATGGCCTCGGCGGCGGCCGCGCGGCCCGAGACGGCGATGGCGTCGGCGGCGGCGCCGAGGGCGGCGGCCACCGCGACCTCGTGGCCGGGGGCGACGGTCAGCAGCTCGGCCGCCGGGCCGAGCAGCCCACCGAGCCGGTCGCGGGCGTCGAGCAGCGCGCCGGTGCCGTCCTTGCGGCGCAGCCCGAGGGCGAGGGCGTCGTGGCGGGCGGCGAGCGCCGCGCGGGCGCGTTCCGCGGCGGTGGCGGCCTCGCGCGCGGCGGTCAGCGCGCTCTCGGCCTCCGACAGCGCGCGCCGGGCCGTCTCGTACCGGTGCGCCAGCTCCTGGTCCGCGGAATCCAGTCCTGCCACCTCGGCCGCGAGCTGATCGTGCTCCGCGCGCGCCGCGGCGGCGCGCGCGGCGGCGTCCTCGTGGGCGGCGGCGAGGCGGCCGATCTCCGCCTGGGCGGAGGCGGCCCGGCCGCGGGCGGCGGTGACCTGGCCGGAGAGCCGGGCGAGCCCCTCGCGGCGGTCGGCGAGGGCGCGGGCGGCGTCCTTGAGCCGGCGTTCCTCGGCGGCGAGTTCGCGTTCCAGCTCGGCGCGGTGCGCGACGGTGTCCTCGCGCGCGTGCTCGGCGGCCTCCAGCGCGGCGGTCAGCTCGGCCTCCTGCTCGCGGACCCGGGCGGCCTCGCGCTCCAGGTCCTCCGTGTCGCGGCCACGGGGCTCCTCCGGGGGCGCGGCGGTGGCGCTGGTGACCCGCGCGTCGGCGAGCGAGATCGTGCCGCGTACCCGTTCGGCCAGCTGGGAGAGGTCGTACCAGGTCTGCTGGGCGCGCTGGAGCCGGGGCGCGAGCCGCCGCACCTCGCCCTCCAGCTCCGTCTCCCGGGTCAGCGCGGCCTTCAGCCGGGTCTCCGCGGCCTCCTTGCGGCGCTTGAGTTCCGCCTCGTCGGCGATCTCCGTACGCAGCGCCTCACGCAGGGTCACCAGATCGTCGGCGAGCAGCCGCAGGCGGGCGTCGCGCAGGTCGGCCTGGATGACGGCGGCCCGCCGGGCGACCGCGGCCTGCCGTCCGAGCGGCTTGAGCTGGCGGCGCAGTTCGTCGGTCAGGTCCTGGACGCGGGCGAGATTCGCCTTCATCGCCTCCAGTTTCCGCAGCGCCTTCTCTTTTCGCTTGCGGTGTTTCAGTACCCCGGCGGCCTCTTCGATGAAGGCGCGGCGGCCCATCGGATCGGCGTGCAGGACGGAGTCGAGCTGGCCCTGCCCGACGATCACATGCATCTCGCGGCCGATACCGGAGTCGGAGAGGAGTTCCTGGATATCGAGCAGGCGGCAGGTATCGCCATTGAGCTGGTATTCGCTGCCGCCGTTGCGGAACATGATCCGCGTAATGGTGACCTCGGCGTAGTCGATGGGCAGCGCGCCGTCGGAGTTGTCGATGGTGAGAGAGACCTCGGCGCGGCCGAGCGGTGGCCTTCCGGTGGTGCCCGCGAAGATCACGTCTTCCATTTTTCCGCCGCGCAGGGACTTCGCGCCCTGCTCTCCCATGACCCAGGAGAGCGCGTCCACGACATTCGACTTGCCGGACCCGTTCGGGCCCACGACACAGGTGATACCGGGCTCGAAGCGCAGTGTCGTGGCGGCGGCGAAGGATTTGAAACCGCGCAGGGTCATGGCCTTGAGGTGCACGCCGCCGGACTCTACCCGGCGCGGATCGTCCTTCGGCGGTTTCACCGGCGAACGCGCGGGGCACATCAGTCGTTAAGAAAGAGCCCGCGGCGCCAACGACGGTTCACAGAACGGAAGATGAAAGAAAGAAGGGACGCCGAAGCGTCCCTTGCATATCTTGCGAGAGTGTCTCTCACCTGACCCCGGCGGGGGCTGTCGTCAGGTGAGCGCGGGCTCCGCCTGGGGTACGTCAATGTCGATGCCGTCGAGCAGCGACTCTCCGGGGTGCTGTGCGACAGCGGCATTCAGCACGTCGTTCTCGGACTGGATCCGTACGAGTTCGGATTCGAGGTCCTGGACGCGCTGCTGGAGCCGTCGCATCTCGGCGAGGAGTCGCGGGTCGGAGCCGCCGACATAACCGAGAAGCGCCTTTGCCATGATGAATGGTCCTCCACACTGAGTGACCGACCGAATGCGGTGTGGGTCGTGAGGGAAATTGCACCCGCGGTGCCTGGC
The DNA here is from genome assembly GCF_003346515.1 of Streptomyces corynorhini. Lineage (GTDB taxonomy): Bacteria > Actinomycetota > Actinomycetes > Streptomycetales > Streptomycetaceae > Streptomyces > Streptomyces corynorhini. The sequence continues at coordinate 31,194 of NZ_QQNA01000006.1, forward strand.
AGCGCTTGTTCTTCACTGTGGTTCCTACTGCCAAACAGCTGAGGTGCGCGGGGATTCCAGAGTCTCACCAAAAAGTTTGACGGTCAACACGATCACAGCGCGTACCCATGGGCGGCCGGGGGCTCGGGGCCGCTCCTGGCGCGGCGCCGGCTCTCTCGCGGGGCTCTGGGGCCGGAGATCGTCGTCTCCCGCCGAAGCCTGGCACGACCGGCCGATCCTGGCACCTACCAGGTCATCGCTGACCTGCGGATATGCCAAGGGCATCATGGGGCCTCCGGAGGCCGGCCGGGCGGTGGACGGATCAGCGGATCGCGAAGCTCTCGTAGCCGCCGCGCGGGGTGTCCCAGATCTCAGTGACTCCCGTGGCGTGCCCGGGTGTGTCGGCGGACCGCAGCCACTCCAGCAGGCGGTGGCAATTCTCACGTGGCCCCTCGGCGACGACCTGCACCCTGCCGTCCTCCAGATTGAGCGCGAATCCGGTGAGCCCTCCGATCTCCAGAGCGTTGGCCCTGGTGAACCAGCGGAAGCCGACTCCCTGTACTCGGCCGCGTACCCACGCGGTGACACGTACCTCTTCGTCCATGCCGCCAAGCTAACCGGCCAATTGCCCGCTGGGCCCGGCGCCCCCACGTGCCATGCCGTACAGTCCCCTCGCAATGAGCCTCACTCGTACGGGTGAGTCACGTTGTCGTCGAGAGTATGAGGAAGGCACAGCGGATGGGACGCCATCGACGGAACGACGCGACCGGCGCGCCCGTCGTCTCCCCCGACGCCCACGCGTCGGACTCGTACGGAGACGGCGCCGCGGCGGCCGGACACACCTCGCGCGGTGCCACGCGCCGCAAGGGGCGGGTCGCCAGGCCGGTGAAGACCGGGCTGCTGGGGGCCTCCGCCGCCATGGCGGTGGGGGCGGTCGCGGTCGCCTCCGGCCTGCTGCCCGGCGGCGGCCAGTTCACCGTCAACGGCGGCGGCGCCACCGGCGAGCAGATCCGCAGCGACATCGCGCCCGAGCTGGAGCAGCAGGGCGGCGCCTCCGAGGAGCCCACCCGCGACGCGTCGGCCTCCCCGAGCCGGGGCGCCGAGCGGACGAAGGCCCCCACGAAGTCGGCGTCTCCCTCGGCCACCAAGCCGAGCGTCACCCCTTCGAAGGAATCCAAGGCCGCCGCCGCGCCGCCGAAGCAGAAGGCGACCGAGAGCCCCTCGGGCTCCGGGTCGGGCTCGGGCTCGGGAGCTGCCACCGGACCGGCCTCCGGTACGGCGCCCTCGACCGAGAACGCCACCGAGGACCGTGGGGCCTCCGCGCCCGACGCCTCCGCGGCCGCCGCCGTCCTCTCCCTGGTCAACCAGGAGCGGGCCAAGGTGGGCTGCGCGGCGGTGCGCGCCGACGGAAGCCTGGACGCGCTGGCGCAGGCGTTCAGCGACGACATGGCGGCGCGCGGCTTCTTCGACCACACCGACCCGGACGGCAGGACGCCCTGGGACCGGGCCGACAAGGCGGGCGTCAAGAACCTCGGTGGCGAGAACATAGCCAGGGGGCAGGCCACCGCGCAGGCGGTGATGGAGTCGTGGATGAACAGCGACGGCCACCGCGCGAACATACTGAACTGCGACTACACGCGGCTCGGCGTCGGCGTGCACACCGGCGCGGGCGGTCCGTGGTGGACCCAGGACTTCGGATTCTGACGTTTCTGACGTTTCTGAGGTTTCTGAGGTTTTTGAGGTTTCCGACCCAGCACCTTCCGGCCCATACGCCGCTCACCGCCCGAAAGCGCCATCCATGAGGTGGCGCTTTCGGTTGTAAGGTGACCGATATGGACGGTCATCCCGCCGACCGCGACCTCCCCGGCTTCGACGTCTTCGCCCGGGGGTGTCCCTCGCGGCGCACCCTGGAACACGTGACCGGCCGCTGGGGCTCGCTGACGCTCGGCGCCCTGTGCCACGGTCGGCTGCGCTTCAACGAGCTGCGCCGCCGGGTGGACGGGGTGAGCGAGAAGATGCTCTCCCAGACCCTGCACACGCTGGAACGGGACGGGCTCGTCCACCGCGAGGCCCAGCCGGTCAACCCGCCGCGCGTGGACTACGAGCTGACGCCGCTGGGCCGGGACGTCGCCGGGCGGCTGCTGGACGTCATCGCGCTGCTCGAAGAGCGGATGCCCGAGGTGCTCTCGGCCCAGGAGCGCTACGACGCGGCGCGCGGCGCCGGCTGGCAGCGCGGGCAGAAGTAGCTGGAGCGGTTCATCCACGGCCGCCGCCGCATCGGGGTCCCGCAGCGGCGGCAGGGCTCGTCCTCCCGCCCGTAGGCGTCCAGCGACCGGTCGAAGTACCCGGACTGGCCGTTCACGTTGACGTACAGGGCGTCGAAGCTGGTACCGCCCGCGTCGAGGGCCGCGTTCATCACGTCCCGCGCGTGTCCGAGCAGTTCGGCCGCGCGCGGCGTGCCGAGCGTCGCGGTGGGGCGTTCGTAGTGCAGCTTGGCGCGCCAGAGCGCCTCGTCCGCGTAGATGTTGCCCACGCCGCTGATCAGGGACTGGTCGAGCAGCGCGCGCTTGACCGTCGTACGGCGCGAGCGCAGCGCGGCGAAGAACGCGGCGTCGTCGAACTCCGGGTCCAGCGGGTCGCGGGCGATGTGCGCGATGACGTCCGGCACCCCGTCGGGGGCGTTGTCGTGGACCGAGAGCCCGCCGAAGGTGCGCTGGTCGACGAAGCGCAGCTCGGTGGCGAGGTCGTCGGCGAAGCGGATCCGGACGCGCAGGTGTTTCTCGTCGGGCGCGGATCCGGGCTGGACGAGCAGCTGCCCGCTCATCCCGAGGTGGCCGAGGACCGAGGCGTCGGTGTCCGCGAGCGGCAGCCACAGATACTTGCCGCGCCGGCGGGCCGCGCCGATGGTGTGCCCCGTCAGCCGGGCCGCGAAGTCCTCGCCCCCGGCGAGGTGGCGCCGTACCGCGCGCGGGTGCAGCACCTCGGTCGCGGCGACGGTACGGCCGGTGACCCAGCGTTCGAGTCCACGCCTGACGACTTCGACCTCGGGCAGTTCGGGCACGGCGGTCGGCTCCTCATCGGTGATACGGGAACGGGAGACGCCCCTCGCGCCGGAGGCGACGCGAGGGGCGTATCAGGAAGGAAGGGCAGCCGAAGCTCAGGCGCCGGCCGGGTCCACCGGGGTCCGGTCCTCGGGACCGGAGTCCGGCGGAACCTGCCCGGAGGCCCCCGAAGTGGTGTCGGCGTCCGCTTCGGTACCGGGCTTCGCCTCGGCCGCGGTTCCCCCCGCGGCCGTCCGCTCGTCCGCGGCGGCCCGGATGGCCCGCCAGGCGGACTCCGCGGCCTGCTGCTCCGCTTCCTTCTTGCTGCGGCCGGTGCCGGTGCCGTACGAGACACCACCGACGCGGGCGGCAGCGGTGAAGGTCTTCTCGTGGTCGGGTCCCGTCTCCGTGACGAGATACTCGGGCACGCCGAGGCTCTCCGCCGCGGTGAGTTCCTGGAGACTGGTCTTCCAGTCCAGGCCCGCCCCGAGGTTCGAGGACCTGTCGATCAGCGGGTCGAAGAGCCGGTGCACCAGCTCGGACGCCGCGTCGAGACCCTGGTCCAGATAGACGGCGCCGATCACCGCTTCAAGGGTGTCGGCGAGGATGGACGCCTTGTCCCGGCCACCCGTGCCCTCTTCACCCCGGCCGAGCCGGATGAAGGAGCCGAGTTCGAGGCCGCGTCCCACTTCCGCAAGCGCACGCGAATTGACCACCGCGGCCCGCAATTTGGCCAGCTGGCCTTCAGGCAGGTCGGGGTGGATCCGGTAGAGCGTGTCCGTGACCACCAGGCCGAGCACCGAGTCCCCGAGGAATTCGAGCCGTTCGTTGGTGGGCAGACCGCCGTTCTCGTACGCGAACGAGCGATGGGTCAGCGCACGTACCAGAAGGGCGGTCTCGAGCTGATACCCGAGCCGCCCTTCCAGAAGCGTGTGGGACGAGGCTGTACTGACGTTGTCTGTCTGCTTCTTGGCAGGGGACAGTTCAGACATTGAGCCTCTCACCAGCCGCTCAGACCTCGAGGACCTGGCGCTTGTTATAGGTGCCGCAGCTCGGGCACGCGATGTGCTGGAGCTTCGGCTCCTGGCAACGCTCACACGAAACCAGGTTGGGGACCGCAGCCTTCCACTGCGACCGGCGGTGGCGCGTGTTGCTGCGCGACATCTTCCGCTTCGGAACAGCCACGGCTACTTCTCCTGCTTCTCGTCGACGCCCGCTTCGGCGCCGCCCATGTTGTCCTTCTCGCCGTCCTTGACGGTCTCGGCGAGTCCCTGCAGTGCCGCCCAACGGATGTCGACGGCGTCGTGATGATGGTCCGGGTTCTCGTCCAGCCTGATCCCACACGTGGAACACAGACCGGCACAGGTCTCCCGGCACACCGGCTGCATCGGCAGTGCGAGCACCACCGCGTCACGCAGCACGGGTTCGAGGTCGAACAGGCCGTCCTCGACGTAGAGCCTGTCCTCGTCCTCGCCCTCGGCGTCGTCGGCCGGTTCCGCGCGGACGCGGCCCCTGCTGTCGGACTCGTGGTACGAGAACATCTCCTGGAAATCCGCCGCCACTTCCTGGCTGAGCGGCTCCAGACACCTTACGCACTCCCCCTCGGCCGACGCACGGGCGGTGCCCGTGACGAGGACCCCCTCCATGACCGATTCGAGACGGAGGTCGAGCGCCACGGGCGCGCCCTCGGGCGCTCCGATCACTCCCGCGATACCGAAGTCCTTGGGAGCGGGCACCGAGCGGGTCACCTTCCTGAGCGCGCCAGGACGCCGCCCCAGCTCGTGTGTGTCGAACACGAGGGGGTTGAGGTGGTCGAGGCGCGCGTTCAGGGCTTGTTCCCGCTTTCGGATCGTGAGGAGGGCCGCCACCGTCGCGAGAGCGAAGCGGGCAGCCTGAGCCGCGGATATGCACGCGGCCGAAGGACCAGGGTACTGGACCGGCCGCCGTAGGCCCAATCCAGGTGGCGCCCGGAGGGGGTCCGCGGCCTCACAGCCCCTGTTCGTACCGGCGCAGCTGCTCGATGTCGATCATGCTGGTGTCGAAGAGGCTGGTCTCGTCCAGCGCGCTCTGCGGGTCGCCGCCCTGGCCCGGGACGGCGTGCGGCGCGGCGGGCAGGGCCGGGGGCAGCGCGGGCATCGGGGGCTGTGCCGGGGCGCCGGTCTGCTGCCAGCCGTAGTCCGGGGCGTAGCCCTGGGTCTGCGCCGGGACCTGCCCGTACTCCTGCCCCTGGTACGCGTACGGGTCCTGCTGCTGGTAGCCGTAGGCGTCCTGCTGCTGGTAGGCGGGGTATCCGCCGGCGTCGGCGGCGGCGTACGCCGGGTCCTGGTAGCCCGGCTCCGCCGGGGCGTAGGCGGGGTCCTGGTAGCCGGTGTCCTGGCCCGGGTAGCCGGGGTCGGCGTACGGCTGCCGGACGGGCGCGGGGGGCACCTCGGCCGGAACCTGTGCGGGCGCGGCGGCGCGCGACGGCTCCCGGGGTGTCCCGGCGAGGTCCGCCAGATAGTCCGCGTCGCTGGTGCGGGCCTGCGGGCCCGCCGCGTCCTGGGCCGCCATGTGCGCGCCCAGCTCGTCCGACTCGGTGCGGCCGTGCAGCTTCTGCCGGCCGCGGCCGACGGCTTCGAGCGTCTTGGAGAGCACGGCCTCGAAGGCGCCGATCTTGGCGTCGACGTACTCGTCGGCCCGCCGGATCAGAGTCTCGGGGTCGGAGCTGTACTCGGGCGCGTCGTCGTCCTCGCCGTAACCGGCCGCACCGCCCGGGGAGCGTCCGAGCAGCTTCTCCCTGCCCCGGTCCACGGAGCCGATCGTCTTGGTGAGGACGACCTCGAAGTTGGCGAGCTTGGAGTCGACGTAGTCGTCGGCCTCCGCGCGGATCTCCTCGGCGTCCCTGCGGGCCTCCGCGAGGATGCGGTCGGCCTCGTCCTGGGACTGGCGGGCGACGGCGGTCTCGGAGATCAGGGTGGAGCGCTGGGCGTGCGCGCTCTCGATGATCCGGTCGGCCTCCTGGCGGGCCCGCTCGGCCAGCTGCTCCTGGCCGCCGAGCAGCTCCTGTGCCTGGGCGAGCGATCCGGGGAGCGCCTCCCGTACCTCTTCGAGCAGCGCGAGCAGCTCGGCGCGGTTCACCACGCAGGACGCCGACATGGGCATGGAACGGGCGCTGCCGACCGTGTCGACGATCTCGTCGAGCTTCTTCTGCACGTCCACCGGGTGCTCGCCACTCTCTACAGCTGGTATGGAGACGGACGCAACGACTGTACGGCCAGTTCGCGCCCCGCCGACACCCGGTGAGGGGCCGTCGGAGACCTCAGCGTCGGCCCAGGCGCTCCGTGACGGCCCGGTGGACCGCGGGAGGCAGCAGATGGGAGACGTCACCGCCCCAGGTCGCGACCTCCTTGACCAGCGAGGAGGAGAGGAAGCTGTAGGTGGGGTTGGTGGGCACGAACAGCGTCTCGACGCCCGAGAGCCCGTTGTTCATCTGGGCCATCTGGAGTTCGTAGTCGAAGTCGCTGACGGCGCGCAGGCCTTTGACGATGGCCGGGATGTCGCGCTGCTTGCAGAAATCCACCAGCAGACCGTGGAAGGACTCGACCTCGACGTTGCCGAACTCGGCCGTCACCTCACGGATCAGCTCGATCCGCTCCTCGATCGAGAAGAGGCCCTTCTTGGACTGGTTGATCATCACCGCGACGTGTACGACGTCGTACAGCTTGGAGGCGCGGGCGATGATGTCGAGGTGTCCATTGGTGATGGGGTCGAAGGACCCCGGACAGACGGCGCGGCGCAACTGAATTCCCTCGCTCTCCGGTCCGGTCATCGTGCGTCTTCGCACATAGAGGCGGCGCGACCGTACCAAAGCGTGCCCTCGCCGTAGCGACGGGAGCGCAGTGGTTCGAACCCCGGCGGCCAGCCGAATTCCCCGCCTCTTGTGCTGCGTTCCACGGTGGCGACCGCATCGCCGTCGAGCCAGCCCCCTGAGCGGAGTGTGAGGAGGATCTCCCGGAGATCGTCATCGGTGACGGCGTACGGCGGGTCCAGGAAGACCAGGTCGTAGGGGGTCGGCGGGGGCGGTCCCGCGACGATCTGCTCCGCCTTGCCGGTACGGACCTCCGCGCCGGGCAGTCCGAGCGCCCGCACGTTGTCCCGGACGGTACGGGCGGCGCGGGCGTCGGCCTCCACCAGGAGCGCGTGCGCGGCGCCGCGCGAGAGCGCCTCCAGGCCGACGGCGCCGGAGCCGGCGTACAGATCGGCGATCCGGCGGCCTTCCAGCGTGCCGAGGAGCGACTCCCAGCTGGAGAAGAGGCCCTCCCTGGCGCGGTCGGAGGTGGGGCGGGTGCCGGTGCCCGGCGGTACGGCGAGACGGCGTCCGCCGGCGGCACCGGCGATCACGCGGGTCATGGGTGTCGGTCCTCGGTTCGTGGGCGGGACGGGCGGTCCCGTCCACGTGGCGGGCGGGACGGGTGTGCTGCCCCCCACGATATGGCGTACCGGCCGGGCGGGCCCGACCGGTGACCCCCTGGCTTCGCCGCCCGACCGGGGACGCCCGGCCCGTGCCGCCCGGCTCCCCGCCGCACCGTTGCCGGTCCTCCGGCCGCCGACGGCCCGCGCGGAGATGTCGATCCGGTCACGAAGCGACCGCGGGACAACGTCGGGCCGCCGATCCGGGTTCTCAGGAGTGTGATGCTGCATCAGGATTCCTTCGACATGGACGACGAGACCGTGCGACACGGTCCGCTGTGGCGCCACGCGCTGTGGGCGGTGGTCGTGACGGGCTTCGGCGTGGGCTTCGGATGGTTCACCGCGTCGTTCCGGCTCGGCCCCGACGAGTACGGGCTGCCCCTCGCGGCACCAGGACCGGTCTGGGGGTATCTGGTCGCCTGGACCGTGATCGGTCTGGTGACAGCGGCCGTCCTGCGTGCCACCGCCGCCCGGATTCCGGTCTACTCCCCGGGATTTGTCGCCTCGTTCCTCACCTTCGTGGGCACGCGCATATCGCTGAGCCAGCGGCCTGAACCCGCTCTTGTCGGCGCTCTGGGGGCCGCCTGCCTGGTGCTGGCGGCGCTCTGGTGCGCCTTCGCGCTGCGGAGGCGGGAGGAGGCCCCGCCGGAGGGGGCCTCGCCCCAGGACGGGCGGACAGCGGGCGCCTCGGGGGCGGCGGACCCTGTCCTGCCGGGCCCCGGCGGGGCAGGGCCCGCCGCCCCGGGCCGGGACGTCACCGGGACGTGAGGTGCCGGTCGGCCCGGCAGGTCAGCCCTTGCCGAGGAACTGCTCGCGCTCGGCGTCCAGCAGCGCGTCCAGCGCCGTCCGCAGCTCCGGGCTGCCCGTCAGCTCGGGATCGGCCGCCACCACCGCGACGGCCTCCTCGCGGGCGGCGGCGATGATCTCCTCGTCCTCGATGACGGCGAGCATCCGCAGGCTGGAGCGCACGCCGGACTGTGCCTGGCCCAGGACGTCGCCCTCACGGCGCTGTTCGAGGTCGATACGGGACAGCTCGAAGCCGTCGAGGGTGGTGGCGACCGCGCCGAGCCTGCCCCTCGCCGGGCTCGCCTCCGGCGCGTCGGTGACCAGCAGGCACAGGCCCGGCGCCGAACCCCGGCCGACCCGGCCGCGCAGCTGGTGCAGCTGGGAGACGCCGAACCGGTCCGCGTCCATGATCACCATCGCGGTGGCGTTGGGCACGTTCACCCCGACCTCGATGACCGTGGTCGCGACGAGGACGTCCGCCTCGCCCGCCGCGAAGCGGCGCATCACGGCGTCCTTGTCGTCGGGCGCCATCCGGCCGTGCAGCACCTCGACGCGCAGTCCCGCCAGCGGCCCCTCGGCCAGCTCCCGCGCGACCTCCAGCACCGCGAGCGGCGGACGCTTGTCCGCCTCGTCGGCCGCGGTCTTCTTCTTCGCCGTGGCCTTCTCGTCCTCGTCGTCGCCGATCCGGGGGCAGACGACATACGCCTGATGCCCCTTGCCGACCTCCTCGCGCACCCGCTCCCAGGCGCGGGCCAGGAAGTGCGGCTTGTCCTGGGAGGGGACGACATGGCTGGCGATCGGTGAGCGGCCCGCCGGAAGTTGGTCCAGGACGGAGGTCTCCAGATCGCCGAAGACGGTCATCGCGACCGTACGCGGAATGGGCGTGGCCGTCATGACCAGCAGATGCGGGGGCTGCTTGCCCTTGGAGCGCAGCGCGTCGCGCTGCTCCACCCCGAAGCGGTGCTGCTCGTCGACGACGACCAGCCCCAGGTCGTGGAAGCGGACCTTGTCCTCGATCAGCGCGTGCGTGCCGATCACGATCCCGGCCTCGCCGGTGACCAGGTCGAGCAGGGCCCGGCGCCGCCCGGCCGTGCCCATGGAGCCGGTGAGCAGCACGACCTTCGTCGCGTTCTCCGCGCCGCCCAGCATTCCGCCCCCGGCCAGTGCGCCCATCAGCTCCGTGATGGAGCGGTGGTGCTGCTGGGCGAGGACCTCGGTGGGCGCGAGCATCGCCGCCTGGCCGCCCGCGTCCACCACGGCGAGCATCGCGCGCAGCGCGACGAGCGTCTTGCCGGAGCCGACCTCGCCCTGGAGCAGCCGGTGCATGGGGTGTTCGGTGGCGAGGTCGGCGAAGATCTCGGCGGTGACCTTCCGCTGGCCTTCGGTGAGGGTGAACGGCAACGTGGCGTCGAAGGCGTCGAGGATGCCATCCGCCACCGGGGTACGGGCCACGGCGGGCAGCTGCGCGTCCGCGTACCGCCGCCGGGCCAGGGCGACCTGGAGGACGAACGCCTCGTCCCACTTCAGCCGGGCCCTGGCGGATTCGATGTCGGCCCGGGTCCCGGGCCGGTGGATCTTGAGCAGCGCCTCGGGCAGCGGGACGAAGCCGCGCCCCTCGCGCAGCGCGGGCGGCAGCGGGTCGACGGCCTCGACGGCCCGGGGCAGGACCGCGTCGACCGCCTTGGTGATCTTCCAGGACTCCAGCCCCTTGCAGGCGGGATAGATCGGGATCAGCTTGCCCGCGAAGGAGTCGACGGCCTCCTCCCCGTCGTCCCCGCCCAGCGGGACATAGGTGGGGTGCGCGAGCTGGAGCTTGCGGTTGAAGACGGAGACCTTGCCCGCGAACATCCCCCGGCCGCCGGGCGGCAGGTCCTTCTGCGGCTTGTGGATTCCCTTGCCGAAGAAGACCAGTTGGAGCCGGCCGCTGCCGTCGGTGAGGGTGATCTCCAGCCGCTTGCCGCGCCCCCCGTTGAACGTCAGCACACGGGAGTCGGCGACCTGCGCGACCACCGTGACGTCCTCGTCCAGCGGGAGATCGGCCAGCTTGGTGAGCTGGCCGCGCTCCTCGTACCGCCGGGGGTAGTGGTGCAGCAGGTCGCCGACCGTGTGCAGGCCGAGGTGTTCGGCCATCACCTTCGCGGTGGCGGGGCCGAGCGTCTTCTTGAGGGATTCATCCAGCGCGGACACGCGATCCATCTTCGCAGGGACCACCGACAGCGGGGCGGCGCGACGCTACTCGACCCCGACGAGCAGCGGTACGGACTGCCTGCCGCCCCGGTGGACGACGGTGTCGACGGCCAGATGGCCCTCGCGTACGTACCGCTCCAGCCGGTCGGCGAGGGTGTCCGGCACGTCCTCGGCGAGCACCAGGGTGACCAGTTCGCCGCCGGCCGCCAGCATCCGGGTGAGGACCGCCTCCGCGGTGGCGGCGAGGTCGGCGCCGATGACCGCGACGTCGCCCTCGATCAGCCCCAGCACGTCCCCGGCCTGGCAGATGCCCGCCATCGTCCAGGACTGCCGTTCGGCGACGGCCAGTTCGGCGTAGCGGGTGGCTCCGGCGGCGCTGGTCATGGCGACCACGTCCTCGTCGAAGCGCCGGTCGGGCTGGTGCACGGCGAGCGCGGCGATGCCCTGGACGGCGGCCCTGGTGGGGATCAGGGCGACCCGTACCCCTTCGCTCCGCGCCTGCTCGGCCGCCGCGGCGGCGGTGTGGCGCAGCGCCGCGTCGTTGGGCAGGAGGACGACCTCGCGCGCGTGGGCGCGCCGGATGGCCTCGACCAGTTCGCCGCTGGCGGGCGGCTCCCCGGGGCGGGCGAGGACCGTGGTGGCACCGGCCTCGGCGCACAGCCCGGCGAGCCCCTCGCCCGGGACCACCGCGACGACGGCCCGCTGGACCTGCTCGGGAGGGTGTCCGGCGGCGGCGCCGAAGTGGGTGACGCGGATGCGGTACGGGCGTCCCGCCTCGACGCCCGCCTCGACGGCGGCGCCCGCGTCGTCGACGTGGACGTGGACGTTCCACAGTCCGTCGCCGCCCACCACGACGAGGGAGTCGCCGAGCGCGTCGAGCCGCGCGCGCAGCCGTGTCACGGCGGCGTCCTCGGCCTCCAGCAGGTAGATCACCTCGAACGCGGGGCCGCCGCCCTCCGAGCCGTCGCCCTCCGGCCCGCCGCCTTCCGGGGCGGGCGGGGCGGGCGCCTCGTGGCGCCGGTGACGCACGGGCGGGGCGGCGGGCACCTCGCCCGTGAGGGCCCGTACGAGCGCGCCGAGCACGGTGAGCAGCCCGCGCCCGCCCGCGTCCACGACGCCCGCGCGGCCGAGCACGGCCAGCTGGTCCGGGGTGGCGGCGAGCGCGGCGCGCGCCCCGGCGTACGCGGCGCGGGCGGTGGCGCCCGCACCGGCCTCCGCGTCCGTGGCCCCGGCCGCGTCCGCCGCCGCCGAGGCGACGCTGAGGATCGTGCCCTCGACGGGGTGGGCGACGGCGGCGCGGGCGAGTTCGGCGGCCCGCCGCAGCGCCGGGGCGAGGCCCTGATCCGGGTGATCCCCGTCACCGGAGCCGGTCGGCGCGAGGACCTGGGCCATTCCGCGCAGCAACTGGGCGAGGATCGTGCCCGAGTTCCCCCGGGCGCCGATCAGCGCCCCGTGTGCCATGGCCCGGACGGCGTCGGCGGGCGTGGGCTCCGGCGCGGTGGCGCGCGTCGCGTGCGCGGCGAAGACCGCCTCCACGGCCTGGGCGGCGGACTCCACGGTCAGATACAGGTTGGTGCCGGTGTCGCCGTCCGCGACCGGATAGACGTTGATCGCGTCGATCTCCTCGCGTTCCCTGCCGAGGGCGTCGAGCGCCAGCGAGCACCAGCTCCGCACGGCTGCGGCATCGAGGGTCTGCGGCACCGGGGGTCCTCCTTGAGCGGCCGTGGCACGGGCTGCGAGCCTGCCCGAACCGCAGGGTAGCCGCCGGTAACCCCGCCTGTTCCCGGTGGGCGGCGGACCACCGGCGGAACGGGGGCGACCGGCGTCATGGTAGTTTTCTTGTACCGAGGCAGGCGTTGTATGCTGCTGCGGTTGCCCGATGAGAGTCGGGCCAATCCTCCGGCAACGCCACATCAGTCATTGATTCGAGCCACGCCGGATTTCTCTGTACGAGCATCTGAAGTCTTTGGAGTGACCCGTGGCTGCCAACTGCGACGTCTGCGGCAAGGGGCCGGGCTTCGGCAACAGCATTTCCCACTCGCACCGCCGTACGTCCCGTCGCTGGAACCCGAACATCCAGCGCGTGCGTGCCGTGGTCGGTCGGACGCCGAAGCGGCTCAACGTCTGCACCTCGTGCATCAAGGCCGGCAAGGTCTCGCGCTGACGCCTGCGTCGTAGCGCAGCCCCTGCGGTTGCCTTGAAAAGCCGGTCCACCTCGGTGGACCGGCTTTTTGCCGTGCCGTTTCGCGGGGCCCGTACCCGCAACCGGCGGCCCGTGCCCGTAACCGGCCCGCGCGCTCCGGTTCAGTCACGGGTACGGCTACGGGTACGGGTACGGGTGCGCCAGGCGTGGTCCACCGGGCCGATCCCGGCCCCCAGCGCGAATCCGCCCGCGATCGCGCCTGTCACGTACTCCTTGGCCGCCACGACCGCCGCCACCACGTCCTGCCCGTCGGCCAGCCCGGCGGCGATCGCCGCCGCGAAGGTGCAGCCCGTGCCGTGGGTGTGCCGGTTGTCGTGGCGCGGGGCGCGCAGCCAGTGCTCCTCGGTGCCGTCGTACAGCAGGTCGACCGCGTCGCCCGGCAGATGACCGCCCTTGATCAGCGCCCAGCGGGGGCCGAATTCGAGTACGGCGCCGGCCGCGCGCCGCAGTCCGGCCTCGTCCGTGACCCGTACCCCGGTGAGCTGCGCCACTTCGTCCAGATTGGGCGTGGCGACGGTCGCGACCGGCATCAGCTCGGTCCGCACGGTCTCCAGCGCCGAGGCGGCCAGCAGCGGATCGCCGTGTTTGGAGACGCCGACCGGGTCGACGACCACGGGGACGCCCGTCGCGGCGAGGAGTTCGGAGACGGCGGAGACCAGCGGTGCGGAGGAGAGCATTCCGGTCTTCACGGCCTGGACGCCGATATCGTCCACCACCGCGCGGTACTGCGCCCGTACCGCCTCCACCGGCAGCTCCCAGGCGCCCCGTACCCCCAGGGAGTTCTGCGCCGTGACGGCGGTGACCACGCTCATGCCGTGCACGCCGAGCGCCAGCATGGTCTTCAGGTCGGCCTGGATGCCCGCACCGCCGCCGGAGTCGGATCCGGCGACGGTGAGGACCCGGGGAGGCGCCCCCGGGGAGCGCTCTCCTGCGGATGGCACGGCTGACGCGGATATCGGCATGGTCCGAATCTACAAGCGCGCCGCTCAGCGGTCCTCGTCGCCGTCCCCGAAGTGGTCCCAGCCCCCCTTGCTGGTCCAGGGCAGGCCGTCGACCGTCACCTGCGGCGGCGCCGACGGCTTGAGGACCTCGCCGATCACCTTCCAGCGGGCGGGCAGCTTCGTGTCCGCCGGGAACGTGGCGACGATCGCGTGGTCCTCGCCGCCGGTCAGCACCCACTGCAACGGGTCGATACCGACCGCCTGACCGATGTCGTTCATCTGCGAGGGGATGTCGATCAGCCCCGAGCGCAGATCGATCCTGACCTTGCTGGCCTCCGCGATGTGGCCGAGGTCGGCGACGAGTCCGTCGCTGATGTCGGTCATGGAGGTGGCGCCGAGCCCGGCCGCCGCGGGACCCGCGTGGTAGGGCGGCTCCGGCCTGCGGTGCGCCTCGACGAAGGCGCGCGGCGAGCGGAATCCGCGCGAGAGCACCGCGTGGCCCGCCGCCGACCAGCCCAGCCAGCCGGTGTAGGCGACCACGTCGCCGGGCCTGGCGCCCGACCTGGTCACCGGTTCGTGCTCGCGCAGATCGCCGAGCGCGGTGATGGCGATGGTGATCGTGTCACCGCGGACGACATCGCCGCCGACCACGGCCGCGCCCGCGACCTGGCACTCGTCCCGGATGCCGTCCATCAGCTCGGTGGGCCAGGTGACGGGCAGTTCGGCCGGGACGACCAGGCCGAGCAGCAGCGCGGTGGGGACGGCGCCCATCGCCGCGATGTCGGCGAGGTTCTGCGCCGCCGCCTTGCGGCCCACGTCGTACGCCGTCGACCAGTCACGCCGGAAGTGCCGTCCCTCCAGCAGCAGATCCGTACTCGCCACGACCCTGCGGTCGGGCGCGGCCACGACCGCGGCGTCGTCGCCCGGCCCGAGCCGGACCGCCGGGGTGGTGGTGAGCCGGGAGGTGAGTTCTCTGATGAGCCCGAACTCCCCCAACTCGCCCACGGTTCCCTTCACCGAGTCTCCCCTCTCCTCACCGGCCGCGCCTGCGGTCGCGGTCCTGCACTGCTGTCGGTTCCGTCATGCCCCGCGTCAACTTCGTCCCGCGTATGCCACCCGTCGGGCGCCACCGGGCCCGCGGGTCTCCCCGCGGTCCTCGGCGACGCGATACCGTGGCGTCTCTTTCCACCCCACATGATCCTCGTGGCCGCCCTGGAGGTTCCGTGGTACAGGCGTACATCCTTATTCAGACCGAGGTGGGCAAGGCGACGGCCGTCGCCGAGACCATCGCGAAGATTCCGGGAGTCATCCAGGCCGAGGACGTCACAGGCCCGTACGACGTGATCGTGCGCGCACAGGCCGACACCGTCGATGAACTGGGGCGCATGGTCGTCGCCAGAATCCAGCAGGTGGAAGGCATCACCCGCACCCTGACCTGCCCGGTGGTACATCTCTAGCCGGACGGGCACGGGCACGGCGGCTCCACGGGGACGGTACGCGCGGCACACGCCGCTGTCGTCGCTCACCATGGCTTCGCCGTGCTCCCTCTCCCACCCCGCACGTGGCGGCCGGCCCCGGACGGCCGCCGTCTACGCTTGACCGGTGCTACGTTCCCGCCGCAGGCTATCCGGCCTTCTCGCCGCCCGTATGACCGCCGTCGCCCTTCTGTCGACAGCGGTGGCCTGTTCCAGCACGGACGGCCCGCCGTCCGTGACGGTTCCCACCCCCACCGCGCGGGAGACCGCGCTGTGCCGCGCGCTGCACAAGGAGTTGCCCAAGACCCTCGCGGAGCTGGCCAGGAGCGATCCGCGCCCGCGCTCGGAGCTGACCGCGGGCTGGGGCGACGGCGCGATCGTCCTGCGGTGCGGGGTCCCCCGGCCCGAGCGGATGAGCGACCCGCAGGCGCAGGGTGTGGAGGCGAACGGCGTCAACTGGATGCTGGAGGAACGGGACTCGGGGCCCCGCTTCACCACGACGTACCGCGAGACGTATGTGGAGGTCACCATGGACGAGCGCTTCACCCATGACTCCACCCCGCTCGCCGCGCTGGCCGCGCCCGTCGAGGAGACGATCCCCTCCAGCCTCTGAACCCGCGCGTCCGCCGAGCCCGCCCGGCCGCTGAACCGGCCAGACCCTTGAACCGGCCAGACCGTTGAACCGGCCAGACCGCCGACCGGCCGCCGCTCAGCGCAGGCCGGTGGAACGGCGCAGCGCCGCCTGGATCAGAAGGTCGATCAGCTCCGCGTAGCCGACCCCGCTCTCCTGCCACATGCGCGGGTACATGGAGATGGGGGTGAAGCCCGGCATCGTGTTGATCTCGTTGATGACGAACTCGCCGTCCTCGGTGAGGAAGAAGTCGGCCCTGACCAGCCCCTCGCAGGAAGCCGCGTCGAACGCCTCGACGGCGAGCCGCCGGACCTCCGCCGTCTGCTCCTCGGTGAGCGGCGCGGGGACGAGCCCGGCGGCGGAGTCGATGTACTTGGCCTCGAAGTCGTAGAAGTCGTGCGCCGTGACGGGCGGGATCTCGGCGGGCAGGCTGGCGCGCGGGCCGTCCTCGAACTCCAGCACACCGCACTCGATCTCGCGACCGCGCAGCAGCGACTCCACCAGGATCTTGGGGTCGTGGCGGCGCGCCTCGGCGATCGCCTCGTCCAGTCCCGCGACGCCGTCGACCTTGGAGATGCCCACGGAGGAGCCGGCCCGCGCGGGCTTCACGAAGAGCGGCCAGCCGTGTTCACCGGCGAAGTCCACGATCTTCGCGCGGACGGCGGCGGCCCGGTCGTCGGCGGAGCCCGCCCCCCGCTCCCACTCGCGCGGGCGGATCACCAGGTACGGGCCGACGGGCAGCCCGAAGGAGGTGAACACCCGCTTCATGTACTCCTTGTCCTGGCCGACGGCCGAGGCGAGGACGCCCGCGCCGACGTACGGGACACCGGAGAGTTCCAGCAGCCCCTGGAGGGTGCCGTCCTCCCCGTACGGGCCGTGCAGCACGGGGAAGACGACATCGACCTCGCCGAGCGCCTTGGGCACCGAGCCCGGTTCGCTGTAGACGACTTCGCGATTGCCGGGGTCGGCGGAGAGGACGACCGTGCCGTCCGTGGACTCCGCGATCTGCTCGACGCTCGGCAGGGCGCGGTCGGCGATGGCCATCCGCTCCGGGTCGTCGGCGGTGAGCGCCCAGCGGCCTTCGGTGGTGATGCCGATGGGCAGGACGTCGTACTTCGTACGGTCGATGGACCGCAGTACGGCGCCGGCCGTGACCACCGAAATGGCGTGCTCGGAGCTACGTCCGCCGAAGACGACGGCCACGCGCGGCTTGCGGAGCTGCTGCTCAGGGCTGTGGGAGGAGTTCTCGCTGCTCATATCGCGATGAGAGTACCCGTTGGAGGCGGCCGGAGTCAGCGTAGGTGGCCGCCGAGTCAGCGGCGTTCGGGCTTCGCGCTGCGCGACATGAGTTCCTTGAGGGCGACGAGCGGCGGCTTGCCGTTGTGCACGATGTCCACGACGGTCTCGGTGATCGGCATGTCGACGTCGTGGCGCCGCGCCAGATCCAGCACCGACTCGCAGGACTTGACGCCCTCGGCGGTCTGCTTGGTGACCGCGATGGTCTCCTGGAGGGTCATGCCCCGGCCGAGGTTGGTGCCGAAGGTGTGGTTGCGGGAGAGCGGCGAGGAACAGGTGGCGATCAGATCGCCCATTCCGGCGAGTCCGGAGAAGGTGTGCGGGTCGGCGCCCATGGCGAGGCCCAGCCGGGTGGTCTCGGCCAGTCCCCTGGTCATCAGGGACGCCTTGGTGTTGTCGCCGAGGCCCATGCCGTCGGCGATGCCGACCGCGAGGCCGATGACGTTCTTGACGGCTCCGCCGAGTTCGCAGCCGACGACATCGGTGTTGGTGTACGGGCGGAAGTACGGCGTGTGGCAGGCGGCCTGGAGCCGCCGGGCGACCGCCTCGTCCCGGCAGGCCACGACGGCGGCGGCGGGCATCCGGCCCGCGATCTCCTTGGCGAGGTTGGGTCCCGTGACCACGGCGACCCGCTCGGCGGGCGCCTTGGCGACCTCCTCGACGACCTCGCTCATCCGCTTGGCCGTGCCGAGTTCGACGCCCTTCATCAGCGAGACGAGGACGGTGTCGCGGGGCAGTACGGGCGCCCACGCGGCGAGGTTGGCGCGCAGGGTCTGCGACGGCACGGTCAGCACGGTGAACTCGGCGTCCCGGGCGGCCTCGGCCGGGTCCGTCGTGGCCCGTATGCCCGCGGGCAGTTCGAAGCCCGGCAGGTAGTCCGGGTTGGCGTGCGCGGTGTTGATGGAGTCGACGACGTCCGCGCGGCGGCCCCAGACCGTCACCTCGCACCCCGCGTCGGCGAGGACCATGGCGAACGCCGTGCCCCACGAACCGGCTCCGAATACGGCGACCCGCGTCACTTGGACCCCTCTTCCGCGGCCTTGCGCCGCTGTTCCGCCCTGGCCTCGCGATGGTCGTACGGGGCGGCGGGCGCCGGCTCCCCGCGCAGTTCGGCGAGCAGTTCCGTGATCGCGGCCATGATGACCTCGGTGACCTCGCGCAGCAATTCGGGGGTGATCTCCTCGTCGTAGTAGCGCGAGATGTCGACCGGCGGTCCGGCCAGCACCCGGTGCGTCTTGCGCGGGAGGATCTCGGGCTTCTTGGCGTAGGGAGCCAGCAGCAGGTTGGCGCCCCACTGCGCGACGGGGACGACCGGGCAGCGCGTCTGGAGCGCGACCCTGGCCACCCCGGTCTTGGCGGTCATCGGCCACTGCGCCGGATCGCGGGTCAGGGTGCCCTCGGGGTAGAAGGCCACGCACTCACCGCGCTCGACGGCGTCGATGGCGGCCCGGTAGGCGCTGAGCGCGTTGGTGCTCTCGCGGTAGACGGGGATCTGGCCCGTACCGCGCATCACCGCGCCGATGAATCCCGAGGTGAATAGGCTGTTCTTCGCGAGGAAGCGCGGAACGCGTCCCGTGCTGTACTGGAAGTGCGCATAGGCGAACGGGTCGATGTAGGAATTGTGGTTCACCGCGGTGATGAATCCGCCCTCGGCCGGGATGTGCTCCGCCCCCTGCCAGTCCCGCTTGAGCAGTACGATCAGCGGCGGTTTCGCGATGACCGCCGCAAGGCGGTACCAGAAGCCGATTCTGCGGCGGAACACTCGGACACCTTCCTCTTCTCGCCCGGCTGCACGCCCGGCTGCCGGGGATCAAGTGTGGGCCCGGTTCCCCGCTCTGTCGAGAACACGGTACGCCTCACTTCCCGCTCAGGGGCGATGGGCCGGGAGGGCGTCGCCCGGGGCGCCGGGCGACAATGGAAGGCCGCTACGCATGGACGGAGAGTTCGCCACGGACACCGACCCGACAGCCCGCTGGTCCCTGGTCGTTCCGCTGAAGCCGCTGCGGCTGGCCAAGAGCAGGCTCGCCGCCTCCGTCGGGGACGCGCCGCGCCCCCGGCTGGCCCTGGCGTTCGCGCAGGACACGGTGGCCGCCGCCCTGGCCTGCGCCGCGGTCCGCGATGTGGTGGTCGTCACCGACGATCCGGCGGCGGCCGAGGAGCTGACCGCGCTGGGCGCGCGCGTCGTGCCCGACACCCCCGCGGACGGTCTCAACGCGGCGCTGGCACACGGCGCGCGGGCCGTCAGGGCGGCCAGACCGCGGGCGGCGGTGGCCGCGCTCAACGCGGATCTGCCCGCGCTGCGCCCCCGGGAGCTGGACCGGGTGCTGACCGCGGCCGGCGCTTTCCGCCGGGCCTTTCTCGCGGACGCCGCCGGAATCGGTACGACATTGCTGGCGGCGGCGCCGGGGGCGGAATTGAATCCGGCTTTCGGGGGGCCCTCCAGGCACCGGCATTTGTTGTCGGGCGCGGTGGAAATCGAGCTGGCCGGGGTGGATTCCGTACGGCGCGACGTGGATACGGGCGACGATCTTTCGGTGGCCGCGCTGCTGGGACTGGGGACGTTCACCGCGTCCCGCCGTGCCGGGGACGAGCGCCCGGCGGCCCGGCCTTCCGGGCTCTGAGCGGCCGGAACGCGAGGGCGCGCGGACCGATACGCTGCGGTCATGCAGGCGACCTCGTACACCTATGAATCCGAGACCCGCACCGGAAGTGTGCTGCTGGACGACGGCACTCCGGTGGAGTTCGACGCGGCGGCCTTCGACGCGGGCGGGCTGCGGCTGCTCCGGCCGGGTCAGCGGGTGCGGATCGAGACCGAGGGAGAGGGCGCTTCGCTGCGCGTCACGCTGGTGACGCTCCAGACGCTCTGAGGCCCGCGGCGCCCTCGGCGGGCGCCGCGAACGCCGCGGGCCGGGCTCCCCGAGGGGAGCCCGGCCCGGCGCGTGTGGCCCTGTTTTACATCCTCTGCTCTGCCGCTACTTCCTGGCGGCGGTCTTCTTCGCCGTGGTGGTGCGCGCGGTGGCCTTCCTGGCGGGGGCCTTCTTGGCCGTCGTCTTCTTGGCCGGCGCGGTCTTCTTCGCCGTGGCCTTCTTGGCCGTGGCGGTGGCCGTGGCCTTCTTCGCCGTGGTCTTCTTCGCCGCCGGGCTGGTCTTCTTGGCGGTGGTCTTCTTCGCCGTGGTCTTCTTGGCGGCCGTGGTCTTCTTGACCGCCGCCTTCTTCGCCGTGGCCTTCTTGGCGGTGGCCTTCTTCGCCGCCGCCTTCACGGTGGTACGGCTGGAAGATCCGCCCGAGAGGCTGCCCTTGGGGGCCTTCTTGACAGCCACGTCGTTCTTGGGGAGCTTCTTCGAGCCGCTGACCAGGTCCTTGAAGCCCTGACCGGCGCGGAAGCGCGGCACCGAGGTCTTCTTGACCCGGACCCGCTCGCCGGTCTGCGGGTTACGGGCGTAACGGGCCGGGCGGTCGACCTTCTCGAACGAGCCGAAGCCCGTCACCGAGACCCGGTCCCCCGCGACGACCGCGCGGACGATCGCGTCGAGTACCGCGTCGACCGCGTCCGCGGCCTGCTGGCGGCCGCCGACCTTGTCGGCGATCGCTTCTACGAGCTGTGCCTTGTTCACGTCTTCCCCTTCGGAGACATTGCCAGAACGAAAGTGTTCAAGCTTTTTCGCACGTTAGGCAGATATATACCGCAAATCAAACACGAAACGGGCTAATCACCCTAGTGCCGCAACGAAGTCGACCTGGTGGAGTTCCGCGGAGGTCAGTCACCTTCGGGAAAACGACCCTCGTCGAGGTCCTTCATCAAGCGGTCCAGACGCCTTGCCGCGTCCGGGAGATCGTGTTTCGCCGCCGCCGTGATGACGAGCAGCTTCCGGGAGAGCGCCTTGCGCACGCCGTCCGGGACCTGCAGTGCACGCACCGTCGCGTGCGCTTCTTTGAGTTGTTCGGCGACCAACCCGTAAAGCTTGAGTTGGTTGTCGCGTTCCATGCGCCGATTGTGCCATCTGGGGCGAGTTGTCGCCCGACGGGGGCTCAACAAGCAACTGCACCCCCTGCCCGAAGGCAGGGGGTGCAGGAGGGGAAAAGCGCTGATCAGGCGGTAATCGTGCGCGGTTTGAAGGACGGCCTGACGGCCTCGTACGCGGCGATGTCGGCTTCGTTCTGAAGGGTGAGGCTGATGTCGTCCAGCCCGTTCAGCAACCGCCAGCGGGCGTTCTCGTCAAGCTCGAAATCGGCCACAAGCGTTGCTCCGTCAGGGGCAGTGGCGCGAACCTGGCGGTCCTCCAGGTCGACGGTGACCTCGGCCCGGGGGTCGCTCTCGGTGATCTTCCAGAGGGCGTCCACGACCGACTGCTCCAGCACCACGGTCAGCAGGCCGTTCTTGAGCGAGTTGCCGCGGAAGATGTCGGCGAACCGGGACGAGATCACGGCCTTGAAGCCGAAGTTCTGCAGCGCCCACACGGCGTGTTCGCGCGACGAGCCGGTGCCGAAGTCGGGTCCGGCGACCAGCACCGTGGCCCCGGCGCGCTCGGGCCGGTTGAGGACGAACGAGGCGTCCTTGCGCCATGCCTCGAAGAGCCCGTCCTCGAAGCCGTCGCGGGTGACCTTCTTGAGCCAGTGGGCCGGGATGATCTGGTCGGTGTCGACGTTGCTGCGGCGCAGCGGGACGGCGCGACCGGTGTGCGTGGTGAAGGCTTCCATGGTTATCGCGCTCCAGCGGGCGTACGGCCGGTGGCATCGGCGTCGGACAGATCGGCGGGCGAGGCCAGATGGCCCAGTACCGCGGTGGCGGCGGCGACCTGCGGCGAGACCAGATGGGTCCGGCCGCCCTTGCCCTGCCTGCCCTCGAAGTTGCGGTTGGAGGTGGACGCCGAACGCTCGCCGGGCGCGAGTTGGTCGGGGTTCATGCCCAGACACATCGAACAGCCCGCGTGCCGCCATTCGGCGCCCGCGGCGGTGAAGACCTTGTCCAGCCCCTCGGAGACGGCCTGGAGGGCGACCCGTACCGAGCCGGGGACGATCAGCATCCGTACCCCGTCGGCGACTTTGCGGCCGTCCAGCAGGGAGGCCGCCGAGCGCAGGTCCTCGATACGGCCGTTGGTGCAGGAGCCTACGAAGACGGTGTCGACCTTGATGTCGCGCAGCGGCTGTCCGGCGGTCAACCCCATGTACTCCAGGGCCTTTTCGGCGGCGTTCCGCTCCGAAGCGTCCTCGTACGAAGCCGGGTCGGGGACCCGCGCGGACAGCGGGGCGCCCTGGCCGGGGTTGGTGCCCCAGGTGACGAACGGGGCGAGCGCGGAGGCGTCGACGAGGACCTCGGCGTCGAAGACCGCGTCGTCGTCGGTGCGCAGGGTGCGCCAGTAGGCGACCGCCGCGTCCCACTCCTCGCCCGCGGGGGCGTGGTCGCGGCCCTTGAGGTAGTCGAAGGTGATGTCGTCCGGGGCGATCATGCCCGCCCTGGCACCGGCCTCGATGGACATGTTGCAGATGGTCATCCGGGCCTCCATCGAGAGTTTCTCGATGGCCGGTCCCCGGTATTCGAGGATGTAGCCCTGGCCGCCGCCGGTGCCGATCTTCGCGATGACGGCGAGGATCAGGTCCTTGGCGGTGACGTCGGCGGGCAGTTCGCCCTCGACCGTGATGGCCATGGTCCTGGGCCGGGCCAGCGGCAGCGTCTGGGTGGCCAGCACGTGCTCGACCTGGCTGGTGCCGATGCCGAACGCCAGCGCGCCGAAGGCACCGTGGGTGGAGGTGTGACTGTCGCCGCAGACCACGGTGGTGCCGGGCTGGGTCAGTCCCAGCTGCGGGCCCACGACATGGACGACACCCTGCTCGACGTCGCCGAGCGAGTGCAGCCGTACGCCGAACTCCGCGCAGTTCTTGCGCAGCGTCTCCAACTGGACCCGGGAGACGGGGTCCGCGATCGGCTTGTCGATGTCGAGCGTCGGGGTGTTGTGGTCCTCGGTCGCGATGGTGAGGTCGAGCCGCCGGACGGGCCGGCCGTCCTTGCGCAGTCCATCGAACGCCTGGGGGCTGGTCACCTCGTGCAGCAGGTGCAGATCGATGAAGAGGAGGTCGGGCTCGCCCTCGGCGCGCCGGACGACATGGTCGTCCCAGACCTTCTCCGCGAGTGTCCTACCCATCGCTTTCCCTCCGGCCGGCCTCTGGCGGCCGGCATTCCTAGAGATGTGTGGGCCTACGTCCGTACCCCACGCACCGGACGTCGGCTGGGGCCCGATGGTCCGCGAGCCCGTACATACAGGTTGGCAAGTTCCCCGGGAAATTGAACTTGCGTTTCACAGAGTGAGACGCGAGTATCGTTTCATGGACAACTCTAGCGGCGTCGGCGTTCTCGACAAGGCTGCTCTGGTACTGAGCGCCCTGGAGTCCGGTCCGGCCACCCTCGCCGGGCTGGTCGCGGCGACCGGGCTCGCACGGCCCACGGCCCACCGACTGGCCGTGGCACTGGAACACCACCGACTGGTGGCGAGGGACATGCAGGGCCGGTTCATCCTCGGTCCGCGGCTGGCCGAGCTGGCCGCCGCGGCCGGTGAGGACCGCCTGCTGGCCACGGCCGGACCCGTACTCACGCATCTGCGGGACCTGACCGGCGAGAGCGCGCAGCTCTATCGCCGCCAGGGCGAGATGCGGATATGTGTGGCGGCGGCGGAGCGGCTCTCCGGACTGCGGGACACCGTGCCGGTGGGCTCGACGCTCACCATGAAAGCCGGTTCCTCGGCCCAGATCCTGATGGCCTGGGAGGAGCCGGAGCGGCTGCACCGGGGCCTTCAGGGCGCCCGTTTCACCGCGACGGCGCTCTCGGGCGTACGGCGCAGGGGCTGGGCCCAGTCGATCGGCGAGCGGGAGCCGGGGGTGGCCTCGGTCTCGGCGCCGGTGCGCGGCCCGTCGAACCGGGTGGTCGCCGCGGTCTCGGTCTCAGGACCGATCGAGCGACTCAGCCGGCACCCGGGCCGTATGCACGCACAGGCGGTGATCGACGCGGCGGGGCGGCTGAGCGAGGCCCTGCGCCGCACGAGCTGAGCCGCCGCCCAGCACGGACACCGGAAGGCCGCTCCAGCGCCGCAGCGGCCACCCCGGATCACCCCCGTGCGGCGAGCCGCTCGGCGGCGCTCTCCCCGCGTCGGCCCACCGGGACCACGCCGGTGGCCTTCCCGAGACCGAACTCCGGCATGTCGACGTAGACGTTCTCGTAGGACCCCGCCGGTACGGCGTAGGTCTCGTGCCAGAACCCCACCCCGCCGTGCGCCTCCCGCAGCCTGCGGTTGAAGGCCGCCCAGGCCGGGCGGTGCGCCCCGTCGGCGGCCGACGCGTAGGCCAGCAGTCTCTCCTTCGAGTCCCAGTACTGGACGACGTAGATCAGCCGGGGCCCGCCGATCAGTGTGCGCGCCCCGATCAGGCCGCTGCCCTCCTCCCGCGACAGCTCCTTGAGCATGCGCGGCATCGCCCTGGCCACCGGCCACCAGTCGCGCGGCGCGCGGAACTTGTTGATACGCATCCCGATGAGGAAGACGGTCACCTCCCCGTCCGCGCGTGCGGTCATCCGCCCCTTGATCGGCTTCTCGGGCATACCGGTCCCCTTCGTCGTGATGTCACCCACACATTGGATAGCTCCACTATCCATGCTTGGATAGTGACACTCTCCAGGGAAAGGTGCAAGCACGTGCGCATGGCGGAGCTGAGTGAACGCAGTGGGGTGGCCACCGCCACGATCAAGTACTACCTGCGCGAGGGGCTGTTGCGGCCGGGCCGCCGGGTGAGCGCCACCCAGGCCGAGTACGACGAGGACCACCTGCGGCGGCTGCGGCTGGTGCGGGCGCTGATCCAGGTGGGCCGGATGCCGGTGGCCACGGCGCGTGAGGTGCTGGTGGCGGTGGAGGACGAGTCGCTCGACCGCCACAAGCGCATCGGGGCGGCGGTCTGGGCGCTGCCGCACGGCTCGCCCGGCCCGGCGGGGGACGGCGAGGGCCCCGACGAGGTGCGGGAGGAGGCGACGCGGGCCGTGGACGAGGCGCTGGAGCGGATCGGCTGGACGTTCAGCCGTGCGGAGGGCGACAGCTCTCCCGCGTACCGCATGCTGGTGGACGCGGTGGCGGGGCTGTCGCGGACGGGCTATCCGTGCGCGCCGGCGGATCTGCTGGCGTACGCGCGCTCGGCCGCCGACCTGGGCGCGGTCGATCTGGACATGGTGGAGCGGTACGAGCCGGGCGCCGGCCAGGTGGAGGCGGCGGTGGCGCTGACGGTGCTGTACGAGCCGGTCCTGCTGGGCCTGCGTCGACTGGCGGAGGCGGAGGAGTCCAACAGGCGCTTCGGCGGCGGCGGTTGAGGGCGGGCGGGCCGCTGGACAGACGAGAGAGGCCCTCCCCCGGGTGGGGAAGGGCCTCTCTCGTCGTTCTTCTGTACCCCCGACCGGATTCGAACCGGCGCTACTGCCGTGAGAGGGCAGCGTGCTAGGCCGCTACACAACGGGGGCGTTGCAGAAACATCTGCGCTGGGCTACCAGGACTCGAACCTAGAACAACGGAACCAGAAACCGCCGTGTTGCCAATTACACCATAGCCCATGGGTTATTCAGTCCAGTACCCCCGACCGGATTCGAACCGGCGCTACTGCCGTGAGAGGGCAGCGTGCTAGGCCGCTACACAACGGGGGCCCTAGCGATCCTGCATCAACGTATCCGGGTGCGACCCGAGGACGTCGGAGAGAAGGATCTGTACCCCCGACCGGATTCGAACCGGCGCTACTGCCGTGAGAGGGCAGCGTGCTAGGCCGCTACACAACGGGGGCGTTGCAGAAACATCTGCGCTGGGCTACCAGGACTCGAACCTAGACTAACGGAACCAGAAACCGTCGTGCTGCCAATTACACCATAGCCCACCAAAACCGAACCCCTGCTGGGGCGCTGTTCCGGCTTGCGCTTCCCGGCCGGGCCTTTCGGCCTTCCCGGGCGGCGCAGGAAGAACATTACCTGATCGTGGACGGCGCTCCAAAACGAGTAAACATGCCTGCGTACGTGCGCTTCCGGGGCGACGGAAGGGGCGGGTCTCCCGCCCGGGAGCCCGCCCCTCGCGGCACGCGTTGCGCGTCAGGTCCTCACGCCGCGAGCCTGGCCAGCGCCGCGTCGATCCGGGACAGCGTGCGCTCGCGGCCCAGCAGTTCCAGGGACTCGAAGAGCGGCAGGCCGACCGTGCGGCCCGTGACCGAGACCCGGACCGGTGCCTGGGCCTTGCCGAGCTTGAGGCCGTGCTCCTCGCCGGCCGCCAGGACCGCGTTCTTGAGCGCCTCGGCGTGCCACTCGGCCGCGGCGATCTTCGTACGGGCGGTGGCCAGCAGCGCGTCGGCGCCCGGCTTCATGGCCTTGGCCCAGGACGCCTCGTCCGTCACCGGCTCGTCGAGGAAGAGGAAGTCGACGTTGGCGGTGATGTCGGAGAGGACCGTGACCCGGGTCTGGGCCAGCGGCGCCAGCTCCGCGAAGGCGGCGGCGTCGAAGGACTCCGGCGCCCAGGGCGCGTACGGGGCCTTCAGCCACGGGGCGCACGCCTCGATGAACGCGGCCGTGTCCAGCTGCCGGATGTGGTCGGCGTTGATCGCCTCGGCCTTCTTCAGGTCGAAGCGCGCCGGGTTGGCGTTGACGTCCGCGATGTCGAACGCGGCGGCCATCTCCTTCATGGAGAACAGGTCGCGGTCCGCCGAGAGCGACCAGCCCAGCAGGGAGAGGTAGTTGAGCAGCCCCTGCGGCAGGAAGCCGCGCTCCCGGTAGAGGTTGAGGGACGCCTGCGGGTCACGCTTGGAGAGCTTCTTGTTGCCCTCCCCCATGACGTACGGGAGGTGCCCGAACGCCGGGATGTCCTTGGCGACGCCCAGCTCGATCAGCCCCCGGTAGAGGGCGATCTGGCGCGGGGTGGAGGAGAGCAGGTCCTCGCCGCGCAGGACGTGGGTGATCTCCATCAGCGCGTCGTCGACCGGGTTGACGAGCGTGTAGAGGGGGGCGCCGTTGGCCCGGACGATGCCGTAGTCCGGCACGTTCTCCGGGGTGAAGGTCAGCTCGCCGCGGACCAGGTCCGTGAAGGTGACCGGCTCGTCGGGCATCCGGAAGCGGACGATGGAGGTGCGGCCCTCGGCCTCGTACGCCGCCTTCCGCTCGGCGCTCAGGTCGCGGCAGTGGCCGTCGTACCCGGAGGGCCGGCCGGCCGCGCGGGCGGCCTCGCGGCGCGCGTCCAGCTCCTCGGTGGTGCAGTAGCAGTGGTACGCGCGCCCGGCGGCGAGCAGCCGCTCGGCGACGTCGCGGTAGACGTCCATCCGCTGGGACTGCCGGTACGGCGCGTGCGGGCCGCCGACCTCGGGGCCCTCGTCCCAGTCGAGCCCGAGCCAGCGCAGCGAGTCGAGCAGCTGGCCGTACGACTCCTCGGAGTCGCGCGCCGCGTCGGTGTCCTCGATGCGCAGGACCAGGGTGCCGCCGTGGTGGCGGGCGAACGCCCAGTTGAACAGGGCGGTGCGGACCAGTCCCACATGGGGGTTGCCGGTCGGGGAGGGACAGAAACGGACCCGGACGGTGCTGTCCGTGCCGGAGTGTGCGCTAGCCACGCTTGATCACCCTGTTGGTGAGAGTGCCGATGCCTTCGATGGTGACGGCGATCTCGTCGCCGACGCTGAGGGGGCCGACCCCGGCAGGGGTGCCCGTGAGGATGACGTCGCCCGGAAGGAGGGTCATGGCCTCGGTGATGTTGACGATGAGGTCCTCGACGGAGTTGACCATCTCGCTGGTACGGCCCAGCTGGCGCTGTTCGCCGTTGACCGTGCACTGGATGGTCACGTCGGAGGGGTCGAGTGCGGTCTCCACCCAGGGGCCGAGCGGGCACGAGGTGTCGAAGCCCTTCGCGCGGGCCCACTGCTTCTCGCTCTTCTGGGTGTCACGCGCGGTGACGTCGTTGGCGCAGGTGTAGCCGAAGATGACGTCCTTGACGCGCTCGCGCGGCACCTCGCGGCACATCCGGCCGATGACGACGGCGAGTTCGGCCTCGTAACTGACGTCGTTCGAGAACGCCGGGTACTCGATCGCGTCGCCGGAGCCGATCACCGCGGTGGTGGGCTTGAAGAAGGCGAACGGGGCGGGCGGGACCTCGTTGCCCAGCTCCGCCGCGTGTTCCCGGTAGTTCCGGGCGTAGCCCACGACCTTGTTGGGCAGTACGGGCGGAAGCAGCCGTACCTTGCTCAGCGGGACCTTGGTCCCGGAGAGTTCGAAGTCCGAGTACGGAATGCCCTTGATGATGTCGAGGACGAGGCCGGCGGAGTCGCCGCTGCCTTCGCCCTCGACCGCGCCGAAGGCGACATTGCCGTCGATGGAGAATCTGGCGATGCGCACGGGATGCTGTCGCCCCTCACTTGCTCGCTGGTCCGGAGACTGACGCTCCAGGCTAACGCGCGGCAGGGGGCCGTCTCGCGGTCCGCCGGGCGCCGTCGAGGGGCACGCCGAACGCCGGGTACTGAACGCCGGGTGCCACCCCCACGTATGAGTGCGCGCGGGGCGGGACCCGTGGAACCGGGTGGGCCTACTGGGCGGTGGGGGCGACCATGAGCGTGGTGCGGCGGGGGTTGGCGGTGCGGGTCGGCAGGGTGGCCGCATGTTCCGGGCGCTCCGCGGGTACCAGTTCTTCCGCGTCCTCGACGTGCGCCAGCGTGGTGCGGCGGGGGTTCGCGGTGGCTCGGAACATCATCGTCGTCTTCATCTGTGGTGTCAGACCCTGTCGGAGTACGGGCGCGGGAGCGCCGGTTGTCGGATATGCCATCCCTGTAAAGCGCCAGGCTAGACATCCCATTCCCCGTCACGGCCGGGATCCATGGGCGATCACCGTGTGAGTTTGCTCACGAATCGACGGACATTCGCCGCATTACGGGTGGTCGCACGTGACCTTGGAAACGGACATTGCCTTACTGAACGGTGCATTCCGCTGTTGATCATGAGGACTGGGACACCCCCTACCCGTAAGCGGGTCGTCAATAAAAGTCCCTTTCCTCCGTGAACGCTTTCTACGGCTGGTGATCCGGCGCTCACGCCGTGTCATCCCCGTCACAGCCGTGCCCTCCGGCCTTGTTGGAGATCCTGCACTGTGCTGGAATTCCCCCCACCGCCGCGGGTTTCAGGTCCGGCGCGCAAGGGCGCAACGCAGCGCCGAGCGGCGGCGGGGAAGGGGAGCAAGCGCCGGTCACTCACGACCACCATGGGGAGCGTTCTGCGCCCCACGACGCCGACACCGTTCTCCCGTTCGCGGGGGGACGCCTGGTCCAGAGGTTGCGACGCTAGTGCAGGGACGTTTCAAGAGGGATAGCAGCGCTGCGGCGGAGCAGGAGCCCCGCAGCGGAACCGACCGCGGCTCCTCGCCCCAGCACACCCAGAACCCGGGCCCGGCGCCCTCGGGCGACAGCGGCGGCCGAGGCGGTCCTCCCGGCGCGGCGCCCGCGGGGCACGACGCCGCCGCCGACCAGCCCGGGGCGAAGGTCAAGGACCCCACCGATCCCGGCTCGCGGGTAGCCCTGCGCAACTGGCGCATCAGCACCCGCCTGGTGGCGCTGCTGACCCTCCCGGTGGTCGCCGCGACCACACTGGGCGGCCTCCGTATCAACGACTCGTTGAACGAGATGCAGCAGCTGGAGCACATGCAGCTGCTCACCAAGATGACGAAGGAGGCGACCAACCTCGCGCAGGCCCTCCAGGCGGAGCGCGACGAGTCGGCCGGCCCCCTCACCAACGGCGCCACCGCCAAGGACTTCCGGGTCCAGGACCGCCGGACCAAGACCGACCGGGCGAAGAAGGGCTTCCTCGACACCACGGTCGACATCGGCAACACCGATGGCGACCAGGCGCTGGAGAGCATCCGCTCGAACGTCAACCAGATCGCCACCCAGGTCAACGGCATCAACGACATCCGCAAGGACGCGTACAACTCGGACGCGCACTCGCTGACCGTCGACGCGTACAGCGGACTGATCGACTCCCTGCTGAGCCTGTCCCAGGACATGGCCCAGGCGACCAGCAACCCGGACATGATCAAGCGGACCCGCGCGCTGGCCGCGTTCTCCTCCGCCAAGGAGTACGCGTCCATCCAGCGGGCCATCATCGCCGCCGCGCTGCCCGCCGACCCGAAGAACAAAGGCGAGATCAACGAGAACGACCGGCTGTACGGTCTGGCCGCCGCGAAGAAGGAGCGCAACGCGCTCACCTCCTTCCGCGCGCTGTACGAGGCCATGGGCGGCGACGCCGAGGCGCTGATGGCCCCGCTCAACGGCCAGGGCAGCCCCGAGATCCAGGCGTCGGAGAAGTACGCCGACCGGGTGCTCGACCGGCAGGACGGGCTCGCCTCGCAGCCCAACCGCTCGTACCTGGACTGGACCGACCAGGCGTCCACCCGCATCGCCGCGATGAAGAACATCGAGGCCACGCTGCTGGGCGAGATGGAGGCCAAGGCCCGCGAGCTGCGCGAGAGTTCACAGCGCGACGCGCTCATCAACGGCGCCGTGATCCTCCTCGTGCTCGGTGTCTCGCTGGTCGGCGCCTTCGTGGTCGCCCGCTCCATGATCCGCTCGCTGCGGCGGCTGCAGGACACGGCGACCCGGGTCGCCCAGGACCGGCTGCCCGAGCTGGTCAAGCAGCTCTCCGACTCCGACCCGCAGGACGTCGACACCTCCGTCGAGTCGGTCGGTGTGCACTCCAGGGACGAGATCGGAAAGGTCGCCTCGGCCTTCGACGACGTGCACCGCGAGGCGGTACGACTCGCCGCGGAGCAGGCCCTCCTGCGGGGCAACGTCAACGCGATGTTCACCAACCTCTCGCGCCGCAGCCAGGGCCTCATCCAGCGTCAGCTCTCGCTCATCTCCGAACTGGAGTCCCGCGAGGCCGACCCGGACCAGCTGTCCTCCCTCTTCAAGCTCGACCACCTCGCGACCCGTATGCGCCGTAACGGCGAGAACCTCCTCGTCCTCGCGGGCGAGGAGCCGGGCCGCCGCTGGACCAGGCCCGTACCGCTGGTCGACGTCCTGCGCGCCGCCGCCTCCGAGGTGGAGCAGTACGAGCGCATCGAACTGGCCCAGGTCCCCGCGACCGAGGTCGCCGGGCGCGTCGTCAACGACCTCGTACACCTGCTCGCCGAGCTGCTGGAGAACGCCACGTCGTTCTCCTCGCCGCAGACGAAGGTCCGGGTCACCGGCCACGCGCTGCCGGACGGACGGGTGCTCGTGGAGATCCACGACACCGGCATCGGCCTGTCGCCCGAGGACCTCGCGGCGATCAACGAGCGGCTCGCCTCGCCGCCCACCGTGGACGTCTCGGTCTCGCGCCGCATGGGTCTGTTCGTGGTCGGCCGGCTGTCCCTGCGCCACGGCATCAGGATCCAGCTGCGCCCCTCCGACTCCGGCGGTACGACCGCGCTGGTCATGCTGCCGGTCGATGTCGCCCAGGGCGGCAAGAAGGGCCCGGTGGGCCGGCCGGGCCAGAACCCCGTACAGGCTCCCCCGGTCGGCGGCCAGCTGCCCGGCGGCGCCGGCGCGGCCGGGGCCGGCAGGCCCGGCCTCGGCGCGGCCCCCGGCGGGGCGCCCGCCCCCGGTCTGCTCGGCGCGGGCGCGCCGCGCGGCCAGGTCGGGCCGGGCGCGAGCCCGCGCGCGGCGCTGCCCGCCAGGGACGGCGGCACGCCGGGCGGACCGCAGGGCGGTCCGCAGGCGGGCCCCCCGCGCTCCGGCGGTCCCCAGGACCCGCAGCGCCAGGGCACCGGCCAGCAGCCCAGCGTCTTCGCCCAGAACGCCTTCGGTCCCCCGCCGCAGAACCGCGGCGGCCAGCCCCCCGCGCCCCAGGGCCAGGACCGTCAGGGCGGCCAGGGCGGCGGTCAGGGCGGGCAGAACGGACAGGGCGGGCAGAACGGCTTCAGCGGCCGTGCCCAGAACGCCTTCCAGCAGGGCGGCGCCCCCGGCGGCCGGCAGCTTCCGCCGCCCGGCGGCCCGCGCGCCGAGCTGCCTGAGGGCAACCCGCAGCCCAAGCGCCCGCAGACCACCAGCTGGGGCGCCGACCAGGCGTCGGGCGCGCAGCGCCCCTCGCCGGACGCCCCGCGCGGCCACGAGGAGCACGAGTCCACCGGCCAGTTCGCCCGCCCGACCGGCGAGCAGCAGGGCCCCGCCGCCACGGCGGAGTTCCCGCGCCCGGACTTCAACGCCCCGCGCCCCGGCCAGAACGCCCCGCAGGACGCCGCGGCCACCGCGCAGTTCCCCCGGCCCGACTTCAACGCCCCGGCGCCGACGGGCTACCACGGCGAGTACGGCGGCAGGCAGGACCAGAACGACAGGTCCGGCTTCCGCCCGCAGTCCGACTTCGGCGGCCAGCAGGACTTCAACGCCCCGCGGCCCCCCGCGCCCGCTCCGGTGCCCGGTTCCGAGGGCGGCTACCGTCCCCCGAGCCTGCCGCCGCAGCCGCAGCCCGAGGCGCTGCCCCCGGCCGGTCCCGGTGACGGCAGCACTCCGCTGTACGACAACCTGGAGACCAACTGGTTCCACACCACGCAGCAGGGTGGTGCGGCCCAGGACGGCGGTCCGCGGCCCGGTGAGCCGGAGCGGCGCGACGAGTCACGGTTCCCCGCGCAGCCCTCGGCCCCGTCGGCGTTCGAGCCGCCGCGCTCCGAGCCCGCCGGGTACGAGCCGTCCTCGTTCGAGCCCCCGCGTCGGCCGGAACCGCCGATGCCCCGGCGCGAACCGCTCATGCCGCGGCGGGACACCTCCAACGGCTCCGGTGTGAACGGCTCCGGAGCGAACGGCTCGGGCACGAACGGTGTCGGAGCGAACGGTTCCGGGATCAACGGCACCAGCGCCGGCGGCTTCGGCACCATCGACTCGGGCACCAACAGCTTCGGTGCTCCCTCGGGCGGCAACGACTCGGGAAACAACGGTTCGGGCACGAACGGCGTGGCCGCCAATTCCTCCTGGCGCACCTCGCCCAACGACGAGCTGGTACGCCAGGCCGAGCGGGCCAAAAAGCCCCAGGCCGGCGGTCTCACCACCTCCGGTCTGCCCCGCCGGGTACCGCGCGCCAACCTGGTGCCGGGAACCGCGCAGGAACAGAACACCCAGGCCGGTCCGCAGGTCTCTCGTGCACCCGCTGACGTACGCGGCCGGCTGACCAATCTCCGTCGGGGTATCCAGCAAGGTCGTCAGGCGGGCAACACCGGCCCGGCGAACAACGGATTCAACCTCGGCACCTCTCACCAGCAGGAGCGTTAGTTGAGTCCGATGAGTCAGGCTGCGCAGAATCTGAACTGGTTGATCACCAACTTCGTGGACAACACCCCCGGGGTGTCCCACACGGTGGTGGTCTCCGCAGACGGACTTCTGCTGGCCATGTCCGAGGGCTTCCCCCGCGACCGCGCCGATCAGCTCGCGGCCGTGGCGTCCGGTCTGACCTCGCTGACCGCGGGGGCGTCCCGGATCTTCGAAGGCGGCCCGGTCAACCAGACCGTGGTGGAGATGGAGCGCGGCTTCCTCTTCCTCATGTCGGTCTCCGACGGTTCCTCCCTGGCCGTGCTCGCCCACCCCGAGTGCGACATCGGCCTGGTGGGTTACGAGATGGCCCTTCTGGTCGACCGCGCCGGTACGGTCCTCACTCCGGACCTGCGCGCCGAACTCCAGGGAAGCCTGCTGCACTGAGGATTCCAGGTACCGCCCCCAGCTCCCACCACCGTCCGGCCGCCCAACCGGCCCCCCACCGGCCAAGTCAGACGGCACAAGGCATCTTGCTGTCACGCCCGGAGGATTCATGACCCCGCCACCCGCCTCTCACGATCCGTACGGTGCCTCAATGGACGCGTCCTACGGCTCGGAGGGCGATCAGCCGCTGGTACGTCCGTACGCCATGACCGGCGGCCGGACCCGGCCGCGGTACCAGCTCGCCATCGAGGCGCTGGTCAGTACGACGGCAGACCCGGCACATCTCGCCACGCTGCTCCCCGAGCACCAGCGGATCTGCCATCTGTGCCGTGAGGTCAAGTCCGTGGCGGAGGTGTCGGCGCTGCTCACCATGCCGCTCGGCGTCGCCCGGATCCTCGTGGCCGACCTGGCGGAAGCCGGCATGGTGGCCATCCACCAGCCGGGCAACGGAGAGGCCGGCGGCACGCCGGATGTGACACTGCTCGAAAGGGTGCTCAGTGGACTTCGCAAGCTCTAGCGGCAGCGCCGGGACGGCGCGGTCGACCACCAGCGCGAAGATCGTGGTGGCGGGCGGCTTCGGCGTGGGCAAGACCACGTTCGTCGGCGCCGTCTCGGAGATCAACCCGCTGCGTACCGAAGCCGTCATGACCAGCGCCTCCGCCGGCATCGACGACCTCACCCACACCGGAGACAAGACCACCACCACCGTGGCCATGGACTTCGGCCGCATCACCCTCGACCAAGACCTCATCCTCTACCTCTTCGGCACCCCCGGCCAGGACCGCTTCTGGTTCATGTGGGACGACCTCGTACGCGGCGCCATCGGCGCCGTCGTCCTCGTCGACACCCGCCGCCTCGCCGACTGCTTCCCCGCCGTCGACTACTTCGAAAACTCAGGACTCCCCTTCGTCATCGCCCTCAACGGCTTCGACGGACACCAGCCCTACACCCCCGACGAAGTACGCGAAGCACTCCAGATCGGCCCCGACACCCCCATCATCACCACCGACGCCCGCCACCGCGCCGACGCCAAGAGCGGACTCATCACCCTCGTCGAACACGCCCTCATGGCACGACTC
>NZ_QQNA01000060.1 GCF_003346515.1 Streptomyces corynorhini
GCCCTCGCCCCCCTCGGCGGCCCCGGCGGCCCCCGTCCCGGCCGCTCCCGCACGGGAGCGGCCGGGACGGGCCGTGCTCGGTCAGTGGTCGTCCCAGTGGCCGTCGTGCTCGGCGTGCCGGTGGCCGTCGTGCACGTAGTCGACATGCCCGTCGTGCGGCACGGCGACATGGCCGCAGCCCTCGCCATGCTGGTGCGCGTGGCCGCTGTGCGGGGTGTGCCCGGTGGGCTCGCACTCGTCGGTGTGGTCGTCGTGGGCCTGGTGCAGATGACCGTCGTGGACGTAGTCGACATGGCCGTCGTGCGGTACGGCGACATGGCCGCACCCCGCGCCGTGCCGGTGTTCGTGGTTCGGGTGAGGGGCGTGTGCGGTCGTCATGGCTCTCTCCGGTCGCTCTCGGACGAATCCGTCGGACAGGCGGCGGCACCCGGTCCCACCGGGTACCGCCGGCCTGATTTCGCCTCCGTAACGACGGACAGCCGCCCACGTCACCTTCGGTACGGCATTCGAGTGCGACGATCATCTGGTCATGACATTCATGACCACCACGCCCGATTCCGGCGGTTTCCTACGGCTTGATGTTGATCTTGAAGGTGGTGGTCGTGTTCCTCACGTCCACGACGTTGTTGTCGAGTCTCAGCCGGTTGAAGGTGACCTCCCCCACCGCGGGACCCTGTCCGGCCTCGGGCAGTTCGTTGGCCCACAGTCCGAAGCCCGACTTGGCGTCGAAGGCGTCCCCGCTCTTGCGCGCTCCGGTGATCGAGATGTCGTTGAGGATGGTGTCCTTGATCGGGAACTGCGGCTGGCCGCCGACGTAGTTGGTCTGGAACATGATGCCGCTGTAGGTCGGATCGACGATGTCGACGTTGTTGATCCGGATCCCCTGGAACACCTTGGACGCGGAGAACAGCCAGATACCGGGGAAGGTCTGTCCGTCCCAGAAGTGGCCGCCCGACCGGACGACCGATACGTTCTCGATCGTCGTCGGACCGGTCCCGAAGCCGTTCATCGGATACCCGAAGTCCAGCGAGCTGACCGTGATGCCCGAGTACACCAGGGTGTCCGCGATATGGATATTGCGGAAGGTGTTGTCGTAGCCGCCGTACACGGCGACGCCCGCGGCCCGCCAGGTGAGGATCGACGTCAGGTTCTCGTAGACGTTGTTCTTCATGTCCGAGCCGCCGGAGTCGATCGCCGAGAAGAGCGCGAAGCTGTCGTCGCCGGTGGCCCGTGCTTCGTTGTTGACGACGTGGTTGTCCGTGGAACCGTTGGTCATGTTGATGCCGTCGGCGAACATGTCGCGGATCCGGGAGTTCTTGATGGTGATCCGGTCGGTGTTCGCGCCCCAGTAGAGGCACACCATGTGCTCGTTCCAGATGTCGTCGATCACGATGTCGGAGACGTTCGAGAAGTCGAAGACCTTGCCGGGGCCGTCGATGCGCGAGGTGTAGTTGCCGAAGTACGCGAACCCGGTGAAGACCGATCCCTTCGCGGCGGCCTCGGCACGGAAGCCGATGTCGGTGTTCTCCTGGGACGCGGGAGCGTGGAACCTGGTGAACCAGGGCCCGGCCCCGACGACCCGTACCGGCTTGCCGTACACCTGGAACTTGCTGGAGGTCTGGTAGTCACCGGCGGGCAGATAGACACCGGTCAGCTTCCCCGTGGTGTCCATGCGGACCTTGTCCAGCGCGTTCTGCACGTCCTGATGGGTGCGTCCGGCGGGCACCGTGTAGGCGGCCGGGTCCGGGTTGGCGATCTCGGTGGCCTGCTCCAGGCTGACGAAGTCGATCGCGTACTTGGAGGTGTTGGCCGCGTCCTTCTGGAGCCTGATCCTGCTGCCCGCCGGGACGGTCCTGCCCAGCAGGACGTTCGCCTCGTCGTAGATGTGCCGGGGTGCTCCGGAGCCCGGCGAGTTGCCGGGACCGGTCTCCGACCCGTACAGCCAGGCGTACTTCGAGGTGAGGTCGATCGCCTTGAGGAAGGTGCCGTCCACATAGATGTCGAGAGTGGAGTCGATACCGCCGCCGCCCGGCGCGTCCGGGATGGAGAACCGTGTGACCAGGGTGTTCGTCCTGGCCTTGGTGGTGAACTCGACATAGCTTCCGGTGTCGTCGAGGGTGACGGCCTTGCGTCCCGACGCCTCTCCCGCGAGGTCGCCGACGGTGCGGTTCGGCCCGACGACCCGCGCGCCGCCGCCGATGACACCGTCCTCGGCCTCGTACATGTCGTACGGCATGTCGGCGCCGCGGCCGACGAAGAGCGGCTGGGTGCTGGTGTTGTTGTCGCGCTTCACCGGCAGTTCGTTGGCGTCGGCCGCGAGCACCACCTTGAGGGTGTACGAGCCGTTGACGGCCGTCCAGGTACCGAGACCGGCCGGCGGGGTGGTCGCCCCGGGCGCGATGGTGCCGTTGTGCGCACCGGTGAGGGTCCTGACCGTGTCGCCCTTGGAGTCGAGCAGGGAGAGCGTGATGCCGTGCGCACCGCTCGCGGACGCCACATTGCCCTGATTCCTGATCGCGACGGAGAAGGCGACGGTGTCACCGGCGGCGGGCGAGGACGGAGTGGTGGCGACCGTCGCGGCGATCAGGTCCGAGCTGTCGACCGCCCGCACCACGAGCGGGACGGGGCTGGTGTACGTGTTGTTGGTCTTGTTCTCCTCGATGATCAGGTCGTCCGGGTCGACGACGGCGCTGAGCTGGTACGAGCCCGCGTCCCGCGGTCCGATGTTCGCCGAGACCGTGGCCGAGGCCCCGGCCGCGAGCGCCCCCACCGGGGCGGTGGCCACCTTGCTGCCGCCGAGCCGGAATTCGACCGGACCGGCCGGTGCGGCCGCCCTTCCCGTGTTCCGGACGGTCGCCGACAGTGTGATCGCGTCGGACTCGACCGGCGAGGCGGGCGACGCGCTCAGCGCGCTCACCGTGAGGTCCGGGTTGGGGGCCGGGACGCCGAGGACCTGGAACTCCGCGACCTGCCCGGCCCCGGAACCGGTGTTGGAGGTGAACTTCAGCTGGACGTCGGCGACGCGCGCGGTGACCGGAATGGTCACCGAGTTGCCGCTCGCCGGGCTGAAGGCGTAGTCCTTGGCGGCCACCAGAGCGGTGAGACCGGAGGCGCTCTGCTCTCGGCCGAGCACCTGGATGTTCTGGGTCCGCGCTCCCCAGGCGCTGTCCGGATTGAGTTTGACGATCACGCTCCGGGTGTCGGCGTTGGCGCCCAGCTTCACGGTCAGCGTGTTGGGGTAACTGCCGCCCGCGCCCTCCCAGTAGGTGGTGAGGCTGTTGTCGTTGGCGTTCTCCGCGACGAAGGTGTGTACCACGGAGGACGCGGAGATCGGCCTGCCGACGGCGAGGTTGGACGCGGAACCCGTACTGCCGTTCCTGGTCACCGTGTTGCTGTCGCCCGAGACATTGCCGGCCGCGTCCTTCGCCCGTACGAAGTACGAGACGGTCGTCCCGGCGGGCTGGGTGTCCGTGTACGTGGTGACGTCCCCGGCGACGCTCGCGCGCAGGACGTTGTTGGCGTAGATGTCGTAGCCGGTCACGCCCTTGTTGTCGGTCGAGGCGCCCCAGGTCAGCTTGATCCGGTCGGCGGCCGGCTCGGTGAGGGCGAGATCGGCGGGGGCCGTCGGCGCCTCGGTGTCACCGCTGTCGCCGCGCCGGGTGACGGTGTCGCTGTTGGCCGACACATTGCCCGCCGCGTCCCTGGCACGCACGTAGTACGAGACCGTCGCCCCGGTGGGCCGGGTGTCCGTGTAGGTCGTCACGTCGCCCGCGACGCTGGTGCGCAGTTCGTTGTCGGCGTATATGTCGTATCCCGTGACCCCCGTGTTGTCGGTCGACGCCTTCCAGGTCAGCTTGATCAGGCCGGTGGCGGGCTCGGTGTACGCGAGTCCGGTGGGCGCGGTGGGCGGCTCCGTGTCGCCGGTCGCGGGCCCGTAGATCTCCAGCTCGGAGAGCTGGCCGCCGGGCTGGACGGTGTTGGCGGTGATCAGTACCCGCAGATAGCGCGCGGTGGTGGCGTCGAAGGGGATCGTCACCGACTGGCCGCCCGCCGCGTCGAACCGGTACGCCTTGGCGGGCGTCAGATCCGTGAAGGCGGAGTTGTCGACGCCGGCCTGGATCTTCAGGGTCTGATCCCTGGCGCCCCAGCCGTCGGGCAGCCGCAGCACCACCTGGTCGACGCGGACCGAGGCGCCGAGGTCGGCCTGGATCCACTGCGGAAAGGCGTTGTTCGCGCTCTCCCAGTAGGTCGACTTGTTGCCGTCGTTGGCGTTGCCGGGCCCGTAGACCTCGGTGTGGCCGCTGGCGGTCAGGGTCTTGCCCAGGGCGAGGTTGGTCGAGGCGGCGGCTGCCGCGCGCACCTCCAACGCGGCCAGCTGGGCTTTCTTCGCCACCGTGTTGGCGGTGAATTCGGCCCGTACGAAGCGCGTTCGGGTGGCCGGGAAGGTGACCGTCACCTGGTTGCCCGTCCCGGGGCTGAAGGTGTACGTCTCCGAGTTCTTGAGGGTCGAGAAGCCGGTGCCGTCGGTGCTGCCCTGGAGTGACAGGGTCTGTTTCCTGGTCGCCCACCGGGCGGGAAGTCTCAGCACCACCCGGTCGACCCGGTTGGTGGCGCCCAGGTCGGTCTGCACCCACTGGGGGAACGCGCTGCCGCCGCCCTCCCAGTACGTCGACGGGTTCCCGTCCGTGACGTTGCGGGCGGCCGTGCCCTTGGCGGTCGCGCTCGCCGCCGCGGCGCGGCCCGCGGCGATGTCGGGGCCCTGGGCGCGCGGGCCGTCGGCGGCCCGCGCGGTGAACGTCGGCCCGCCGATCATCAAAAGGCTGGTGGCGAGGGTGGCGGAGAGGATTCGCCATCTCCTGCGTAGCGATCTCATGATTCCCCGATCTTCGGCCTCGGCGCGGGGCGGCGAGGGCGCGGCTCTGGCTGCACGCCTGCGGAGCAAGCGTTTCTGCACTGTCGAACGGAGTATTTTGCGTTATTTAGTGAGAGAGTTGCAGAGAATGGCCACCTCGTCTACCACTGCGACCGAAGCGAATTCCCCGTCACGACTCCGGGCCGGACCGCCACCAGGGCGGCACAGCGCCCCTTTTCGATCTTCGGGGCGGCGGGCGGGCATCCGTAAATGATCTTCAGGATCTGCCATGAATTTGCGCCGTCATGGTCGGCGCAGAGCGTTGCCGGGCCGGTCGGCTCTCAGACCGACGTACCCCGCCGGGCCGCGTGCTCCTCCACCAGGTCGAGATACCCGGCGGCGCGGGCCGCCGCCGAGGGGCGACCGGCCGGCGGGATCCGCTCCAGGACGCGGCGGCGGGAGCGGCGGGTGAGCAGATCGGGGGAGAACGGGGTGCTCGACGAGCGCAGGTAGGCGCGAGCCCGCTTACGCACCCCGTGCCGCAGGAACAGGTAGAAGCACGCCGCGATCAGGAAGTTGACGCCCACTTTGACGCCGAGACCGGCGACGGAGTTCAGCAGGGGCGCGTTGAACTGCCAGTGCATGGCCATGGCGGTCAGTACGCAGGCCGCGGCGGGCAGCAGGCGGCGGCGTACCGGCCGGTCGTCGTGGGCGAGCAGGATGCCCACCCCGGTCCCGGCGACGGCGCTCATGGTCCAGTGCGAGCCGAGTCCGGTCACCAGGACCCGGGTGGTGAAGGACTGGACGACATCGGGGGTGCCGTTCACTCCCCCGCCGATCAGGATGGCGTTCATCGCGTACGTCCAGTTCTCCACGACCTGGAAGCCGAGCCCGGTGAACGCGCCGAGGAAGAACCCGTCCAGCGGGCCCCGGACCAGCGCGCGGGCGCTGAGCGCGATCAGCAGGACGCCGGAGAGTTTGAGGAGTTCCTCGTTGAGCGGCGCGGTGAGCGCGGCGCCCCAGCGGGAACCGAAGTCGATTCCGACACCCTTGGCCCAGATGCCCTGGAGCCCGCTGTTGGCCACGACCGCGCAGCCGGTCGCCGCGGTCGCCCCCCAGATCACCCCGCTCCACGCCCATCCGCGCGGCGGCGACCGCAACGGCCGCACCCGGGCCAGCAGGGCCGTGCCGACGGCGACGGTGAGCACGAGCAGCAGGAAGGCGAGCAGCGCGAGGTGCGGGAAGACCCGGACCACGGCCGCGAACTCGTAGCCGATCAGGGCGGCGCCGAGGCCGCACAGCAGGGCGGTGAGCAGGCCGACCGACCGGCGGCGCGGGTGGACGTGTGGCGTCACGTACGCGGTGGGCGGTGTCACCCGGCCTCCTGGGGGAAGGACACGCCGCGGACCAGTGCCATGGCCTCGGCCATCGCGTCCGCGCCGGCTCCCGGCTTCGCCAGGACGGTGATCTCCACGGCGCACGTCTCGTCGGGCCGCAGCCAGACGGTCGCCGTGCCCGTTCGGCCGCCGCGGGTCAGCGTTCCGGTGCTGCCCCGGGCTCCCCCGGCGCTGGTCGCCGAATGGGGCGCGCCCAGGCGGCTGTCCGCGTCCGCGACGGACTGGACGCGCCGCAGCCCCGTCCACAGCCGCCCGGCCCCGGCCTCGGTGGTGGTCAGATCGACATATCCGGCGACCACGTCGACGCCGTCACGCGAGAGCGCGTACGAGAAGCTGGGATCGCTCTGCGCCTTGCTCAGGGACCACCCCTCCCCCACCACGCGCAGCACGGCCGTGCCGGAGGCCGGTCCCAGTTCCAGCAGGGCGCCGCCCGGCAGCCGTTCGCGGTCGCTCAGCGCCCGGTCGATCAGCGGCCAGCCCCCTGTCAGGACGGCCATGACGAACACGACGCCGACCACCAGGGGCAGCACCCGCCGGGGCGGCTGGCCGCCGGGCGCCCGATCCGCCGTCATCCGGCGGCTCCGGGAGGTGTCGCGGCGACGCGCGCCGGGCCCGGGGCGGCGCGCGGACCCGGTCCAGGGCCTCTCGTCCGGATCATGGCGGGCCGGCGGCCCCCGGCACCGCGCCCCGACCGGGCCGGATCCGAACGAATGACCCTGGGCCCTGTCGTCGAAGTCCCGCCTGTTCGACGGCGAGAGGCCCTAGGCATCGTGACGCAGCGGGGTGAGCTGCTCGATGTCGTAGCGCACGCGCAGCTCCGCGATCGCCTGCGGATCGGGGGGCCCGCCGTCCTTGAGGATGTCGAGCAACTCCTCGAAGTAGCGCTCGTGGTCGGACGGCGGCGACGCCTGGAAGAACATCCGTGCGGGCTCCCCGGTCCGGTTGGCGAAGGCGTGCGGACAGCCCGGCGGTACGACGATGACCGTGCCCGCGGTGGCGCGCACCGCCTTCAGCCCCGACGCGGACTCCCAGTGGCGCCAGTCGTCGCTGAGCACGCGCGGCTCGAAGGCCAGCACGTCCAGCTCGCCGTCGAGGACGTAGAACAGCTCCTCGCTGTGGGTGTGCCGGTGGGCACCGACGTCGAAGCCGGGCGGTACGACGACCTCGAAGCTGGAGGACACCCGGGAGTGTTCGCCGGTGACCTTGAACGTCACCTGCTGCGCAGCCGTGTGGATGGTGTTGCCCCCGCCCGGGGGGACGATCAGGCCCTCGGGCCGCGCCAGCTCGGTCATGCGGTGCTCCAGAACGGTGAGTACGTGGCCGTATGGTCGGGCGCCCATGATCTCTCCGACCGGTGCGGGTGCGAAAGACCGCCCTCGCGTGTCATCGGATCCTTCGGGACCGCACGAGGGGGCGCACGACCGGGGCACTGCGGGCCCTCGACGGGGCGCCCCGGCCGTCGTCCGGGCGGCCGGGTCAGCCCACGGGCTCCGTTCTGCGGCCCGCGCTCGCGATCATCCGGCGGTCCCGCACGGCGGCGCCGTTGACGCCCCCGGCCGTGCTCCAGCGCCCCAGGGCCATCTCGGCGGTGATCCCGGGCCCGAAGCCCGCGACGATGCCGCGTGCGCCGTCGTGCACGGCGCCCTCGTCGAAGAGTCTGCGTACGGCGTCGAGGACGACCGCGCTGGCGATGTTGCCGTACTCGGTGAGCGTGCCGCGGCTGAACCGGAATGCCTCGGGCGGCACTTCGAGGAAGTGGCTGAGGTCGTCGAGGATGCGTGGCCCGCCGGCGTGGATGATGTAGAAGTCGAGCCCGGTGGCGTCCCAGCCGTGCTGGTCCGCCATGGTGCGCAGGGCCGGAGCCAGTGGCTCCATGGTGGTGGGCACCCGCTTGTCGAGCAGGAAGTGGAATCCGGTGGCCCGGACGCTGTAGGCGATCCAGTCGGTGGTGTCCGGCACGAGGTGGGAGCCGTTGCGCTCCAGGGTGATGCCGGTGCCGCCCTCCCCCCGTACGACGGCGGCGGCGACCGCGTCGCCGAACAGCCCGTTGGACAGCAGCGAACCGACGCCCAGGTCGGTGGGCTGGTAGCACAGCGAGCAGAATTCGCACGCCACGATCAGGACGTTCGATCCGGGGTAGGCCCGGCAGAAGTCATGGGCCCGGTTGATGGCCGCGCCGCCCGCCGCGCAGCCGAGCTGGGCGATGGGGAGCTGTCGGGTGTGACCGGGGAAGCCCATGGTGTTGATCATCCAGGCCGTCAGGGACGGCATCATGAAGCCGGTGCACGAGACGTACACGATCATGTCGATGTCGGCGGGGCGCAGTCCGGCGTGGTCGAGGGCGCTGTGCACCACGGCGGGCACCCGTGCCTTCGCCTCGGCCTCGTAGAGCACGTTCCGGTCCTCGAAGCCGGGATGTCTCAGCGTCTCCTCGATGGGCTGGACGATGTGGCGCTTCGCCACTCCGGTGTTCTCGATCAGCCGCAGCGCGAGCGGGAGTTGCGGGTGGTCGGCGTGGAGCGAGCGGGCGAGAGCGAGTGTGTCCTCCATGGTGATCACATGTTCGGGAACCGAGACCGCGGGTTTACACAGAGTCGCCACGACAACGCTCTCCTTCATTTGTGTTCGCTGTGAACTGCGGCCCACACTCACGGATGGCCCACCACCCCGCAACCGGGGAAGGACTGGTTGAAGGGGTGTGGCCGGGCTGCTCGAAGGGTCCGGCGGGTGAGAGGCGCGGTATCCGAGGGACCGTCATGACTTCGGGTGCCGACTACACACCGTGGGGAAGGGTGCGGTCGCTCGCCCGTTCAGGGGGTGGCGGACGGTGTGTCACGGTGGCGACGGGGCGCGGGCGCGCGCGGGCGACCGCTGCCGTGGGGGCGCTTCCCGTGCACCATGGGCACAGGAGCGCGATGGGTGGGGGACGACGAGCGTGGCGGTGGAAGGGGCTGGGCGATGATCCTGCTGACCGGAGTCACCGGCACCGTCGGACGGCTGGTGGCGCGGCGCCTGCGCACCGACGAGCCGGTACGGCTGCTCGCGCGTGCGCCCGGCCGTATCGCCGGGCGGGCCGGGCCTGGGACCGAGATCGTGGGCGGTGACTTCGCGGATCCCGGGACGCTGGCCGCCGCGCTGACCGGCGTCAGGGCCGCGCTGCTGGTGACGTGCGACCCGCTCGCCCCGGCCCACGACGAACACTTCGTCACGGCCGCGCGGCGCGCGGGCGTACGCCATGTGGTGAAGCTGTCCGCGCGGGCGGTGGCGGAGCCGGACGCGACCGATCTGATCACCGGCTGGCAGCGGGACAACGAGGCGCTGTTGCGGGCGTCGGGGCTCGCGTGGACCTTTCTGCGCCCGCGCGCCTTCATGTCCAACACCCTGGGCTGGGCGCGTTCGATCCGGGAGGAGGCGGTGGTACGGGTCTTCGGCGGCGCCGCCGCGCACGCGGTGGTGGACCCCAGGGACATCGCCGA
Source organism: Streptomyces corynorhini (assembly GCF_003346515.1). Classification (GTDB taxonomy): domain Bacteria; phylum Actinomycetota; class Actinomycetes; order Streptomycetales; family Streptomycetaceae; genus Streptomyces; species Streptomyces corynorhini. Next base: position 9,726 of record NZ_QQNA01000060.1, read on the forward strand.
CGTCGCGGTGCTCTGCCTCACCACGGCCGGCCACGAGGGCCGTGTCCACGCGCTCACGGGTCCGGTAGCGATCAGCGCCGCCGAGCAGCTCACGGTCCTGTCCGAGGTGCTCCAACGGCCGCTGCGGCTGGCGGAGCTGACCCGGGACCAGGCGCTGCGGGCGCTGCTCGCCCGCTGTCCCCCACCGGTCGCCGAGGCGCTCATGGAGAGCGCCCTGCGACGAGGGTCCGGCGCGAAGGCCGGGGTGGAGCCGACGGTGGAGCGGCTCCTCGGCCGCCCGGCGACCTCGTACCGCGCCTGGGCAGCGGACCACGCGCGGGTGTTCCTGCGCGGCTGAACCGCGAACGGACGAGGTGGATTTCGCCCGCGTGCCGCACGCGCGCGGCGGGGCGGTGAGTCGCTGGTGGACGCGTCGGGCCGATCTCGGAGTCCGTCGGGTGTGCGTGGGTTCGGCTTCGGCCCGGGTCGCCAGGAACGCCTTCATCGGGGCGGCGCGGCGGATCGCGGAGGAGGGCTCGTTCGACGGCTCGCGTGACGTGGTGCCGTTCGGGGGTGTACCTGGTCCCGACGGCGTCCCTGACGTGCGCGTGGGTCGGGTCGATACGGGCGGCGGCGCGCGGCGTCGTGGTCGTGCGCGCGCTCCCTCCCGCCGGTTCGTTCCCGCCGGGAGCGTCCTCGGTACCGACAGGGCCGAGGGGGCGTCGTATCCCGCCGTACGGGAAGGCGACCGCCGGGCGGCTCGGTCCCACCGACCCGCGACTCTACCCTGACGTTACGGTAGAGATGGAATCCGGCCGTCCCGGCCCCGGCAGGAAGACGAGGAAGCACCGCGTGAGCGACGAGCACATGCGGATCGGCGAGGTCGCCGCACGCACCGACCTCTCGTTGCGCACGATCCGGCACTACGAGGACACCGGCCTGGTCCTCCCGTCCGCCCGCTCACAGGGCGGATTCCGTCTCTACACGGAGGCCGACGTCGGCCGTCTGATGGTGATCCGCCGGATGAAACCGCTGGGCTTCAGCCTGGAGGAGATGCGCGAACTGCTGACCGCGACCGACCGTCTCGACGCGGGCGGACCGCTGTCCGCCGCGGAACACGCGGAGCTGGTGGAGCGGGTGCGCGGTTTCGAGGAGACCGTACAGCTGCGGATGGCCGAGCTGCGGACGCAGTTGGCGCGGGCCGAGGAGTTCGCCGCCACGCTGCGCGGCCATCTGACGCGCGCTCCGGTTCGGTGACGCCGGGCACCGGCGGGTTCACCCGCTCCCCCACGGGGGCTGACCGGATTCTCCGACTCCGGAGACCCGGCGTCGTTCGTCGGGGTGGTCCTGGCTCGTGCCCGTGGCCACGCCGAGGGCATCCGGCGTCTCGCGGCCGAGGGAGACCCGTTGTCCGAGCAGCCGCTCCGCCAGGGCGTCGCCGCCGATCCGGACCGTGTCGCCGCATGGCGCGAACTGCCGCTCCGACGGCGGCCGCGCGAATCCCCCGGACCCACCGCGTGGAGCGCACCGCGGGTGGGCCCGGGTCGAGCAGGCGTACTCGTCCGACGGGCGGTGGTGGGCGCGTCCCGGGGGAATCCGGTGGCCGGAGCCCGTCAGGCGGGTGACGGGCGCTCGCGGGCGCCCGCCGCGACGCCGTGCGGCGCCGCCGCCTCGATCGCCGCCAGATCCTCGGCGGTCAGCCGGATACCTGCGGCCTCGGCGTTGTGTTCCAGGTACGCGCGCCGCTTGGTGCCGGGGATCGGTACGACGTCCTGGGCCAGCAGCCAGGCCAGCGTGAGCTGCGTCGGGGTGACGCCCTTGGCCTCGGCCAGCTCGGTGATCTTGTGCACGACCGCCAGGTTCGCCGCGATGTTCTCCTCGCTGAACCGGGGCAGACCGCGGCGGGCGTCATCCGGGGCGAGGTCGTCGCGGCGGGTGATCTTCCCGGAGAGGAAGCCCCGGCCCAGTGGCGAGAACGCGACGAATCCGATGCCCAGTTCCCGGACCGTCTCCAGCACCGTGTTGTGTTCCACGTCCCGGCTGAACAGGGAGTACTCCGACTGGAGCGCGGTCAGCGGATGGACCGCGTGGCCCCGGCGGATCTGCTCGGGGGTGGCCTCGGAGAGCCCGATGTAGCGGACCTTGCCGGCCTGGACCATCTCGCTCATGGCGCCGACGCTCTCCTCGACCGGCACGTGCGGGTCGACGCGGTGCAGGTAGTAGAGGTCGATGACGTCCGTGCCGAGGTGGCGCAAGGAGCGGTCCACCGACCTGTGGGCGTAGGCGGCGCTGCCGTTGGGGCCGTGGGACGTGCCGTCGTCGTCGAACTCCGTGGCGAACTTCGTGGCGAGTGTGATGGCGTCGCGCCGCTTGCCGAGGGCGCGGCCGATCAGCTTCTCGTTCTCGAACGGGCCGTACGCCTCCGCCGTGTCGATGAAGGTGACGCCGATGTCCACGGCCCGGTTGAGCGTCGCCACGGCCTCCCGCTCGTCGCGCGGGCCGTACCAGACGCTCATGCCCATCGCGCCCAGCCCCTCGGCGGAGACGGTGAGGCCCTGCGATCCGAGTGTCACGGTTTTCATGAGGAGGGGGAGCCCTTTCGCTCGCGATAAAAGTGGATCTTGCGTTCAATGGCCTCCAGATGGCTCCGCGTCTCGTTGAGCTGTTCGAGGACGCGCTCGCGGTGCTGCTCCAGCACCCCGAGCCGCTCGGCCTCGCTGCCCTCGCGACGGCAGATCTCGGTGAAGGCGCGGATATCGCGGATCGGCATGCCGGTGCCGCGCAGCATGACGATGCCGTCGAGCCAGCTCAGATCCCGGGCGAAGTACCGGCGCTGTCCGGAGGGCGCCCGATCGGCGGGCTCGGCCGTCAGACCTTCGCGCTCGTAGTAGCGCAGTGTGTCGATGCTGAGCCCGCAGAGCGCGGCGGCCTCGCCGATCGTCAGGCCGCCCGGCGGGATCTGCGGATCCGGTGCCGGCCGCGGAGCCACTGAAGTCATGGTTCCACCCTCCCCCCTGGAGCGCGCTCCAGGGCAAATGATGACCGGCCGCTACCCGCTCCCGCGCGCCGCGGACACCGACGCGGCGCCCACGCGGACGCCCGCCACGATCAGCGCCACGCTCACCGGGGTCGCGTAGCCGTCGAACAGGTCGAGACGGGACGCCGCCGACCAGAGTCTGAACCATCCGCCCGTCACCTCGTACCGCAAACCGCCAACCCCTCGGGAGATCAGGACAAAGGACACGAACCCGAGCGGCGTCTTCACTCCCGAAGGCTGGAAGCGGCAGGCAGCAGGCCGCTATCGGCCATCGGGAGCCCGTGCGCCGACCGAAGTCGCGGGGACCGGCGCCGCCGCGTCCGAAGTCCGCGCGATCCGGATCCCGGCGCGGCGGGTCACTCCGTCGACCGTCACCGCGAGGGTGACCGTGCCGGGGCGCAGGGCCGTGAGGGTGCCGGTGGCCGGGTCGAAGGCCGCCGTGTGGCGGTCGCGGGCCCCGGCCGGGGGGCCGATACGGAGGTTGAGGGAACCGGTCCAGTCGGCGCTGAGCGGAAAGGCCACCGGCACCGCACGCGCGCGGTCCGCGTCCGCCCCTTGGGTGACCGTCGCCGTGACGCGCGCGTCGCGGCCCGGCGCCAACGACGTCGGCGCGTCGAGGGTCAGCCCGTCCGTGTGCGCACGCGTCTGTGCGGAGAGCCAGTCGGGCCCGCCCCGCCACGGCCGCAGCCGCGCGTCCCGCCACTGACCGGGCGTCACGCGGTCCACGCCGACGAGCGACCAGCCCGTGAAGCCGCCCTCGGCGGCCGGACCGGCCGGGGCCTTCCCGGCGTTGCCGTTGATCAGACAGGGCACCCCGTCCACCCGCGAGGCGTCGAAGACGCCGACATGGCCACCGATGAACGCGGCGCCCTTGCCCGTCGTACGGCGGAAGTCGGCGAGCCACCGCTCCAGGAGGGCGGCCTCCTTGCGGTCGCCCAGCTCGCCGGCCCGCTGCACCGTCGGATCGCGCGGCGGTACGTGCGCGACGACCAGCACCGAACCCACCCGGTCGTCCCGCGCCGCCGCGTCCAGCTGGTCGCGTACCGCCCTGATCTGCGCGAGGCCGCCGCCGCGCAGGGTCAGACGCGAGGTGTCGAGGGTGAGGAAGCGGGTCCCCCGGTGGTCGAAGACCCGCTGGGCCGGGCCGAATCGTGCCACGAACTCGTCGATGGAGCCGCCCATCACCTCGTGGTTGCCCGGTACGTAGTACCAGGGCAGGGCGTCCCCCAGCTCCTCGGTCAGCAGGGCGTGGGCGAAGTCGAGGTCCGCGGGGGATCCCTCGTCGACCAGGTCCCCGTTGACGACCAGGAAGTCCGGCCGCGCCGCCCTGATCTCGCGCAGCGTGCCGCGGGTCCGCGCGACGATGGCGCTGCCGGGGTCCCGGGCGACGAACTGGGCGTCGGACATCACCGCGAACCGCCAGTCCCGCCCGCCTGTTCCGGCCGCCGTGTCGATCAGCGGATCGGCCGGGCGCTGCCGGGCGGGCAGTGCGACGCCGGGCGGCACCTGCGCGGTCAGTTCGTCCACCGTGACCCCGCCGGTGTACCGGTGGTCCGCGGCGGTCTCGGCCAGGTAGAAACGTTGGACGGTCAGCGGCGCGGGGGCTCCGGCGGGGACGGCGAAGGTGACCTGGCGCCAGCCGGTCCAGGTGAGGTAGGGGCCGCGCAGCAGCTGGTCCGACCCGGCCGCGTCCTTGAGGTGCAGAGTGGGCCAGGAACCGGCGCCGTCGCCCTTGATCCAGAGCTTGAAGGACTGCGGCAGGCCGGCGACCGGGAGGGGGGTCGGGGGGCTCGCGTAGGCCGCGCGGGTGGCGGTGGACCCGGTGAAGTCGTACGTCAGGTTCAAGCCGGTGCCGGTACGGCCCTCGGGGGTGGCGGAGACCGAGCCGCTCGCGCGCGCCTGGCCGAAGGTCCACTCCGCCGCGTCGTCGAATCCGGTGACCAGCTGTTCGTCGAGTCCGACGCTGACGGCGAGTACGGTCGTGACGCCGCCCGCCGTCGCCGTGATCCGCGCCGCGCCGCCCCCCGTCGACGAGGTGACACGGAAGGAGCCGTGGCCGTCGTCGGTGACGGAGAAGAGCGTCCGGTCGTAGTCGAGGTGGACGTCCGAGGGCTCGATCGGGGCGCCCGCTCCATGGGCGTCGAGACCGACGATGCCGAAGGAACCGGTCGCCGAGGCGTCCGCGAGCGCGACGCGCTCGGTGGTCGGCAGGATCCGGTCGAGCGTGTCGAGCACCGTCAGCTCGGTGCTGCCCCCGACCGGTCCGCGCTCGGCCCGTACCCGGGTGGTGCCGCCGGTCCGCGCGGTGAACACCCCGTCCTCGACCCGTCCCACCGAAGGGCGTTCGGCGTGCCATCGGGGCCGTCCCGCGGCCGGTCCGTACGTCTCGTCGTAGCCGGTGGCCGTCAGACGGCGGGTGAGTCCCGGGAAGACGCGCTCGGGGTGGCCGCCCTTCACCGGGTCGGTGGTCGGGGCCTCGGCCGCCGTGGTGCGGGGTTCGACCCGGTATCCGGTGAGGCGTCCGCTGCCCGCCGGAGCGGTGAGGGCCAGTCCGTTGGCGACCGCGCGCTCGCCGCCGTCCGACGGGCTGTTCACCGGCCGCGGGGTGTCGTCGCCGGGGGCGCGCGCGACGAGCGTGGTGGAGCCACCGCCGTCGAGGTTCAGGGCGTTGTGGGCTCCGGCCGCACGCATCATCAGGCCCAGTTCGGTGAGGGTGACTCCGCCGCTGTCCTGCTGGCGGCCGTCCACGGTGATCACCCGCATGGTGGCGCCGTCCCGGGAGAAGCCGACGGCGGTACGCGGGGCGGCGGTGTTGTTGCCCTCTCCCTCGTGTCCGACCGCCGCACCGTCCACGACCAGCAGCTCCCGGCCACCGACCGCCGTGCGCGGCACGGGTGCGCCGTCGGTGCGCGGCCGGTACTCCAGCGCGACGGCATCACCGGGCCGCAGCGCCGCGAGGGCCTCGGCGCCCGCTTCCCTGCCGATCAGCACGGTGGTGCCGGCGGGGATCGGCCCCGTGCCGGGACGGTCCGTCACCGCGACGACCCGGCCGCCGCGCAGCGCCGCCTCCGCGACCGGGACGGCCCGGTCCACGGTGAACGCGCGATCGGCCTCGCCCCAGTCCGCCGTGTAGGCGCCGATACCGCCGACGGGCACGTTCGCCGCGTTGTAGGCGTCCAGCGCGCGCGGGCCGGACGGGAGCGTCACCGTACCGTCGAAGTACAGCCGCAGGATGCGCCCGGCGGCGCCGGGGCCGATTCCGACGGCCCGCTCCGCGCCGCTCTGCGCGGAGTGCACGACCCGGCCGTCGGCGAGACCCGGCCCCTGGGGCGCGCCCGTCTCGTTGATGTCGAAGAAGTCGGCGTTGAACGCGGCGACGGTACGGCGGCCGGGGCCCGGGTCGTGCCGCGCGGCGAGTTCGGAGACCGTACGGCGTTCGGAGACCCGGCCGGAGGAGAGGTAGTCGACGCGGGCACCGGCGGTCAGATCGACCGAAAGGGCGTTCACCCGCAGCCACTTGTCGGATTCGAGACGGTCGTACGAGGTGAGACGGATACCGGGGGCGACCGGCCGGGAGGTGCGCGCCGTCTCGATCCCGTCGGCGTCCGCCACGGAACGCGGCGCCACGGAACGCGGCGCCCCGGCACCGGCGCTCGCGGGCGGCGGCGCGACCGGCCGCGGCGCCTCGGCGGCGGTGCGCGGCCGGGGATCGGGGCCCGCGCCGGCGACCGCGGGGACCACCGCGCCCACGGCCAGCGCGAACACGGTGGTGAGGAGTACGGCGACCCTGGCCCCTGCTGTCCGAACCGGCCTCGTGCCCGAGGCTCCTCCTGTGCCCACGACTGCTCCCGGATCGCGGTCGGTTCGCGTGGGGCCCGTGCGCCCCCGCGGTACAGGCCGCCAGCATGGCCGTACAGAGAGCAATGAACCAGGGGTTCGGCGCGACAGCCGGGAGAACACGCGGTGTCGTAGCGGCGTTTCGGCTCACCGGGTCAGCTCAGCCCCGGACGGCGGGTCAGTCCGTCCGCGGCCCGTCGCGCGGCCCGTCCGTGCGCAGGAGCAGCAGCGCCCGGTCGTCGCCGCCGCTGCGCTCCACGACCGCTTCGAAGAGCCGGTCGGCCAGCTCGGGCAGTCCGGCGGGACCGTCGCGGACGGCGCGCCTGAGGGTCTCCAGGCTCTCGCCCAGGTCGGTGCCGGGCTCTTCCACCAGTCCGTCGGTGCAGAGCAGGAGCGTATCGCCCGGCCCGAGCGTCCCGGTGGTGACCGGATAGCTGATCCCGCCGGGACCGGCGAACTCGGCGGACAGCCCGAGGGGCAGCCCGCCCTCGGCGGGGAGCCATGAGCAGCTCCCGTCGGCGCGGCGCACCAGCGGGTCGAGATGGCCGGCGCGCACGACCCGCAGCGCGCCGGTCGCGAGCACCAGCTCCACGTAGGTGCAGGTCGCGAAGCGGTCGGTGTCCAGTTGGCGCAGCAGGACGGAGGCGCGGGCGAGCGCGGTGTCCGGCGGGTGTCCCTCGGCCGTGTAGGCCCACAGCGCCATGCGCAGCTGGCCCATCACCACGGCCGCGTCCGTGTCGTGGCCCTGGACGTCGCCGATGGTCAGCCCGACCCGGCCGCCGGGCAGCGGCAGCACGTCGTACCAGTCGCCGCCGACGCTGCGGCCGATCCGCGCCGAGCGGTAGCGCACGGCGATCCGCGCGCCGGGGACCTCGGGGACGTGCCGGGGCAGCATGGCCTGCTGGAGGTCCTCGGCGAGATCGTGCTCCTGTTCGTAGAGCATGGCCCGTGCCAGGCTCTGCGCGATCCCGCTGCTGAGCGCGACGAGCAGATTGCGTTCCTCCTCGTGGAAGCCGCCGGGCCGGGGCGAGAGCAGCCCGAGCACGCCGATCGGCCGGGCCTGGGCGATCAGCGGGAGGTAGGCGCCCGAGGCCACGGCGAGCGGCTCGATGTGCGGCCACAGCAGCGGGTAGGAGGAGCTGAACTCCTCCCGGGATTCGATGAAGCGGGGCCGCTCGGTGCGCACCACCTCGCTCATCGGGTACGGGTCGGCGACCCTCGTGTAGCGCAGCTCGGGTACGAACGATCCGGAGCGGGCCTCGGCGACCGTCCGGATCCGGCCGCCCTCGACCACGCCGAGCATCACGCTGACGGCCGTGAGATGCCCGAGCGCCTCTCTGTCGCGCAGGATGTCCAGGACGTCCTCGACGGTGCCGGCGCTGGCCAGCAGGGCGGTGGTACGGGCCACCACGCCGGTCAGCCGCTGCCGGTCCTCGTCGAGGTCGCTGCGTGCGGCGATCTCGGTCAGTTCGTGCTGGGCGTCGCGGATGATGCCGATGACGCGCCGCGGCCGTCCGGTGGGGTCGTGCCGGATGTGCGCCTGGGTGTGGGCCCAGTGCGGGGCACCGTCCCGGCCGTGGATCCGGAAGTACGCGCCGTAGTCGGCCGGCCCTCGCTTGAGCGCCCGCGCGACGAGCGCCTTCAGCCGCGCGGCGTCGTGCGGCAGCAGCCGGTGGGCGAGGCTGTGCGGGTCGCCCCGGTAGGTGTCCGGCGCCACGTCGAGGAGGCGGAGCGCGGCCGGGTCCAGATGGAGGATCCCGGAGTCGAGATCCCAGTCGAAAGTGCCCATGCGGTTCAGAGCGAGGCTCAGGTCCGGATGGGCGGGCCAGTCGTCCGGCGGCACCGTGCCGGCCGGAGGTTCACCCCGTTCGGCCATGCGGTCACCTTCTCACCGATCGGCCGCCGCCACTCCCCGAGCGGATTGCGGACCCCGGCAGAAAGCGCTTCCTATCCGGCGGGGATCGGAGCAGACTTTCTCCGCGCACCACACGATCCCCGCCCACGAGCGCGTGCCGCCGACCCTTTCGAAGAGGACTCCGCCCTCCATGCCGAAACCCGAACCCGTCTCGCGAACGAGCCCGCTGGACCACCACTACTCCGGGGAGCATCCGCTCCGCACGCTCGCCTATCTCTTCCGCCCGGACCGGCGCAGGCTCTCGCTCGCCGTTCTCGTTTTCGCCGTCAAGCACATACCGGTCTGGCTGCTGCCGCTGATCACGGCCAACATCATCGATGTCGTCGTGGAGCACCGGCCGATCGCCGAGCTGTGGTACAACACCGGCGTCCTGGTCTTCGTCCTGGTCCTCAACTTCCCGCTGGCGCTGCTGTACGCACGCCTGATGAGCGCCAGCATCCGCCGGATGGGCCGCGAACTGCGCGCGGCGCTCTGCCGCCGGATGCAGCATCTGTCCATCGGGTACCACTCCCGGGTCAGCGCCGGCGTCCTGCAGACCAAGGTCGTACGGGATGTCGAGGGCGTGGAGCAGATGGCGCAGCAGAGCGCCGACATGGGGCTCGGCGCCGTCATGACGCTGATCGGCGGAGTGGCGGTGATCGGGTACCGGGCCCCCGTGGTACTGCCGGTCTTCCTGGTCGTCGTGCCGCTGGCGGCGCTGCTGGTGCTCCGGCTGCGCGCCCGTATCCGGAGCAACAACGAGCGGTTCAGGGTGGAGGTCGAGCGGATGTCCTCGCACGTCGGCGAGATGACCACCCTGATCCCCATCACCCGCGCCCACGGTCTGGAACGGACGGCGCTGCACCGTGTCGACCACACCCTGGAGCGGGTCCACTCCGCGGGTTTCCGGCTCGACCTGCTCAACGGCCGGTTCGGTTCGCTCTCCTGGATCCTGCTCAACACCATGGCCGTGGGCTGTCTGTCGGGCTCCGCGGTCGTCGCGTACCACGGCCTGCTGGGGCTGACGGCGGGCGACGTCGTCATGATCAGTGCCTTCTTCACCGCGCTGACCGCGTCGCTGACCACGCTGATGAGCCTGACCCCGATCGTCTCCAAGGGGCTGGAGTCGGTGCGCTCGATGGGCGAGGTCCTGCAGGCGCCCGATCTGGAGAGCAACGAGGGCAAGGCGTCCGTCGAGCGGGTCGGCGGGCGGATCGATTTCGAGGGGGTGGGGTTCGGCTACCCGGGGACGTCGGAGCCCTCGGTGCGCGGCTTCGACCTGTCCGTGCGGCCCGGCGAGACGATCGCGCTGGTCGGGGCGTCGGGCGCGGGCAAGTCCACCATCCTGAATCTGCTGATCGGGTTCATCAGGCCCACGGAGGGCCGCATCCTGCTGGACGGCGCGGACATGGCGGAGCTGGATCTGCGCACGTACCGGCGCTTCCTCTCGGTCGTGCCGCAGGAGTCGATCCTCTTCGAGGGGACCATCAGGGAGAACGTCACCTACGGTCTGGAGGACGGTGCCGACGAGGAGGCGCTGCGCCGGGCGCTGGTCGCCGCCCACGCGATGGAGTTCGTGGAGCGGCTGCCCGACGGTCTCGACACCGTGGTGGGGCAGCGCGGCGCGCGGCTGTCGGGCGGTCAGAAGCAGCGGCTGGCGATCGCCAGGGCGCTGATCAGGGATCCGCGGGTCCTGGTGCTGGACGAGGCGACGTCGGCGCTGGACAACACGTCGGAGGCGCTGATCCAGGACGCGCTGTCCCGTCTGGTCCAGGGCCGCACGGTGTTCGTCGTCGCGCACCGGCTGTCCACCATCCGCGGCGCGGACCGGATCGTGGTGATGGAGCACGGCCGGATCGTCGAGGTGGGGAGCCACCACGAGCTGCTGGCCGGCAGCGGCCCGTACGCCACCACGCTCCAGCCGCGCCGCTCGGGCTGACGGCCCGCGCACGCGCCCGCCCGGCGCGGCGAACGGGCGCCCGTTCGGCCGGTCGGGTGACCGGGCGGGCTGCGCCGATCAGGTGGGAGACCGAACTGATCGAGAACGGATCGCGCGTGGGGCGTTACCGAGTGTGAGTCGCGGCGTTGAAGTCCGTGAAGGCCGCACATCGTGCGGCTGTGCTCCACACGTTCAAGGAGAATCTTGATGTCGCGTATCGCGAAGGCAACCGCTGTTCTCGTCGGCACGGGCGCCGTGCTGGCCGGTGGCGCCGGTATGGCCGCTGCCGACGCCGGCGCCGGCGCCGCCGCTGTCGGCTCGCCCGGTGTCCTGTCCGGCAATGTCGTCCAGATCCCGGTGCACGTCCCGGTCAACGTCTGCGGCAACACGATCGACGTGGTCGGTCTGCTCAACCCGGCGTTCGGCAACCAGTGCGCCAACATCTCGGGCGGCCACCACGGCGGCTACGGCTACTGAGCCACAACACCCGGTGAGCCACGGCCACCGGTCTGATCGCGGAATGACGGTGCGCGGCCCCTCGGCCGCGCGATTCCGGTGAGGGTCGGCCCCTCGCGTGCGAGCGCGGGGGGCCGTCGTGCGTGCGGGGGTGCCGGGACCGGCCCGGCGTCCGTACGCGGTACGGCGGCCGGGCGGGCCGGGCTCATTCGGCGTAGCGGTAGAGCTTCGTGTGATCCAGGAGTGCGGACGGCTTGACGTTCCACGGGGGCAGGGGTTCGTCCAGGCTGGCGATCCGGTCCCGCTGCGGATCCCCCGCGCGCAGCCGCGTCCTCGGCAGATAGCCCGCGTCCGGGTGTGCGCGCTGCCAGCGGTCCCAGACGAGGTCGACGAAGGAGTGGTGCAGCCAGAAGACGGGGTCGTTGGGCGAGGCCGCGCTCAGCATGTCGCCGCCGACCCAGCGGTGGACCCGGTTGTGGTTGCGCTCGTGCGGGACGGAGCGCACGCTCCAGCCCTCCAGCGCGTTGCGGAAGCCCGTGGTGACGGTCGAGTCCCAGGGGTCGGCGTCGTAGATCTTCTGGTTCAGGGCCGACGCCAGTTCGTCCTTGTCGGGAAGGCTGACCGGGGCGCTCGGCCGGCCGAGGTCGCGGGTCAGGAACTTGGCGCTCGTCACCCCGTTCCTGATGGTCCAGTTGCCCGCCTTGTAGGCGAAGGGGCCGGTGGTGACCTGCTGGTCCCGCGGGCGGCCGGTGCCGCCGAGGAAGTCGTCGGCCCACAGCCCGGCGGCCGGGGTGTTGTCGCTGGTCCAGTCCCAGTACGGGACGGTCACCTGGGGGTCCACGCGCTGCAGAGCGCGCTCGAACTCCAGCAGGAACCGCCGGTGCCAGGGGAAGAAGGAGGGGGTCATGTGTGCCGCGCGCGGGCCGCTCCGGGCGTCGGCGGTGTTGTACTGGCTGTGCAGTCGGACGAACTCCTCGTACTCGCCCGTGCGCTTGAGTTCCAGAACGGCGCTGACGAAGCCGCGCCTCTCGGCTCCGGTGAGATCGCGCTGGTTCTTCCTGGTGTACACGGTCGGGCCTTCCCTGGTCGGATGTCAGATGTGGTGGAGCGGTCCCCCGGGCCGCAGCCGGGCGCCCCGCAGCTCGTCCACCGCGGCCCTGGCCGTCTCGATCGCGGTGGGGAACGACTGGTAGTGGTTGACCGCGCTCAGATATCCGCCGTCCGCGCGCCGCATCAGGTGCAGGGGCCGCCCGTCGATCAGGACGGCGGGCACGGCCTGCCCGCCGTCGTGTCCGGCCGGTACGGCGGCGGGAGCGCCGTCGCTCGTACGGCCCGGCCGCCGGGGGCCGATCTGGATCCGGCGCCCCCGGTACATCTCGTCGAGGGCCGCGTCGGGGCCGTCCGCCCGCGCGGGCGCGGCGGGCGCGCTCGGGCCCGCCCGCAGGATCGGTGCCAGGGCCGCCGAGGTGCCGGTGACCACGCCCAGCGTGAACAGCCCACGCAGCAGGTGGCGCCGGGACCGTCCGGGGCCGGGACCGCCGGAGCGCCCGGCCCGTGGCACCGCCGAGCGCCGCTGGTTTCCGTCCGCCATCAAGACCTCCGCTCGTCGCGACCAATGGGGCGGGGCGGCGGCGCGGGTGCGCGAGGAAGGCACGCGGCCCGGCCGCCGCCCCGACCGGGACAACGAGACGAGAGCCAAACGGTTATCGGGCGACCGGGTGGTGGCCTGCCCCTCGGTGGCGCGGGTCCGTTCAGACGATGCCGACGACCGTCACCGTGACCCGCACCCGGTCGCCCGGTTCGGACAGCACGTCCCCGGCCGCCGCCGCGACGGCCGCGCGCACGGCGCGGGTGACGTCGAGCGTGCGGTGCGAGGTGCGCGCGACCAGCTGGATGTCGATGTGCCAGGCGTCCGGGCCGCCGTCGAGCGCTCTGACCCGTACGCCCGCGTGACCCGCGGCCGTCCCGGTGCCGGGGCGTCCGGCGCGGGAGGCGGCGGAGGCGCGGAGCCGGTCGACGATGCCGGGCCGCAGAAACGCCACCCCCGCGGTCCGCCGTGCGGCGTCGGCCGTCGCCAGGGACAGTTCGTCCTGGATCTTCCGCTCAGTGTTCACCGGTGTCCTCCTTCCTGGTGCTCGCCGGATCCCGCCGGATCCTCCTCGTCGAGAACGTCGACGATCAGTACATCGATACGGGCCACGTCGATCCCGATGGCGTCCTCGGCCGCCTCGGCCACTCGTGCGCGTACCGACTCGGCCAATTCGGGCAGCGGCCACTGGAGCCCGGCCACGACCTCCAGCCTGACCTGGACGGGCCCCCGGTCCGCCGGTCCCCCGGCGGCGCCGCCGCCGCGCCGTGCGACCGCCGGGTCCAGCGGAGCGATACGGCAGCTGCCCGCCCGTACGCTCGGCAGGGACTCGGCGGCGGCGCGGAACGCGCGGGCGGCCGCGGCTTCCACGATCCAGGCGTCGTCCTCGGGGGCTCCCAGCGGCAGGGACCTGCCGGGGCGCAGCTCCAGCCGCACCATGTCCATGACGCGGCCGGTCAGCTCGGCGAGACCGGTGGCGTCGGACGGGTCGTCCGCGCGCGCCTCCCGTACCGCGTCGTCCAGGGCGGCCAGATCGGCCAGTGCGGCGGAGCAGTGCGGGCAGTCGGCCAGATGCGGGTCGAGCCCGCTCTCCCCGGCTTCCCACGCCTCCCAGACCGCGCTGAGTTCCCGGCCGCAGGGCAGGAGTTCCTCGTCGTCGGCCTCCGGGGCGCGCGCGTCCAGAGCCCCGTTCTCCCGGGCCCCGTTCTCCCGGGTCCCGGTCTCCGGAACCGCGCGCTCCGTCGCCGCCGACGACTCGTCGAGTGCGTTGTCGTCCGTAGGTGACTCCTCGTCAGGTGTGGTCGCGGGCTCGTCAGGCGTCCGCCCCGGCTCCCCGGGGCGGCCTGAATGCGCGTTCAGCGCCATGCGCTCATCGCCTCCGTCAGGTAGCGGCGTGCGCGGAAGACCCGGCCGCGGACCGCCTGCAGGCTGATTCCGACCGTCTCCGCGATGCTCTCGTACGACAATCCGTGCAGCTCGCGCAGTACCCAGCAGGCACGCTGTTCCGGCGAGAGCCCCGCCATGGCCACGGCCAGCGCGCGGGTGGCCGCGTGGGACTCGGCCACCCGGGCCGGTGAGGACTGGTATTCGGGCGCGGCCGGTTCCGGTACCGAGTCCAGATCGGTGGCCGGACGGCGCGCGCGTAGCTGGTTGAGGCACCGGTTGGTGACAATCCGGTACATCCAGGTTCTGAAGGCCGACTCGCCACGGAACTCGGGCAACTTGCGCCAGGCGTTCACGAACGCGTCCTGCACGGCGTCCTCCGCCTCGGTGCGATTGCCGAGCAGGCGCGTCGCCAGCTGGAGCATGACCGGGCCGTGCCGGCGCACCAGGACCTCGAACGCTTCCTCGTCGCCTTCGCCCGCGCGTACGGCCAGCAGACCGTCGTCGGACGGGTCGCGGTCCTGGGCCGGATCCTGCTCCCGGCCCCGTCCCGTGTCCCGGTCCGGCGCGCGTGCTGACAGTTGATTCCCGTTGCCGGGCACTCACCGACTCCTCTCGACATCCCCGTGAGCCCCGGTGTGGGGGGCCATGGAGTTGGACACGCGGGACGGCCCGTCGTCACGCGGAACCGTCACCGGAAAATTTCTCAGGAATCTCGCCGAACGCGCGTGACGATCTCGCGAGTGGCGGGTCCAACGCAGTGAGAGTCCCCGAGAGCCGGGTGACCGGACGAGAAAACAGGAGGCTGTCCCATGACAGCGACCCAGGAAGCTCCCGCGATCAAGAAGGCCGTGACCGGACAGGGCTCCACGGCCGCGGGTTCCACCACCGTCGGCGACGGGGCCGTCGGGGTGAACGAGCCGGCCGCGACGCGCGGCAGGACCTCCATCGCCGATGTCGTGGTCGTCAAGATCTCCGGGATGGCCGCGCGCGAGATCCCCGGTGTGTACGACATGGGCGGCGGCCTGTCCCGCACTCTGGGCGCCGTGCGCGACCGGGTGCCGGGCGGCCGTCCCAATGTGGGCCGGGGCGTCAAGGTCGAGGTCGGCGAGCGCCAGACCGCCATCGACCTGGACCTGGTGGTGGAGTACGGCGTGGCGATCACCGATGTGGCCCGTGATGTACGGGAGAACGTCATCGCCGCCGTCGAGCGGATCACCGGCCTTGAGGTCGTCGAGGTGAACGTCACCGTCAACGACGTCCACCTGCCCGAGGACGACGACGAATCCGCTCACGCGTCCGAGGGACGCGTCGCCTGATCACCGCCGCGGCTCTCGGCGGAACATCTGCCCGGGGTCGGGCTGAGAGCGCCGATCCCGGGCAGACGGTCAGCACGGCCCGCGCGCGGCTCGGGCCGGGGCCGGCCCCGGCCACGACGGTGCTGGTCAGGGCCGTCGTGGTGATGGGGCAGGCTGTGACCTGACCCGTCCCGTGGGGGACGGCATGTTCGAGGACGCAGGAGGCAGCGTTGTCCGCCGAGGAATCCGGACGCGGAGTGTTGGCACGCATCGGCAAGGCCGCTGTGAAGCGGCGCGGCCGGCTGGCCGGCGCACTGCGCCGCACACCACTCGCTCTGTGGCACGACGACGCCACCGACCAGGCCGCCGCCCTCACCTATTACGCGGTCCTGGCGATCTTCCCGGCGCTGCTGGTCACCGTCTGCTCCATCGGTCTGGCCGGACCCGACGCGAGCGCGCAGCTGGCCGACCAGGTGGCGGCCATCGTTCCGGCGCAGTCGCAGCCGCTGGTCCGCAGCTCGCTGGAGGAGATGACGCAGCAGCGCTCGGCCGCCTGGCTGCTGGCGTCGTTCGGCACCGTGGGCGCGATGTGGTCGGCCTCCAGCTATCTGGGCGTGTTCCGCCGTGCCCTGCACGCCATGCACGGCGCCGTCGACCACCGGCCGCCGTGGCGTACGGCGCCGCTGATCGTGCTGACCGCTCTGGCCATGCTGACCCTGCTGGTGACCAGCGCCCTCACGCTCGTGCTGACCGGAGAGGCCGCGGACACCCTGGGGCGGGTGCTGGGGATGGGCACGACGGTGTCCCTGGTGTGGCGGATGATGAAGTGGCCGCTGCTGCTGGCGCTGGCGGCGGTTCTGGTGCTGATGGTGTTCCGTACCGGCCCGGTGGACACACGGCGGCTCCGGCGCTCGCTGCCGGGCGGGATCCTCGCGGTGGCGCTCTGGCTGCTGACCTCGGCGGGGTTCGCGGTGTACACGTCGCACGCGGGCACGTACAACCGGCTCTACGGCTCGCTGGCGGGGATCATCGTGTTCCTCGTCTGGCTCTGGGTCACCAATCTCTCCCTGCTGGCCGGTGCGCAGTTCAACGCCGAACTGGCCAGAAGCGCGGCCTCCGACGCCCAGGAGTCCGACGCCCAGGAGGAGGAGTCGGGCGCGCGGGAGCCCGGCGAAGAGAAACACCCCGCGCCCGTCGAGGAGAAATCCGCCGAACGCGGGCCCGTCGAGGAGAATCCCGCCCCGGTCCCGGCGCCCCCGGCCGTGCCGGCGTCCGTACCGGCCTCCGTACCGACTTGTGTATCGGCGTCCGCGCTGGATCAGCGTCCGGTCTGACCGGCTCTGACCCGCGCGCGAGGGCCGGTCCGCGGGCGGGTGCCCGTCGGACCGGCCCGGTGTACCGCGGTGGTTCAGCAGCTCAGGTTGGATCCGGGTGTGGTGCCGAGGATCGACACGAAGTTCTGGTAGAGGTTGATCCGGCTCTGCACCTGCCCGGGGTTGCCCCCGTTGCACTCGATGCTGCCGTTGATGGAGCGGATGGTCTCGCCGAAGCCCCGGCCGTTGACCATGGCGTTGTGCGGCGTCATCGTGCCGGGACCGGTCTGGGTGTTCCAGTACCAGAGGGCGGTCTTCCAGGCCACGGCCGCGTCGTTCTGGACGAGGTTGGGGTTGTTCAGCAGGTCGATGCCGAGGGCGTCACCGGCCGCCTTGTAGTTGAAGTTCCAGCTCAGCTGGATCGGGCCGCGGCCGTAGTAGGCGGCCTGCCCGGCCGGGCAGCCGTAGGGCTGGCTCGGGTCGCAGTAGTGCGGGTAGTTGGCGGTGTTCTGCTCGACGATGTGGACCAGTCCGCCGGTCTCGTGGCTGGCATTGGCCAGGAACGCGGCGGCCTCCTGGCGCTTGACCGTGTCGCTGCCGGTGTTGGCGAAGCCCGGGTAGGCGCTCAGCGCGGCCTTCAGCCCGCTGTAGGTGTAGAAGGAGTTCCGGCTCGGGAACATCTGGTTGAACTGGGCTTCGCTGACGACGAATCCGCCCGGTGCCGGGGGCTCGGTCCCTCCGCCGCAGGTGTAGGGGGTCCAGTACCAGGTGCTGATGACCGGGTCGTAGCCCGGGTTGTCGTGTTCGGCGCGGTAGTACTTTCCGTCGGTGTATGTGACGATGTCGCCGGTGACGTACGAACGGCCCGCGACCCACGACGGGTAGTCGCAGCTGCCGCCGGAGCCGCCGCCGGGGCTGGATCCGTCACAGCCGCCCTGGTCGGCCCAGACGTCGGAGGTGCCGGGGGCCTCTCCCTGCGTCCACCACTTCGCCGACCAGTTGTGGCCGTTGTACGAGGCGACGTTGCCGCCGGTGTAGACGGCCGAGGTGTTCCAGCCCGCCGCGCAGGTCGCGGCGGAGGCGGACGAGGCGGGCAGGAACATCAGGAGAGCGAGGGCCGAGGCCATCGCGGTGAACAGGGCCAGTACACGCTGTCTCAAACGACTCACTCCTTCGCGCGAGCAGCCGGAGTCCGGCGCTCACCATGGGGGGTGAGGGAACCAAAGCGGAAATCGCGTGCGCCTGTCAAGGTCTAGACCAAAGCCCGCCACGCGGGACGGTCGCTTCCCGGCCTTCAGCGCCGCGCCCCGGCCAACGTCGAGGCGCGTACGACCAGTTCGGGCTGGAGCACGATGCGCCGGTGCTCGTGCGCGACCGCGTCCCGCGCCGTCTCCTCGATCAGCAGGTCGGCGGCGGCGCCGCCGAGCTGGAAGGCGGGCTGGCGCACCGAGGTGAGCGGTACGGCGGCGGCCGAGGCGAACTCGATGTCGTCGTAACCGACGAGGGCGATGTCC
The DNA here is from genome assembly GCF_003346515.1 of Streptomyces corynorhini. Taxonomy (GTDB): domain Bacteria; phylum Actinomycetota; class Actinomycetes; order Streptomycetales; family Streptomycetaceae; genus Streptomyces; species Streptomyces corynorhini. Next base: position 27,964 of record NZ_QQNA01000060.1, read on the forward strand.
TCGGGGACCCGTACGCCCGCGTGGTACAGCGTCTGGAGGACGCCGAGAGCCAGCAGGTCGTTGGCGCAGAACACCGCGTCCGGCCGGACCGCCATGCCGAGCAGCCGCGCCCCCGCGTCCCGGCCCGCGGCGACGTCGAGACGCGCGGCCTCGACATGGCGCAGCGCGCCGGGCCCGCGTCCCTCCTCGGCGAGGGCGAGCAGCGCGCCCTCGCGGCGGTTCTGGCACTGCGCCAGATGCATCGGGCCGCTGACGTAGGCGATGTCGCGGCTGCCCCTGCGCAGCAGATGGCGTACGGCCAGCGCACCGCCGGTCACATCGTCGACGGAGACGGAGCAGCCCGCGCTGCTGGGCACGATCCGGTCGACGAGGACGAACGGGATGCCGTGGCGGCGGAAGGCGTCGAGGTTGCGGCCGCTCATGTCGGCCGGGGTGACGAGCACGCCCCGCACCTGCTGTTCGGAGAACATGGTGAGGTAGGTGGCCTCCTCCGCCGGGCTCTCCGCGCTGTTGCAGAGCATCACGCCGAGCCCGGCGGCGCGGGCGGAGCGTTCCGCGCCGGAGGCCACCTCCACGAAGAACGGGTTGGCCATGTCGAGCACGAGCACGGCCAGGATGCGGCTGCGGCCCGCGCGCAGCTGGCGCGCGGACTCGCTGCGTACATAGCCGAGCCGTTCGATGGCGGACAGGACGCGCAGCCGGGTCTCCTCGGTGACGGAGTCGGGCCGGTTGATCACGTTCGAGACGGTGCCCACCGAGACCCCGGCCGCTCCCGCCACATCCTTGATTCCCACCGGCCGCCGCATCAGACCGTGACTTCCACCAGGTCGAGTCCGGTCAGCCCGGCCAGCGCGCGCAGCTCCGGCAGGAGCGCGCCGGTGGCCAGTGCCCAGTGGTGGCCGACGCCGCTCGCGCTCCACGCGTCGGTCCACTCCCCCGGGTCGCAGCCGAAGCCGACGCGTGAGGTGGTGTTGCCGATCTCCAGATGCGGTCCTTCGACCACCTCGCCCTCGGCCGCGATCAGCCGGTAGCGGCCGTCGCGGCTCTGGCCGAGTCCGACCAGCGTCACCGGGCCGTGCCGTACGTCGAATTCGACGGAGACGCCCCAGCCGCGCTTGCCGTGGTAGACACCGAGCCCGCGCAGCAGGGGCTTGCGCGCGCTGATGGCGAGGTGACCGGGGCCGTCGTGGCCCATCTCGACGACTCCGGCGGTGAAGTCGAGCGCCTGGAGTTCGGTGAAGGAGCCGCCCGCGCCGAGCCGGTCGGTGATCAGCATGGCCAGCGAGGTGCGCAGCTCGTACTCCCCGCAGGTCGGCACGGAGCGCGAGGTGAGCAGGGAGGAGCCGAGGATCATGCCGGCGCCGAGCCGCTCGTGGACCTCGCCCTTCAGCCCGCGGTGGTAGTACGCGAGCGAGTCCAGGTCGAAGTCGGCGACGAGCCGGTCGAGTCCGACGGCGACCCGGGCGGCCCAGCGCAGGTCGTCCTCGACCACGGAGTCGGCGAGGTCGAAGACCCGGCGGGTCTCGTCGAGCTTGGCGGCGACGTCGTCGTCCCCGGCCGCCTCCACCCGGACCCGCAGGTCGTCGAACTCGACCACCTCCACATGTCCGCCGAGCTGTCCCGGGACCATGGTGAGGTCGGTGGAGACGTCGTACATGCCGGGGTAGAGATGGCCCATCAGTCCGTGCCGGCCGTGGCGCAGCACGGAGCGGACCCCGGCGGCGCGGATCCAGCGGCCGATGCGTGCCCAGGCCCGTTCGTCCTCCAGATGGCCGGAGACCGAGCGGAAGGGCACGCCGACGCGTTCGAAGGCGTTGGCCATCTCGGGCAGCGGGCAGGCGCCGCAGTAGGCGAGCCACTGGCCGGTGTCGAAGGAGGCGTGGTCCATGGCGGGGGTGGGCTGGAGGTTGATCAGCAGGACGGGGGCGCCGCTGCGCTGGGCGATGGGGACGAGCATCGTGGCCGTCATATAGGTGGTGAGGAAGCCGACGATCAGGTCGCAGCCGGCCGCGCGCAGTTTCTCGGCGGCCGCCGCGCCTTCCTCGGCGTCCGAGATGAAGCCGACGTCGATCACCTCGGCGTCGAACGCGCGCATGCGTGCGGTGACCCGGGCGGCCGAGCCGCGCAGTTGCGGGAGCAGGTCGGGGAACTGCGGCCAGTACGCGCCGAGGCCGCCCGCGACCAGGCCGATCCTGGGCTTTCTGGCGACGGCGGGGGTACGGGTGGCGGTGCGGGCCTCTGGTGTGGTCATGGCGGACCCTTCGTGCGTCAGGACGGGAGCCGGAAGTCGATGACACGCAGCGCGGAGGGCGTGGTGCCGCTCGACTTCCGCTGGTACATGTACGACAGAACACCGTCCTGCGCGAGGCGGGTGTCGTCCACCACGACCTCGCCGAAGGCGTTCAGGGCGCCGGCGTCGTACAGGGTCTTCCAGTCGGTGTAACCGGAGGACTTCGAGGCCGCGGCGATCCGGCCGTAGGGCAGGACGGCGTAGGCGTTGTCGTACTTGTCGAGGACGAGACGGGTGCGCTGGCTGGAGTCGAGCGGGACGGGTATCTCCGTCTTCTTCCAGTCGCCTGCCGCGTTACTGACCAGGTGGAAGGCGCGGCCGTGCGCGGTCCTGTCGGCGGCGTAGCCGGTGGTGCACTGGCCGAACCGGCCCGGGACATAGCTGATGATCGCCTGCGGGAGGCCGGTGGAGTCGGTGGCCTGACTCTCCTGGTTCATCAGCGAGTGGTCGGGGTTGAGCGGGTCGACGACCGTGCCGGGGTCGTCGACGGTGACCTTGTCGGAGCCGCCGGTGGTGCCGACGGCGGTGCCCGCCTGGTTGCGCCAGGTCCGGCCGCGGTCGGTGCTGTAGACGTAGCCGGTGTCGTGGTTGGTGAGGCCGCCGTTGTGGCACATGACGGCGTTGGACTGTTCGCGCCAGGTGTAGAAGGCGTGGAGGCGGCCGTCGGGGCCGTAGTCGATGCCGTGCAGATACATGTTGCGGGCGGTGCTGGAGCCGTGCTCGCTGGTGTAGGTACCGGTGGAGCCGGACCATTCGCCGAGCGCGGTCCACTTCGTGCCGTCGTACTCGGCGAGGGCGTTGCGGCCGTTGCCGGAGACGCCGGCCCGGTAGCTGAGCTGGAGCCGGCCCTCGGGGGTGGCGACGAACTGCGGATAGGTGAACTGGGAGGTGAGGGCGAGCCCGTCCAGCGTGGTCTGTACGGGGCCGAACGCGTCGCTCGCCCAGGCGCGCCCCGCCGGGTCGTCCAGCAGTCCGGCGGCCGACTTCAGGTAGAAGAAGCCGTCGCTGTGGGAGTCCAGGTTGATGTGCAGTCGGCCGTCGACGCGTGAGAGGCCCATGGAGATGACGTTGTGGGAGTCGTCGGTGCTCAGCCGGTGCGCCAGCCGTACGGTCTGCCAGGAGGAGGCGCCGAGTGCGCGCCGGGCGACGACGGCGGTGCGGTCGGCCGTGTACCAGGCGGCGTACTGGTGGCCCTTGTAGGTCAGCAGCCCGTTCTTCTGGAACGAGTTGTTGTTGACGAGGCCGTCGTAGGAGACGAAGTAGATGGCCTGGGGGTCGAGCTGGGTGTCGGCCACCCGGGTGACGGCGGGGCCGGGGTCGGCGGCCCGCGCCGTGCCCGCGGCGCCGGGCAGCGAGGCGGCGGTGAGGAGCACGGTGGCCGCGGTCGCGGCGGTCCTGAGTCTCATGTCCGTATCTCTCCGTTGAGTGCGGGACCCTGGCGCGCGGCCCGGCCGGGCGCCCTGCCGGTTCCGGCGGGGCGGCGGCCGTCGGCCGCGTGTCAGGCGAGGTGGAAGACCTCGGTGAGCGGCTTCATCGCCTCGTCCGGCCGGTCGCCGTCGAGCGCTTCGAAGAAGGGCGCCATGTCCTTCTGCCACCGGGCGTTGACCTCGGTGGCGGCCATGGCCTCCTGGGCCGCGGTGAAGTCCTCGGTCTCCAGGTAGCCGACGAGGAGTCCGTCGTCGCGCAGGAAGAGCGAGTAGTTGTGCCAGCCGCACTGCGACAGGGCCAGGAGCATGTCCGGCCAGACGGCGGCGTGCCGCTCGCGGTATTCGGTGATGCGGTCCTGACGGACCTTCAGCAGGAAGCAGACGCGTCGCACGATTTCCCGCCCCGCTCAGAAGTCGAACTTGTCGATGTTCTTCTTGTCGAAGACGGTCGGTTCGCCGAGGATGACCTCGCCGTCCTTGCCGATGGTGTACTCGCCGAGCTTGCCCGCCTTGAACTTCTCCCCCTCGGCGCCGGTGATCTGCCCGGAGGCCAGGGCCGCGGCGGCGTACGAGCCGAGGTAGCCCAGCTCCTCGGGGTTCCACAGGGAGAACTGCTCGACGGTGTCGTTCTTGACGTACTTGCGCATCTGGTTGGGGGTGCCCAGCCCGTTGAGGACGACCTTGCCCTTGTACGAGGAGTCGCCCAGGTAGCGGGCGGCGGCGGCGATGCCGACGGTGGTGGGCGAGATGATGCCCTTGAGGTCCGGGTAGGCCTGCATGAGGCCCTGGGTCTGCTGGAAGGACTTCTGGTCCGCGTCGTCGCCGTAGGCCACCTTGACCAGCTGCATGTCCTTGTACTTGGGCAGCTTCAGCTCGTCCTTCATGAACGCGATCCAGGTGTTCTGGTTGGTGGCGTTCTGGGTGGCCGAGAGGATGGCGATCTTGCCCTTGTAGTCGATCTGCTCGCCGAGGTGCTGGACGAGGCTGCGGCCGATCTGTTCGGAGCTGGCCTGGTTGATGAAGAGCTGGCGGCAGTCCTTGGCGGTGTCCGAGTCGTACGCGACGACCTTGATGTTCTTCTTCATGGCCTGCTTGAGCGGGCCGCACACCGCGTTCGGGTCGTTGGCCGCGATCAGGATGGCGTCCTGGCGCTGCTGGATGAGCGTGTTGATGTACGAGACCTGCGAGGAGGCGCTGGCGTCGGAGGGGCCGACCTCCTTGCCGGTGGCGCCGTACTCCCCGGCGGCCTTGATGCCGGCCTCGTCGACGATCTTCTCGTACGGGTTGTTGATCTGCTTGGGCAGGAAGGCGAGTTTGAGGCCCTTCTTCAGCGGCGCGTCCGGGTTGGCCGACGCGGCGGCGGCGCCCGTGTCGCCCCCTTCCTCGACGGCGCTGTCCTTGGTGGTGCCGGAGCACGCGGTCAGGGCGACGGCGAGGGCACAGGCGGTGGCGGCGGTGGCGGCCGCGCGGCGTCGGGCAGCGGTACGGATGAGCATGGCGGGGGTGCCTTTCTGGAGGTTCGGGGGGCGGCTCGGCGGGCCGAGGGCTTCAGGGCGTGGCGGTGGGTGCGTCGGCCGCGCGTCGGTGCCGGCGCTCGACGACGGTGGCGATCAGCCGCGGGGTGAGTACGGAGGCGACCAGCAGCAGGCCCGTCACGATGACCTGGACCTCGTTGGGCACGTCGTTGAGGGTGAGCAGGTTCTTGAGGACGCCGATGAGCAGCACCCCGGCGACGGCACCGAACAGCGTGCCCTTGCCGCCGTCGAAGTCGACGCCGCCGAGCAGGACGGAGGCGATGACGAGCATCTCGAAGCCGAGACCGTTGTCGGCGCGCGCGCTGCCGTACCGGAGGGTGAAGACGATCCCGGCGAAGGCGGCGAACACTCCGGTGACCACGAAGAGGATCAGCTTGAAGCGCTTGACCCTGATCCCGGCGAAGTAGGCGGCCTCCTCCTGGGCGCCGATGGCGAACAGGGACCTGCCGAAGGAGGTCGAGTGCAGCAGGACGGCGGTGGCGGCGGCCAGGACGATGAACAGGGCGACCGGATAGGTGACGAAGGTGCCGGGGACGGTGGTGGTGTCCACGGCCCAGTCGGCGTAGGTACGGGGGAAGTCGGTGACGGCGTCGCTGCCGAGCGCGACCGAGGCGAGGCCGCGGTAGAGGGCGAGCGTGCCGATGGTGACGGCGAGCGAGGGCAGCCCCACCCGGGTGACGAGCCAGCCGTTGAGCAACCCGCCGGCGACTCCGACGAGCAGCACCACCGGGACGATCAGTTCGAAGGCCCAGCCGGCGTTCCACAGGGCGCCGGTCAGCGCGCTGCCCAGGCCCAGCATGGAGGCGACGGAGAGATCGACCTGTCCGGCCACGACCAGCAGGGTCATCGGCAGGGCGATGAGGGCGACTTCGGCGATGTCGTTGAAGGCGAAGGCGAGGTTGTCGCCCGACGCGAAGCCGTCGGTGCCGGAGAGTCCGACGACGAAGACGGCCACCAGCAGGGCACCGACCGCCGAGTCCCAGCGCAGGGCGACGGCCTTGACGCGTTCGCCGGGTGTCGCGCCGCGCTGGTGCGGTGCGGGCGCCCGGGGGCGCGGCGCGGTCTGTGTGTCAGGCGCCATTCCCATGTCGGGCGCTCCTCTTCCTCAGTGCTGCTGTCATGCGCAGGGAGACGATCCGGTCGACGCTGATGGCCGCCAGGAGCAGCGCGCCGGTGATGGCGCCCTGCCAGAACGCGTCGACCTTCAGGACGATCAGCGCGCTGCCGATGGTGGTGAGGAGCAGCGCGCCGAGCGCCGCGCCCCAGACGGTGCCGGTGCCGCCGGTGATGGCGACGCCGCCGACCACCACGGCGCTGACGACGGTCAGTTCCCAGCCGTGCGCGTTGTCCGCGACGACCGTGCCGAAGCGGGCGAGCCACAGGGCGCCGGCGAAACCGGCGACGGCGCCGGAGAAGGCGTACGCGCCGAGGATCCTGCGGCGGATGGGTACGCCGGCCAGCCGGGCGGCCTCGGGGTTGGAGCCGATGGCGTACAGCTCGCGGCCCGAGCGGTAGGAGCGCAGGAAGTAGGCGGTGGCGGCGAGCAGGACCAGGGCGATGAGCGGCAGCCAGGGGACGCCGAGGACGCCGCCGCTGCCGAGGCTCAGGATCGGGTCGGGCACGTCGCCCGCGCTGATCTGTTCGCCCTGCGCCCACCAGTAGTCCAGGCCCTGGATGATGTAGAGCATGCCGAGGGTGACCACCAGGGCGGGCACCCGGCCGAAGCTGACCAGCGCGCCGCTGACCAGTCCGCAGGTCACGCCGAGGGCGGCGCCCAGCAGCAGGACGGTGAGCACGCCGTGGTCGGTACCGGCGACGAACTTGCCGCAGGCGAAGGCGGAGAGCCCGACGACGGAGCCGACCGAGAGGTCGATGTTGCGGGTGACGACGACCACGGACTGGCCGACGGCGAGCAGGACCAGGATGGAGGCGTTCAGCAGCAGGTCCTTGACGCCCTGGTCGTCGAGGAAGCGGGGGTTGGAGATCCAGGTGAAGAGGATGAGCAGCGCCAGTGCTCCGGCGATGCTGATCTCCCTGGCCCGGAAGACGGCGTCCACGAGCGAGCGGGCCGAGCGGCCCTCGCCGGTGTCCGTGGGCGGTTTGTCGAGAAGTGTGGTCATGCCGCGGCCCTTTCGCCCGGTGTGGTCATGCCGCGGCCCTGTCACCGAGTCCGGTCGCCGCCGCCATCACCGTTTCCTCGGTGGCCTCGGCCCGCGGGATCTCGGCGGTCAGCCGCCCCTCGTGCATCACGAGCACCCGGTCGGCCATGCCGAGCACCTCCGGCAGGTCGGAGGAGATCATCAGGACGGCGAGGCCCTCGGCGGCCAGGGAGGAGAGCAGCCGGTGCACCTCGGCCTTGGTGCCGACGTCGATGCCGCGGGTGGGTTCGTCGACGATGAGCACGGCGGGTTCGGTGGCCAGCCACTTGGCGAGGACGACCTTCTGCTGGTTGCCGCCGGAGAGCACGCCGACGGGGTCGGCGAGCCGGTTGTACTTGAGCTGGAGGCGGACGGCCCAGTCGGCGGCCCGGCCGCGTTCCAGGGCCCGGCGCACCAGACCGCCGCGGCCCAGCCGGTCGAGACCGGTGAGGGCGATATTCCGTTCGATGGACATGTCCATCACCAGTCCGCGCTGCCTGCGGTCCTCGGGGACGAGCGCGAGCCCGGCGTCCATGGCGGCCGTCGGGGAACCGGCGGGCAGCACGCGTCCGTCGACCACCACCTCGCCGGCGTCGGCCCGGTCGACGCCGAAGACGGCCTGCGCCACTTCGCTGCGCCCCGCGCCGACCAGCCCGGCCAGGGCGACGATCTCGCCGCTGCGCACCTCGAAGGAGACGTCGTGGAACACGCCCTCCCTGGTCAGCCTGCGCACCGCGAGCGCGGTCCCGCCCACGGTGGTGCGCTGCTTGGGGTACAGCTCGCCGAGGTCGCGGCCGACCATGGAGCGGACGAGGTCGTCCTCGGTCAGTCCCTCCAGCGGCTGCGAGGAGATCAGCCGGCCGTCCCGCAGGGTGGTGACCCGCTGGCAGAGCGCGAAGATCTCCTCCAGCCGGTGGGAGATGAACAGGACGGCGGCGCCTTCGGCCCGCAGGGTCCGTACGACGGAGAACAGCCGGGCGGTCTCACCGCCCGTCAGGGCCGCGGTGGGCTCGTCCATGATGAGGACGCGCGCGTCGAAGGAGAGCGCCTTGGCGATCTCCACGATCTGCTGGTCGGCGATGGACAGACCGCGCGCGGGCCGGTCGGGGTCCAGCTCCACGCCGAGGCGCTTCATGAGCGCCGCGGTGGTCTCCCGTACGGCCGTGTGGTCGATACGGCCCAGCGCCCGCCGGGGCTGGCGTCCCATGAAGATGTTCTCGGCGATCGACAGATCGGGGAAGAGCGTCGGCTCCTGGTAGATGACGGCGATCCCGGCGTCACGGGCGTCGGCAGGGCCGTGGAAGACGACGGGCGCGCCGTCGAGCCGTACTTCCCCGGTGTCGGGCGCGTGCACCCCGGCGAGCGTCTTGATCAATGTGGACTTGCCCGCGCCGTTCTCCCCGGCGAGGGCGTGCGCCTCGCCGGGGAACAGGCACAGGGAGACGTCCCGCAGGGCCCGTACGGCGCCGAAGGACTTGCTCACGTCCTTGAGGGCCAGGACCGGGGCGGGGCCGGTGGCGGGCTGGTTCATGAGGGCTCCTCAGCAGCGACGGCCGTGTGCGCCGCCCGCCGTGAAAGGTTTCAAAGAAGTTGCACGGAAGCTAAACGGCGACGACGGGCGGCGTCAATGGGCCGCGCACGACATTCTGCGGGCGATCCGCATGGGTGCGGCGGTGCGGCTCACACGTGCCGCGCGGAGGGTTGACACGCTCCGGCGACTCCCATAACTTCACCGCGATGAAACGATTCATAAGGAATCGCGGCACCGACTCGCCTGACGAGTCCGCACCACGGGAGCGCTGAGAGATGACGGGTCGATCCGCCGTGTCCGCTGTGAAGGCGGCGCTGAAGTCACAGACCGTCGAGACGCCGTCGTGGGCGTTCGGGAACTCCGGTACGCGGTTCAAGGTGTTCGCGCAGCCCGGGGTGCCCCGCACTCCGGACGAGAAGCTGGCGGACGCCGCCCGGGTGCACGCGCACACGGGCGTGGCACCGACGGTCGCCCTGCACATTCCGTGGGACCGCGTGGACGACTACGCGGCGCTGGCCGCGCGGGCACGGGAACGGGGGCTGCGGGTCGGGACGATCAACTCGAACGTGTTCCAGGACAATGACTACAAGCTGGGATCGGTCACCCACCCGGACGCGGCCGTGCGCCGCAAGGCGCTGGGGCATCTGCTGGAGTGCGTGGACGTCATGGACGCCACCGGCTCGCGCGATCTGAAGCTGTGGTTCTCCGACGGCACCAACTACCCCGGCCAGGACGACATCTCCGCACGTCAGGGGCGGCTCGCGGAGGCGCTGGCGGCGGTGTACGAGCGGCTCGGCGACGACCAGCGGATGCTGCTGGAGTACAAGCTGTTCGAGCCGGCGTTCTACGCGACGGACGTGCCGGACTGGGGCACGGCGTACGCGCACTGCCTCAAGCTCGGCGAGAAGGCCCAGGTCGTGGTGGACACCGGGCACCACGCGCCGGGCACCAACATCGAGTTCATCGTGGCGCTGCTGCTGCGGGAGAAGAAGCTCGGCGGATTCGACTTCAACTCGCGCTTCTACGCGGACGACGACCTGATGGCCGGGGCCGCCGACCCCTTCCAGCTGTTCCGGATCATGTACGAGGTGATCAGGGGCGGCGGCTACACGCCGGAGACGGCCTTCATGCTCGACCAGTGCCACAACATCGAGGAGAAGATCCCCGCGATCATCCGCTCGGTGATGAACGTCCAGGAGGCCACGGCCAAGGCGCTGCTGGTGGACGCGGAGGCACTGGGCGCGGCGCAGCGCTCCGGGGACGTCCTGGCCGCCAACGCGGTGCTGATGGACGCGTTCGACACCGACGTACGCCCGCTGGTGGCCGAGGCCCGTACGGAACTGGGCGCGGACGCCGATCCCGTCGCCGCGTACCACGCTTCCGGGTACGGCGAGAAGATCGTCGCGGAGCGGGTCGGCGGCACCCAGGCCGGCTGGGGAGCCTGACCCCGTCCGTCCATCCGCACAGACCGCACTTCACAGAGGGACACGATGACCGACCAGCCCAGCGCGCACCCCGAGGCCGAGCAGCTGCTCGCCCGCTCCCACCGGCTCGGCGCCGACCCGCGCAACACCAATTACGCGGGCGGCAACACCTCCGCCAAGGGATCCGCCACCGACCCGGTCACCGGCGACGACGTCGAGCTGATGTGGGTGAAGGGATCCGGCGGCGATCTGGGCACCCTCAAGGCGGCCGGACTGGCCGCGCTGCGCCTGGACCGGCTGCGCGCGCTGACCTCGGTCTATCCGGGGGTGGAACGCGAGGACGAGATGGTCGCCGCGTTCGACTACTGCCTGCACGGCAAGGGCGGCGCGGCGCCGTCGATCGACACGGCGATGCACGGCCTGGTCGACGCCCCGCACGTCGATCATCTGCACCCCGACTCGGGGATCGCGCTGGCCTGCGCGGCCGACGGGGAGAAGCTGACGGCCGAGTGCTTCGGCGACACGGTCGTCTGGGTGCCCTGGCGGCGCCCCGGCTTCCAGCTGGGTCTGGACATCGCCGCCGTCAAGAAGGCGCACCCGCGGGCGATCGGCTGTGTGCTCGGCGGCCACGGGATCACCGCCTGGGGCGCCACCTCCGAGGAGTGCGAGCGCAACTCGCTGCACATCATCCGGACGGCCGAGGCGTTCCTCGCCGAGCGCGGCGCTCCCGAGCCGTTCGGCCCTGTGACGCCCGGGTACGAGCCGCTGCCCGAGGCCGAGCGGCGCGCGCGGGCCGCCGCGCTGGCGCCGCTGATCCGGGGGCTCGCCTCCACCGACCGGCCGCAGGTGGGCCACTTCGACGACGCCGCCGTGGTGCTCGGCTTCCTGTCGAGGAGGGAGCATCCGAGGCTGGCCGCGCTGGGCACGTCCTGCCCCGATCACTTCCTGCGCACCAAGGTCCGCCCGCTGGTGGTCGACCTGCCCGCCGACGCGCCGCTGGAGCAGGTGCGCGAGCGGCTGGCCGCGCTGCACACCGCCTACCGGGAGGAGTACCGCGCGTACTACGAGCGGCACGCGACGCCCGGCGCCCCGGCGATGCGCGGAGCCGACCCGGCGATCGTGCTGGTGCCCGGGGTGGGCATGTTCTCCTTCGGCAAGGACAAGCAGACCGCCCGGGTCGCGGGCGAGTTCTACGTCAACGCGATCAACGTGATGCGCGGCGCCGAGGCCGTCTCCTCGTACGCGCCGATCGAGGAGTCCGAGAAGTTCCGCATCGAGTACTGGGAGCTGGAGGAGGCCAAGCTGCGCCGGATGCCCGCGCCGAAGGCGCTGGCCACCCGGGTGGCGCTGGTGACCGGCGCGGGCTCGGGGATCGGCCGGGCCATCGCGCACCGACTGGCCGCCGAGGGCGCCTGCGTGGTGGTGGCCGATATGAACGCCGAGGGTGCGGCGGCGGTCGCCAACGAACTGGGCGGCCCGGACCGGGCGGTCGCGGTCACGGTCGACGTGACGGACGAGGAGCAGATCAGGGCGGCGTTCGACGCGGCGGTCCTCGCCTTCGGCGGTGTGGATCTGGTCGTCAACAACGCCGGTATCTCGATCTCGAAGCCGCTGCTGGAGACGACGGTCCGGGACTGGGACCTGCAGCACGACATCATGGCCCGGGGCTCCTTCCTGGTCTCGCGCGAGGCGGCGCGGGTGATGGGTGATCAGGGGCTGGGCGGCGACATCGTCTACATCGCCTCCAAGAACGCGGTGTTCGCGGGCCCCAACAACATCGCGTACTCGGCGACCAAGGCCGACCAGGCCCACCAGGTACGGCTGCTCGCGGCCGAGCTGGGCGGGCTGGGGATCCGGGTCAACGGCGTCAACCCCGACGGTGTGGTGCGCGGTTCCGGGATCTTCGCGGGCGGCTGGGGCGCGGAGCGCGCGGCGGTGTACGGGGTGGAGGAGGAGAAACTGGGCGAGTTCTACGCGCAGCGGACGATCCTCAAGCGGGAGGTGCTGCCCGACCATGTGGCCAACGCGGTGTTCGCCCTCACGGGCGGCGACCTCAGCCACACGACGGGGCTGCACATCCCGGTGGACGCGGGGGTGGCGGCGGCGTTCCTGCGCTGATCCGCCGCCGGGCGGGCGGGGCGCGCGGTCCCGGGCCCCGTCCTCCGCTCTCCCCCGCCGTTCGACAAGCTCCCACGAGGTCAGTCGTGTCACTCTCCGCCCCTCTCCCCTTCGCCGCCGTAGACCTCGGCGCGTCCAGCGGACGTGTCATGGTCGGCCATGTCTCCGACCGGGGCGCCGGCACGCTGCGGCTCGACGAGGTCCACCGTTTCCCCAACCGGCCGGTGCGCACCGCCGGCACGCTGCACTGGGACGTCCTGTCCCTGTACGCCGGTGTGCTGGACGGGCTGCGGGCGGCGGGCAGCGCGGCCGGGCGGGCTCCGGCGAGCGTGGGGATCGACACCTGGGCCGTCGACTACGGTCTGCTGGACGCGTCGGGCGCGCTGCTCGGCAACCCGGTGCACTACCGGGACGCGCGCACCGAGGGGCAGGCCGAGAAGGTCGGCGCGGTGCTCGGGCCGGACGCGCTGTACGCGGCCACCGGGCTGCAGTACCTGCCGTTCAACACCGTGTACCAGCTCAGCGCCGCGCGGGACACCGCCGCGCTGCGTGCGGCGAGCCGTCTGCTGCTGATGCCCGATCTGATCGCGTACTGGCTCACCGGCGAGGCCGGTACGGAACTCACCAACGCGTCCACCACGCAGCTCATCGACCCCCGTTCGCGTGACTGGTCGCCGTTGGTGGCCGGGACGCTCGGGATCGATCTGGGGCTGTTCGCGCCGCTGCGCGGGCCGGGTGATCCGGCCGGGGAACTGCTTCCCGAGGTGCTGGCCGAGACGCGGCTGAGCGGCCCGGTGCCGGTGACCGCCGTGGGCTCGCACGACACGGCCTCGGCGGTCGCGGCGGTCCCGGCGGCCGGGGACCGCTTCGCCTATGTCGCCACCGGCACCTGGTCGCTGGCCGGCCTCGAACTCGACGCCCCCGTGCTGACCGAGGAGAGCAGGCGGGCCAACTTCACCAATGAGCTGGGGGTGGACGGAACCGTCCGGTATCTGCGCAACATCATGGGGCTCTGGCTGCTCCAGGAGTGTCTGCGCACCTGGGAGTCCGAGGGGGCGCCCCAGCGGTTGGACCGGCTGCTGGCCGAGGCCGCCGAGGTGCCGGGGCCCCGCTGGTACGTGGACGCCGACGACCCGGCGTTCCTGGCCCCCGGTGACATGCCGGCCCGCGTCGTGGACGCCTGCCGCCGCGCGGGCGGGGAGCCGCCGAGGACCCCGGCGGAGATCACGCGGTGTGTGCTGGACTCGCTGGCGCTCGCGCACCGGCGGGCGATCGAGGACGCGCAGCGGCTGTCGGGCCGGGCGGTGGACACCGTGCACATCGTGGGCGGCGGCGCGCACAACGCGCTGCTGTGCCAACTCACCGCCGACGCCTGCGGCCTGCCCGTCGTCGCGGGTCCGGCCGAGGCCGCGGCCCTCGGCAACGTGCTCGTCCAGGCGCGCGCGGCGGGCGCCGTCCGCGGTGACCTGTCCGATCTGCGCGCGCTGCTGCGCGCCACGCTGGCTCCCCGACGGTACGAGCCGACCGGCGACGGGCGGGCCCGGCGGGAGTGGGACCGCGCGGCGGCGCGGCGTTGACAGCGGGCCGCCGCCCGTGCACCGGTGCGGTCTCTGTCCGCCGTCCCCCGATATGATGGCCCACTCGGGCAGGGGTACCCGCACGATGTGACAGGACAGGCAGGACGCGTGGCGCAGACGGTCGGCATCAAGGACGTGGCCAGGCTGGCCGGTGTCTCGGTCGGCACCGTCTCCAATGTGCTGAACCGCCCGGAGAAGGTGTCCGAGCACACCCGGGTGCGGGTGCGCGCGGTGATAGACCAGCTCGGTTTCGTGCGGAGCGAGACCGCCCGTCAGCTCCGGGTCGGCACCAGCCGCATTCTGGCGATTCTGGTGCTCGACATGGCCAATCCGTTCTTCGTCGCCGTCGCGAAGGGCGCGGAGCGCGCGGCGCGCGAGACCGGACTCGGGGTGATGCTCTGCAACAGCGCGGGCAGCCCTGAGGAGGAGGCGGAGTACCTCGCGCTCTTCGCGGAACAGCGGGTGCGCGGGGTGCTGCTCACTCCGGCGGACGCGACCGGGCGCAATGTGCGGGACTTCGCGCGCCGCGGCATTCCCTTCGTCCATGTGGACCGGGCCGTACCGGCCGCCGAGGGCTGCTCCGTGTCGGTGGACGACGTGGCGGGCGGGGCGCTGGCGGTGCGGCATCTGCTGGCTGCCGGGCACCGCTCCGTGACCTACATCAGCGGCCCGATGTCGCTGCCCCAGTGCCGGGACCGGCGCTCGGGCGCGCTCAGCGCGCTGCGCGAGGCGGGACTGCCGGAGACGTCCCTGCTCCATGTCGAGTCGGCGCGGCTGGATGTCGCCTCGGGTATCGACGCCGGGGCCCGGCTGCTCGGGCTGGCCGACCGGCCCACGGCGGTCTTCTGCGCGAACGACCTGCTGGCGCTGGGTGTTCTCCAGGCCATGTACGGGGCCGGGGTCGATGTTCCGGGTGATGTGTCGATCGTCGGCTACGACGACATCGAGTTCGCCGCCGCCGCGGTCGTGCCGCTCACCTCCGTACGGCAGCCGGCGGCCGCGATGGGACGGACGGCGGCGGAGATGCTGATGGACGAGACGGGCCCCGGGGCGGAGCACCACACCCACCGTTCCGTGGTGCTCCGTCCCGAGTTGGTGGTCCGCAGTTCGACGCGCCGGCTGGAGCGCTGAGCGGTGGACGGCGACGGGAGCGTCGCGCTCGGCGCGGCGCTGCGGGCCGCCGGTGCCGCGTCCGGCGACGTCCTGGAGTGCGAGCCGCTGACGGGCGGTACGTACAACACGCTCCACCGGGTCGTGCTGCGTGACGGTGCACGGTGGATCGTCAAGATTCCGCCGCCCGCCTCGCTCCCCGGGCTCAGCCATGAGCGTGGACTGCTCGGCGGCGAGGTGGAGTTCTACACGGCGGCGGGCCGGATCCCCGGGGTCCCGGTGCCCCGGGTCGTGCGGTACGAGACGGATCCGGGCGCGCCGACGGGTGCCTTCCTGGTCATGTCCGCGTGTCCGGGGGCGTCGTGGCAGGAGTGGGAGGGGCGGCTCGCGGCGGGTGAGCGCGCCGCACTGCGCGCGGAGCTGGGCGGCGTCGTCGCGCGTCTGCATACGGTGACCGGCCATGGATTCGGTTACCCGGCGCGGCCGTTCGGGCCGCTCGCGGCGACCTGGCGGGAGGCGTTCACCCGGATGCTGGCGCGGCTCCTGGAGGATGCCGTCCACTACGGCGTCCGGCTGCCGCGTACCCCTGATGCCATCGGCGCGCTGGCCTCCGGGGCGGCCGGGGCGCTGGACGAGGTGACCGTGCCCGTCGCGGTCCACTTCGACCTGTGGCAGGGCAATGTGCTGCTCGACGGCGCTCCCGGCGCCCGTACGGTGAGCGGGATCGTCGACGGCGAGCGGATGTTCTGGGGTGATCCCCTCGCGGACTTCGTCTCGCTGGCTCTGCTGGACGACATCGAGAGGGACGGCGACTTCCTCGCCGGATACGCGGCGGCCGGCGGCACCGTACGGTGGGACCGGGCCGCCCGCGTCCGGATGGCGTTCTACCGCTGCTACCTCTACCTGATCATGCTGGTGGAGGCGGTCCCCCGCGCTTATCCGCGGGATCACCGGGAGTGGGCCGACCGGCATGTCGCGCCCCGACTGGAGGCGGCGCTCGTGGAGCTGTCCCGGGCCGACGCCGCGTAACGGCGGACCGTGGCCGTCCGTTCCGGGCTCCGGCGCGGACGGCGCAGCCCGTACGGCCGCTCCACGGACCGGGCGCCGGAGCCACCCGCGAAGGTGAACAGCAGCTGTCCGGACCTCGTATCCCCGGTGCGCGTGGGACAGTTGATTCAAGATCAGGTCAATATCTCGCCAACAACAAACAATGGCCAAAGATGTCACGGATAGTCTCCGGCCGTGATATCGATCAGACAGGCGCGTAGCGCCTCCGCCCCCACGGGCACCCCCCGTCGCTCCCTGCTCCGCGCGGCCCTCGCCGGAACCGCCGCCACGGCGGGAGTGGCCCTCGCCGCACCGTCCGCGGGCGCCGCCATCAGCGCCCGTCCCGAACGCCCCCGGCCGACCACCCCGGACCAGGCGCTCCGAGAACTCACGGAGGGCAACCGCCGCTGGCGCACCTTCCGTGAGCAGCACCCGCACGAGACGAAGACCGTGCGCCAGGCCCTCGTGTCGGGCCAGCACCCCTTCGCCGTCGTCCTCGGCTGCATCGATTCCCGTGTCCCTCCGGAGCTGGCATTCGACCAGGGGCTCGGCGATCTGATGACCGTGCGCTCCGCCGGTGAGGTCCTGGACGAGGCCGTCCTGGGCAGCATCTGCTACGGCGCGCTGGAGCTGGAGATTCCGCTGATCCTCGTGCTCGGGCACCAGTCGTGCGGCGCCGTCGCCGCGGCGGTGGAGGCGGACGAGACCGGCGCGCACCTTCCGGCACACATCCAGTACCTGGCCGACGAGATCCGCCCCGCGATCGATCACACCAAAGAAGGCGCCGAGCGCGTCGACTCCACGGTGAGCGCGCAGGTCAACGCGGTACGCGCGCGTCTCGCCGCGGAGCCCGACCTGGCCGCCAGGATCGCCCGGGGCAAGCTGGCCGTCGTCGGCGCGCGCTACGAACTCACGAACCAGCTCGTCCACCGCATCAGCTGACACCACCGCACCGCTCCCGGCACCCGCACTGCCGACGCGGCCCCTCGCCTTCCCGCCGCCCCGCTCCCACCGGAACGGGGCGGCGGCGCGTCGTGCGCCGTTCCTCATGCTCCTCATCACTCCGCCCTCTTGATGTGAACCCATCAGCTGTGTCATATATGTCCAGACCAATCTCATCCGGGTGCGCAGACGGAGGACACGGCCATGCCCAGGAACGCCGCTCTCGCCGCGCTGGTACCGGCCGCCCTGCTCCTCGCGCTGGCCGGGTGCGGTGCGGACGACGAGCAGCCGGCCCAGGCACCTCCCGCCCCCGCCGGGGTCACCGCCCAGGCAGGTAGCGCCACCTCCATCCATGTCATGTGGAAGCCGGTCCCGGAAAACGCCGGGGTGCGCGGCTACGAGGTGTACCGGGGCGGAGCGAAGGTGAAGGACGTCCCGGCCGAGCGGAACATGATCGACGTCACCGGGCTGAAGCCGTCGACCCCGTACACCTTCACCGTCCGTGCCCGTGGCGCCGAGGGGGCCCTCTCCCCGCACAGCGGCGATGTACCCGTCACCACTCCCGCCGACGTCACCGCGGACACCGGGCCCCCCGCCCGGCCCACCGGGTTGAGGGCGAAGAGCGACGGCCCCCGGGGCGCCCTGCTCAGCTGGGACCACGCCGAGGACGGCCGGGGCATCGTCTCGTACGACATCCTCCAGGGCGGCGCGCGGATCCACAGCGTCAGGGGCGACGCCACCTCGGCGCGGATCACCCGGCTGCGCCCCGGGACCCACTACCGCTTCGGCGTCACCGCGCGCGACGCGGCCGACCGCACCTCACCGGCCGGGCGGACGGTCGAGATCACCACCCCGAAGGGGCCCGGAGACGACCCCGATACCGCGCCCACCGCCTTCCGGGCCACGACGCACACCGCCGACGGCGCCCATTACGCCGATCTGTCCTGGCTGGCCCCGGAGACCGGCGTCGATGTCCCCGAATACCAGATCTATCTGGACGGGAAGTTCGCGACCACGCTGGCCTGGGGCACGGAGGCGCCCAAGGGCCGGGCCGCCTACAGCGTGTACGTGAGCAAGAGGGCCGGTGAGACCTACCGGGTGAAGCTCAGGGCCCGGCTGCCCGACGGCGAATGGGGCGCGTTCTCCGCGGAGAAGACCTTCGTCACCGGAACGGACCGCCCGTGACACCGGCGCCGGTCCCGCCACCAGTCGCGTCACCATCCCGCCCCGCCCCGGCCCCTCTTCGGCTCACCGTCCCGCGCGCACACGTCGGCGCGGCCGGGACCGAGACGGCCGGAGCGCGTGTGCCGCCCGATCCGCAGCCGGGCCAGCAGCCGTCCCCGGCGCTCCGCCCGCGACGGCGCGTGCCCTCCGGGCGGGCGCGGCGCGGTAGTCGCCCGCCGGTCCGCCGGAGCCGCAGCGCCAGGATCATCGGGGCGCGGCGCGGGCCGCACGGACCGGGCCTCGGCCAACAGGCTCTCCAGGCCGACGTGATGCCACCGGATCTCGTCCGGGGCGTCCGCCACCACCAGTCGCCGCACCACCTCGCGCGCCGCCTCCGAAGCGGAGCGGGCCTCGGCCAGATCGGGCCGCAGCCGGTTCAGATAGGCGCGCTCATACGGGTCGCGCACCAGCTCGGCCAGATGGGCCGGATCGAGGACGCATCCGGCGACGGCCGCCCGCTCCCAGGCGTCGTCGCTCTCGTGCAACAGCAGCCCGACGCGCCGGCCTCGCCAGTTGCGCGCCCTGCGGTCCTCCCCCGCGTCGAGGCCGGCGCGCAGAGCCTGCGGGAACCGGCCGGTCAGCAGGACCGGCTCCGTATCGACGAACGCCCGCAGGTCGTCGGCCAGATAGAGCCATACGACCGCCCGGTACCGGTTGAGATAGAACGTCACCGGTGCGACGAAGCCGGCACGCGCCAGCCGCGTGAAACGTCCTGGACTGACGGACATCAGCTCGGCGCCCTCGGCGGTGCCCACGGTCCGCACCCGCTCGCGCAGCGCGCCGGGAAACCCGTCGGCCGCCCGTAAGCGGTCGATCTCCTGCCTGGCGACCTGTCGGCGGCCGAGAACCGGCCCCGCGACGGTGCGGATGTGTCCCAGCTGGGCGGCGAGCGCGAACTCTCCGCGCCTCAGCTCCAGCTCCTGCGCGGCCCGGTCGACACCGACCGTCTCCGGCTTCCTGATCCCCGCGTCACCGACGGACATGGCCGTCCTCCCCCGTGAGTCGTTATTACTCTCGGTGACGACCGTAGCGCGACGCGGGCCTCGCCCGCCAAGCCTGTGGATAACTCGTCGAGTCCGCCGGACACCGGTCCGGCGGCCGTTGGGGCTCCGCTCCCCTCACAGCCCGCTCAGGCTCGTACCGCCCGGCTGTCGCGCGGCGACACCGAGGTGCTCACCGACCCGGTTGACCAGCAGGGTCATCTCGTAGGCCACCTGGCCGACATCGGCCTCCGCCGAAGTGAGGACACACAGACAGCTGCCTTCACCCGCCGCCGTGACGAACAGAAGAGCCTCGTCGAACTCCACCATGGTCTGGCGTGCCTGTCCCGCCTTGAAGTGCCGCCCGGACCCGCGGGCGAGGCTGTGCAGCCCCGAGGAGACCGCCGCGAGGTGCTCGGCGTCCTCGCGCGCCAGCGCCGAACTGGCCCCCGTCACCAGCCCGTCGTTGGACAGCACGAGCGCGTGCTTGATGTGCTCGACCCGCTCGGTCAGGTCATCCAGCAGCCAGTCAAGACCCTTTTCGAGTGGCATTTACTGTTCCTCCCCGTTCACATGTTCCCGTGTCCGCAACGCCCGTAGCGTTCCGTACCGGCCGCTCCTGCGCAAGCGGCACCGGATCCCGGCCTGGCGGACGGGCCTCATATCGCGCCGCGTCTCCTGTCGGCGGAAAATACGGCCATGGTGACAAACATGAGCAAGGACGAGTGGCAGACCTTCGTCTCCTCGGGCACGCACACCGGAAAACTGTCCACCGTACGGGCCGACGGAAGCCCGCACATCGCGCCCGTCTGGTTCGTACTGGACGGCGACGATCTCGTTTTCAACACCGGCAAGGCCACCGTGAAGGGCCGGAACCTGCTGCGGGACGGCCGAGTGGCCCTGTGCGTGGACGACGAGCGTCCGCCGTTCTCCTTCGTCCTGATGCAGGGCCGGGCCGAGACCGACGAGGACCCGGAGCAGCTCCTGACGTGGTCGACCAGGATCGCCGCGCGGTACATGGGCGAGGAGCGGGCGCGGGAGTTCGGCGAGCGCAACGCCGTGCCGGGCGAACTCGTGGTGCGCGTACGGATCGAGAAGGTGACGGCGTACGCGGCCCTGGCGGACTGAGAGCCGCGCGGGACCGAGAGGCGTCGGGTCGGACGGAACGGCCCCAGCTGTTCGCCACCACCGCGCGGGCGTTCGCCACCACCGCGCGTTCCCGCGGGCGGCCGGGGAGTTCGCACGGGCCGCCGGGGAGCATCATGTCCCCATGGCTCATGACCACACCCATGTACAGGAGTTCTTCGGCGCCCGCGCGGCGGACTGGGACCGGCGTTTTCCGGACGACGCTCCCGCTTACGCCGCCGCCGTCGCCGCGCTCGGACCACGCCCCGGCGACAGCGTGCTGGACGCCGGATGCGGAACCGGGCGTGCCCTGGCACCGCTGCGGGCGGCGGTGGGCGAGCGAGGAAGGGTGCTGGGCGCCGATCTGACCCCCGAAATGCTCGGCGCGGCCGTACGGGCGGGCCGAGCGGGCAGCGGGCTGCTGCTGCTCGCGGACGTGACGCGGCTGCCGCTGCGCGACCGCGTGCTGGACGCGGTGTTCGGCGCGGGGCTGATCGGTCATCTGCCGGACCCCGAGCGGGATCTCGGCGAGCTGGCCAGGGTGGTACGGCCAGGAGGCCGCCTGGCGCTCTTCCATCCCCTCGGGCGGGCCGCCCTCGCCGCACGGCAGGGCAGACGGCTCACGGACGACGATCTGCGGGCCGAGCCCCGGCTGCGGCCCCTGCTGGCCGCCTCGGGCTGGCTGCTGGAGTCGTACACCGACGAGGACGCCCGCTTCCTGGCCCTGGCCGTCCGCCGGAGCTGACGCGGCCGGGGCGGAATCGAGGGAGGCGGCAGGGAACGGAGCCGGATCCGGGGCGTTCCGGGCCCTCGACGCCCGGGTTGGCCGGTGGTTAGGGTGCGCCGACAACCGATCGGGACGAGGTGGGTGCCGTGGCCGCGCCGGACGACTCCGAGGACCAGGACGCGCTGTACGTACTGACCGCCGCCCTGCTGACCCCCGCGCGGTTCCCCGCCGCGCTCGGCGACGACTACCCGGAGAGCTGTGCCGCTCTCGGCCTTGATCCCTACCCCGGGGGATACGGGCTGGTCATCGGCCAGGACAGCGACGGCGCCCGCTGGACCGTGGTGGTGGACGACGTCTCGCTCGTCGCGGTAGCGATCGCGTCCTGGGACTGCGGTATGGAGTACGACCTGTCGCCGGGGGAACGCACGGTCGTCTCCGTACTGCCCGGCTGGCCGCTCGACCTCGCGGTCGCCGCGCCCGGCCTGCCGGCCCCGCACGACCCCGCCCCCGAGCCTGAACCCTCGCGGGACGGCAGCGGGCAGGACGGGCCGACGGCCGGAACGGCCCTGCGGCTGCCGCTGGCACCGCCCGACACGGGGACGTGGGGACCGCCCCAACGGCGTCTCGGCGCGGACGAGATCGCCCTCCACTGGACGCAGTGGCGCGACCGGACCGAAGCGGAGGACGCCGAGGCGACCGGGACCGCGAAGAGGTCCGAGGTGGCGAAGGAGCCGGAGGTCACGCAAGACTCGGAGGCGACCGGGACCGCGCAGGGCGCCGACGCACCCGGAGAGTCCTCCGAGAACGGCTCGCCCTCCCCCGGGGAGATCTCCCACCCCGGCATACGGCGGGTACTCGGCGAACTGCGCGCCTACCTCCACAGCGACACGGCTCCCCCGCTCGGCCGGGTCCGCTCGGGCTTCGCCCCGGACGGAGCACGGATGCTGCGCGCCGACGGTCCCGGCTGGTCGTTCGTCGCGAGGACCGACGACATGGCGTTCGTCCTGCTGGACGAGGAGCCGGGCGAAGTGCTGCCGGTGGGCCGGGGCAGCGAGCTGCCGCCCCTGCTCAAGGCGCTCGACGCGATGGCCGTACGCCCGGCATGAACCGGGCGGCTTCGGGACGGACAACGGGTCCTCGACGTGAGTCGGCTCGTCGAGACCGACCGGCAGACCCTTCACACCAGCCGCGAAAGCGGCGATGACGCCGTGTTCGCGGACGGCGCCCATGCCATGCCGGGCGCCGGGCAGCGGTCGCGAGATCCACACCAGCCGCCAGTCCCGGGCTCGGCGAAGCCCGGAAACACCCGGAGATGCCCGGAGAAGATCAAGCCGCCCGGCCGGGCCGCCCGGACGAGAAGGCGTCCCCCGACCGCCCGACTGGAGGGCCGGTGGAGGACGCGCCGGGGCGGGGGTCGGCCCACGTCGTGCCGGGTGCGGCTCATGACCGCCATGCCGACCGTCGCCGCCAGGCAGTACAGCGTCGGCGCGAGGAACACGTGCGGCAGTCCGGACCAGCCCGTACCCAGACTGCCGGTCAGCCCGCCCAGGGCGCCGGCGATCGCGTCGAGCTGATGAAAGGCCGCCGAGGCGGTCGCCGCCGCTCGGGGCAGCAGGCACTGGGCGACGATGACGCCCAGGCCCGCGAACACTCCCCACGCCGCGCCCATCGGGACCGTAACCGCGCACGGAATGAACATCAATGATGTGCGTAAAGTTGACTTTATATCAGATATGGCGTTTAATCGAATGGTGGCCGGTACCGATCGCTTGAGACAGATCACCGACGCGCTGCGCGAGGGCGCCGAGCGCAGCGTCGCCGAACTCTCCGCCCTGACCGGCGCCTCGGAGATGACGATCCGCCGCGACCTGGACGCCCTGGCCGACCAAGGCATCCTTGAGCGCTACCGAGGTGGCGCCCGAGGTCTGCTGCTGCGCGGTCAGGAGCCCCCCTTCGTCCTGCGGGCCCAGGAGTCGATGGACGCCAAGCGGCGCATCGCCGCCGAGGTCGCCACGTTGATCACTGACGGCGAGTCCGTCGTCCTGGACAGCGGCACCACCTGCCTGGAAGTCGCCCGTGCCCTGCGCGAGCGCCGACTGACCCTGATGCCGCTGTCCCTGCACGCCGCCAACGAGGTCACCGGCGCACCGCAGCTCACCCTTCTCCTGCCCGGTGGCCAGCCACGCCCCGGCGAACTCGCCCTGACCGGCCCCCTGACCGAGGCATCACTCGCCGCGCTGCGGTTCGACACCGCCGTCATCGGCTGCTGCGGGCTGTCCGCCGCCGACGGCCTGACCGCCTACGACCTGGCCGACGCCGCGGTCAAACGCGCCGCCATCGCCTCCTCTCGCCGCGTCATCGCGGTGGCCGACGGCGCCAAGCTCACCCGCAGTGCCCTCGCCTTTGTCACCCCCGCCACCGCCCTGCACTGCGTGGTCACCGACCATGACGCTCCCCAGGACCCCGTCCTCGAACTCACCGCCGTCGGTGTCACCGTCCGCAGGGCCTGAGTCGCCGGGGCCCGGAGCCGAATGGACGGGCGCCACGTGCAAGGGCTCCTCTGCGAGACGGGCTTCAGGTGCAGGGGCTCCTCGCGAGTGCACCACCGACATGTCCGGCGTGCTGCGCGCCCGCGTCGGCACGCAGCTCACCGCGCTCCTCTGAGGACCGTCTCAGACCCGGCCCCCGGGTCCGGCCCGGCCACACCGGACCGGACCGGACCGGCGCGCCGGGAGTGTCGGCCGCTCGCCCGCTCGCCCGCTCGCCTGCTCATGAAACGGACGTCACGCGATTACGCGGAAGCCCTGTTCGACAGCCAGGCGTCGATGACGGCCGCCACCTCGTCGCGGTCGGTGAAGACGTGGCCGCTCATTCCGACGGCCTGTGCGGCACGTACGTTCTCCTCGCGGTCGTCGACGAAGAGGAAGTCGGCCGGAGCGGCCCGCATGGCGAGGACGCAGTGGTGGAAGGCCGCTGGGGCCGGTTTCGCCGCGTTGATCCTTCCGGAGAAGGCCACGTGGTCCAGGCTGTGCAGCCAGGGCTGCGCGGCGAGGAAGGCGTCCGCATGGTCCGAGGGGATGTTGGACAGCAGGGCGACTTCGACGCCGCGCAGGGACTGGGCAAAGGCGACCATCCCGTCATCGACGCGTGACCAGCTCTCGATGTCGATGAGGCGCAGTTCCTCGACCGTGCGGGCGTCGGCGGACCGGCAGAGCGATCGCAGTACTGCGGTCCAGTACTCGGGCGCGGACTGCCGACCGGCGTCGTAGAGCGGTCGGCAGGCCCAGTAGGCCGTCGTGAAGTCTTCGGTGGATGCCCGACAGCGGGCGGCCATCTCTCCCAGGGATCCCGGGCGTTGGTGACGGGCTATAACTCCGAAGAGGTCGAACAGCACGATGCTCCGCTCTGTGCGCATGGTGATGCGTTCCTCCGGATCCCGAGGGGCGTTCAGTGGTCGCTCGCTACCGTCTGACGTGTGCGGTCGGATCCGACGCGCAGGATCCCGGCGGCCACAGCGGTGATCGCACACAGCAGGGTCAGCAGCACGAAGGCGTGGTTCAGGGCGACAAGGTGGGTCAACCAGCCGATGACGGCGGGGCCGGCGAGCATGCCCACGTAGCCGAGCCCGGCGACACGGGAGACATTGGCCCCCGCGGCGGCGGGGTCGGCGTGCCCGGCGGCGCTGAACAACTGCGGGACGCAGCCGGACAGGCCCAGCCCGAACAGCGCCCAACCCGCGAAGGCGGCCCATATCCACGGGGAGACGGCGACGATCGTGATGCCGACGGCGGCTGTCGCCGCGCCGTGACGCAGGATCGGCATGGAGCCGAACCGGGCGACGAGACGGTCGGCGAGCAGTCGGCCGACGGTCATGGCCGCCGCGAAGGTGCCGTACGCGAACGCGGCAGTGCTCGCGGACGCTCCGAGGACGTCCTTCAACTGCAGGGCGCTCCAGTCGTTGGCGGCGCCCTCGCACAACATGACCATCAGCGCCAGGACCGCGAGGATCCAGATGCGCCGGCCTGCGCCGCCCCGCCCGGCGGGCGACGACGCCCGCTCGGCCTCCCCCGCGGAGTCGGCGTCGGCGACGGCGGGCGCGGCCGGCAGCAGTGCGCGTGCCGAGGCCAGGGCGATCACGATGCCGAGGGCTCCCACCGCGGTCATACCCGCGGCCGGGCCCAGGCCGGAGCTGGCCGTAGCGGCTCCGACCAGCGCGGCGAGGACCCCGCCGACCGAGAATGTGGCGTGGAAGGCCGACATGACGGGCCTACCGTACGCCTGCTCCACGTGCACGGCGTGGGCGTTCATGCTCACGTCCAGGCAGCCGTTGCAGAAGCCGAAGACCAGCAAGGCACCCGCCAGCGCCCACGGCCGCGAGGAGACGCCGGGCAGCACCAGAGCCGCGCTGCACAGCACTCCGGCGGCGGGCACGACTACGCGCGCTCCGAGAGCGTCGGTCAGACGCCCGGCCACCTGCATGCCCATGAAGGCCCCCAGCCCCAGCAGGACCAGCAGCCCGCCGAGCGTCGCGTGACTGATGCCCACGCGCTCTTCGATGGCGGGGATATTGACCACCCACGCGCCCATCACGGTGCCGCAAAGGATGAAGTAGGCAAAAGTTGCCACGCGGGCGGCTCGAAGCGAGTCTCTCATGACGGCAACCGTAACGAACATTCCGAGCGATTGACAAGCGCAGTTTCGAACACATCACATGTTCGTTTCACGGCCTCCGCCCCGCCATCAGCGACACAGACCGGCACGGAATGATCGCGCAGACCGTCAGGAAGCCGGTCAGTTGATCGGATATGTCTCTCCGGCTGCTGATCGCCGATGCGATGGGGGACCGGATCGAGCCGTGGACGCCCGCCGATGCGGCCCGTGGGCGAAGACGGGCAGACCACCGTCAGACCCTTGAGGCCATTGCGTGGAAGTACCGCAGCTGCCGGCCCTGGCGAGACGTGCCCGGCGGACTCAGCCCGTTCCAGGCCGCACGCAGGCGCCTGATCAGGCGGGGCAGGCGGGACTGTGACGCCAGGGCCTAGAGCGCCTTCTCGAAGAACACGCTTTCCGGATCGCCGCGATACGTTCCGAAGCCCTCCGTCGGCGCATAACCGCTGGAGGTGTAGAGCCTCACCGCCTCGGCCAGCAGGGCGCCGGTCTCCAGGACCATCCGTATCCGCCCCGCCTCGCGCGCGCTCTGCTCCAGCGCGGCCAGAATCCGGCGCGACAACCCCTGCCCGCGCGCCTCGGGCACCACGAACATCCGCTTCAGCTCCGCGTCCCCGCGCGCGTACCCCTCGTCCGGGGCATCCTGGGCGCGCCATCCGCCGGAAGCGACGGGCGCGTCCGCGGCGTACCCGAGGAGATAGATCCCGTTCGGCGGATCGAAGTACGCGGACCGCAGGGGCGTCACATCGCCGGACCCGTACCTGCGGGTGTACTCCGCCTGGGCCTGGCCGTCCAGGGCGACTGCGTCGGGGTGGTCATAGGAGATGGTCTGGATTTTCACGGTTCACCACCCTACGCACCCCGCGTACGAGGCACGCCGTGCGGGGTCCGGGCCACTCGGCCCGGACCCCGCACGCGCACGGCTCACCGGCCCGCGCGACTCATCGGCTCATCCGCTCAGCGGCCGATTTCCTTCCGGTTGATCCGGCGCAGTCTGCGCCGCTGCGACGGGTCCAGCATCAGATAGGCCGCCGTCGGCACACCGATCACCACCAGCAGTGCGAACCAGAAACCGATCAGTGGCCACAGGAGAAGGCCCACGGCCACTCCCCCGATGGCGATCTTCGCGTTTGTCGACATCTCCCACGCCTCCTCTGCGGCTCGGCCGCTCCCTGCTCAGTGAACGTGCGCGACCGTCCGGCAGTTCCACTATGCGCCCGCGCGCAGCGGTTCGCCGACCTCGTGCAGATGACCGAGTGCCTGACGGTACGAATCGACGAGTCCTGTTTCGGTGTACGGGAGCCCCAGCCCGCGACAGTGGGCGCGTACCAGCGGCTGGGCGAGCCGCAGGTGGGGGCGGGGCATGCTGGGGAAAAGGTGGTGTTCGATCTGGTAGTTCAGGCCACCGAGGAACCAGTCGGTGAGGACTGAGCCCCGGATGTTCCGCGAGGTGAGGACCTGGCGGCGCAGATGCCCCCAGCCCTCGCTGTTCTCGGGGTCGGGCATCTCCATACCCTTGTGGTTGGGCGCGAACGCCATCCCGAGATGGAGACCGAGCAGCATCTGGTGGACCAGCGCGAAGGCGACGGCCTGGCCGACGGTCAGGGTGGTGAGCAGCAGGGCCGCGTAGCCGACGACGTGTGCCGCGAGCAGCGCGCCCTCCACGGCCCTGCGGCGCGGGGGTATGCCGCCGCTCTCACGGGAGAGGACGGCCTGGAAGCCGTACACCTTGAGTGCGATGCCCTCCAGGGTGGTCAGCGGGAAGAACAGCCACGCCTGGTGCCGGGTGAGCCAGCGACGCAGCCCTGAACGGTCCCGGGTCTGGTGCTGGGTGAAGACCAGGATGTCGGCCTTGACGTCGGGATCCTTGTCAATGTGGTTGGGGTTGGCGTGGTGCCGGTTGTGCTTGTCGTTCCACCATTCCTGACTCATGCCGAGCAGCAGATTGGCGTGGACGAGCTGGATGAGACGTCCCTTCCTCCGGTCGGCGGTGATCTGCGCGTGTCCCGCGTCGTGGCCGACGAACGCCATGCGCGCGGACAGAACCGCCAGGGGCGGGGCCAGCGCCAGCGTCCACCAGGAGGGGCCGAGCAGGACCATCCCGGCGACGATCGCGGCCAGCAGCAGGAGGTTGACGGTGATGCCCCGGAGATACCAGCCCGCTCGGCGTTCCAGGAGTCCCTGCTCCTTCACCATCCTCAGGAGCGGGGTGAAATCGCTGCCTCCCGCGCGTGCCGTCGCGGGCTCGGTCACGACCGGGTGCGCCGGCGGGGCCGTGGGCTCCGCCGGTACGGGATCGGGTACGGGCTCCACGACGGGGGCCGCGGCGGCTCGGGGCATGTCTGTCTCCGGTCTGTCGGCATGGCAGGTGAGGGCGGTCAGGGCAGGGCAAGACAGGTCAGGTCAGGTCAGGGAGAGGCGGCTCGGGAAGAGAGGGGTGAGGGGTGAGAGGAGTGGAGAGGTCACGCGGACCTCGCTCGCCCTCCTGACTCGCTCGCCCTCTTGACTCGCTCGCCCTCTTGAAACGTACGGTCGCGCGACGTGGCGGACCATGAGGCAATCCCCCCGAACCCATGGGGGGTTTACGGGGACCAGGGGTGTCTCTGAGTGCACCGACGCGAGTCCCCGGCAGACCGGGGCGTGCGCCCGGTCACCGGAGGCGCGGCGCCCGCGAGGCCGTGAGGATGAGGTACCCTCGGCCGCCTCGACCCGCCAGTAGTCAAACTTGAGGAGTGTATTTTTCCCGTGCGCAGGCTCCCTGTGGCATCACTCTCCGGGATCGCCGGAATCGCCCGCGGCTCCACCGTCTTCCTTCCCTCGGATCCCGCCCGTGCGGGCAGGATCGTCTCCTGGCAGCCCGAGAGTCCCTCGCAAGCCGATGGCGCCACCGACCGCACCCCCGGGAGCGCTGCCGGGAGCGCTCCCGGCGCCGTACGGCCGCCGTCGGGCACCGGCTCCCTGGAGCCCGGGGCCTCGGAGCCCGGCGCCCTGGAGCACGGCGCCTCTGAGCCCGTCCAGGCACCGGGCGGCCGTGAGCAGGAAACGGAGAAGCTGGTCGTCGTCGACGCCGAGGGCCGTCTGCGGACGGTCGGAGCCGTGTCGATGCCGGTGCCGGTCGCGCTTCCACTGCTCACCAGGGCGCGCACCTCGCCGCACGTCTCGCCCTCGTCCGCCTTTTGGGGCTCGGCGGCGCTGCTCGCGCTCCGGCTGGCCGCCCAGGGGAAGATGTTGCCCGGCATCACCGCCGCGGGGTACGACGCGTGGCGGGCCGGGCCGCTGGACGCCGAGGACCTCGACCGGATCCGTGCCCTCGCGGCCTCGATGCCGCCCACCGCACACGCCGTGCCGTTGGACGCCTCGGGCCCCGGACCGTTTCTGCTCCCTGCGCCCGAAGGGCTGCTGCGGGAGTTCCTCGACGCGGTGATCGACGGGCTGCCACGCACCCCTGGCGCCCCGATCGCCGCCGGCGGACCGGCCTTCGCCGCCGTAGCACCGTCCCGCCGGTTCCCCGAACTGCGCGACTGGGCCGGTGATGTGGCCGCCGGGCACGACGCGGGCATACGGCTCTCGCTCCGCGTCGAGCTGCCCGGCCTCACCGACGCGGGCGCCACGGAAACGAATCCCACGACTCCCACGAACCCGAACAAGTCCACGAACCCGACCCAGTCCACGGACTCCACGAACTCCACGGAGTTCACCGAGTTCACAGACTCCACGGACTTCACGAACTCCACGGACTTCAGCGACTCGCGCCGGTCCGCCACCGGGCCGACCGGGCCGACCGGGGCCACCGCCACACCCGCCGCCGCCTTCCGCGCCGTGCTCCAGTTGCACAGCGTCAGCGATCCGACGGCCGTCGCGGACGCGCGCGCCGTGTGGTCCGGCTCGGCAGGGACGGCCTTCGGCCCGCGGGCCCGGATGGACGCACTGCTGGCGCTGCGCCGGGCCGCGCGGGCGTGGCCGCCGCTGGCGCCGCTGCTCTCCGCCGCCGTTCCCGACAGCGTCGAACTCGCCGACGAGGACGTGACGGAGCTGCTCGGCGAGGCGTCGTACGCGCTCGCCGCGACCGGCGTCCAGGTGCACTGGCCCCGGGACCTGGCACGCACGCTCACCGCGAGCGCGACCATCGGCCTGCCGGGTGCCGGGGAGCACCCGGACACGGGCACCGCTGACGCGGCGAGCGGCCCGACGGCGGCGGAACGGGCCGAGAGCGACCTGCCGTCCTTGCTCTCCGCCGATACCCTGCTCTCCTTCACCTGGCAGTTCGCGCTCGGAGACCTGCGGCTCGACCGCGCCGAGCTGGACCGGCTCGCCGAGGCGAGCCGCCCTGTCGTACGACTGCGCGACCAGTGGGTACTGATCGATCCGGCCCAGGCCCGGCGCGCCCGGGACAGCCGCGACCGCGCACTGACCCCGGTCGACGCGCTGGAAGCCGTACTGACCGGTTCCACCGAGGCCGACGGCCGCCGGGTCCCCGTCCACGCGACCGGCGCCCTCGCCGCCCTGCGCGACCTGCTCGCCGACCCGGAACGCGCGGAGCAGCGGATCGGACAGCCCGCCGCGCTCGCCGCGACCCTGCGCGACTACCAGCTGCGCGGCCTCAACTGGCTGCACCGCATGACGTCCCTCGGGCTCGGCGGCTGCCTCGCGGACGACATGGGGCTGGGCAAGACCATCACCCTGATCGCCCTCCATCTGCACCGCGCGGCCATTCCGGCGGCGGCGGGTCCGACCCTGGTCGTCTGTCCCGCCTCGCTGATGGGCAACTGGCAGCGGGAGATCGAACGGTTCGCCCCTGGCACTCCCGTACGCCGGTTCCACGGCTCCTCGCGCACCCTGCGGGCCCTGGCGGACGGCGAGTTCGTCCTCACCACGTACGGCACCATGCGGCTGGACGCGGCGCGGCTCGCCGACGTCGACTGGGGGCTGGTCGTCGCCGACGAGGCGCAGCACGTCAAGAACCCGTACTCCGCGACCGCCAGACAGCTGCGCACCATCGGGGGCCGCGCCAGGGTCGCGCTCTCCGGCACGCCCGTCGAGAACAATCTCTCCGAGCTGTGGGCCCTCCTCGACTGGACGACCCCAGGACTGCTCGGCCGCCTCGGCACCTTCCGTACCCGCTACGCCCGGTCCGTGGAGAGCGGCGAGGACCCGGCGGCCGCCGAGCGGCTCGCCGCCCTCGTCCGGCCGTTCCTGCTGCGCCGCCGCAAGTCCGACCCCGGCATCGCGCCCGAGCTGCCGCCCAAGACCGAGACCGACCGGGCCGTCTCCCTCACCGGGGAACAGGCCGGGCTGTACGAGGCGGTGGTACGGGAGACCCTCGCGGCGATCGCCGGGGCGGCCGGGATCGAGCGGCGCGGGCTGATCGTCAAACTGCTGACCTCGCTCAAACAGATCTGCAACCATCCGGCGCAGTACCTGAAGGAGGAACGGCCGCTCCTCGCGGGCCGTTCCGGGAAACTGGAGCTGCTGGACGAGCTGCTCGACACCATCCTGGCGGAGGGGGCGAGCGTGCTGGTCTTCACCCAGTACGTGGCGATGGCGCGGCTGTTGGAGGAGCATCTGGCGGCGCGCGGCGTGCCGACACGCTTCCTGCACGGCGGCACGCCGATTCCCGAGCGCGAGGCCATGGTCGACCGCTTCCAGAGCGGCGGGATTCCCGTCTTCCTGCTGTCGCTGAAGGCGGCGGGCACGGGGCTCAACCTCACCCGCGCCGAGCATGTCGTGCACTTCGACCGCTGGTGGAACCCGGCCGTCGAGGCGCAGGCGACGGACCGCGCGTACCGGATCGGCCAGGACCGGCCCGTACAGGTGCACCGGATCATCACCGAGGGCACGATCGAGGACCGCATCGCCGAGATGCTGGCGCGCAAACAGCGGCTGGCCGACGCGGTGCTGGGCTCGGGCGAGGCCGCACTGACCGAGTTGACCGACGCCGAACTGGCGGATCTGGTGGAGCTGCGAGGGAGCACGCGATGAGCGGCACGGATCGTACGGCCGAGGACGAGGCGCGCACCTTCGCCGCGTCACCGCCCGCCCGGGGCCAGGGGTTCGCGGTCACCTGGTGGGGCCGGGCGTGGCTGAAGGCGCTTGAGGACGCCGCCCTGGACGGGGCACAGTTGCGGAAGGGGCGCACGCGGGCGCGGGAGGGGGCGGTCGGGGCCGTTTCGGTGCGGCCGGGCCGTATCACCGCTGTCGTACGGGACAGGGACGGGTCCGCCCACCGCAGCGATGTCCTGCTGCGGCGGCTGACGGACGAGGAGTGGGACCGGTTCGTGGCGATGGCGGCGGACCGGGCGGCCCATGTCGCGGCGCTGCTCGACCGGGACATGCCGCCGCACCTGGTGGAGGACGCGGCGAGCGCGGGGGTGGAGCTGCTGCCCGGCATGGGCGATCTGGAGCCGGAGTGCGACTGCGGGGCGTGGGACCACTGTGCGCATTCGGCCGCGCTCTGCTACCAGTTGGCGCGGCTGCTGGACCAGGACCCCTTCGTACTGCTGCTGTTGCGCGGGCGGAACGAGCACCGACTGCTCGACGCGCTGCAACGGCGCGTCGCGCCGACGGCGGCAGCGGACGGCGAATCCGCGGCGAGCGGCGTTCCGGCCGACAGGGGGACGGGGGCCGGTGTGGACGCCGTGACGGCCTTCGCCGCGCGGGACGCGGTGCCCCCGCTGCCCGCTCCCCCGCTCGTGCCGGCGGAGCCGGGACAGCCGCCGTCCCTGGACACGGAGAGCGCGCCACCGGCCGGTGTCGACGCGGGGGCGCTGGAGTTCCTGGCCTCGGCGGCCGCGGCACGCGCCCTGCGGATGCTCTCCGACGCGCTGCGTCCGGACCACGGGCAGCAGCCGTTCGAGGAGGAATTGACGGTACGTCAGGATTGCGTCCGGCTGGCCGCGACCGCTCCCACGCCTTCGACCTCGGCCGCGCACTTGCCCTTGCCCTTGCCCGTGTCCTTGCCCGAGGAGCCGACCGCCGGGCGGCTCGCGGGCGGCAGCGGCCGACCGGCGCGGGAGCTGGATGCGGCGGTGCGCGCGTGGCGGTACGGGGGAGCCGAGGGGCTGGCCGTACTGGACGGGGAGTGGGCGCCTGATCCGGCGGATGTCATCCGGGCGCAGGCCGCCCTCGACACGGCCTGGGAGGACGGCGACCGGCCCGCGCTGCGGCGCTCGGGTCCGGGCTCAGGCTCGGGCTCGGACTCGGGCGTGCGCTCGGGCTCGGGTCCGGGCTCAGGTCCGGGCTCAGGTCCGGGCTCGGACTCGGATTCGGACTCAGGCTCAGGCTCGGTCCGGTGGAGAGTGACCGGCTCGTCGGTGGAGCTGCGGTACGGGGCCGACGGGCGTTGGTGGCCCTACCGCGAGGAGCGCGGCCGGTGGTCTCCGGTGGGGCCGGGAGACCACGATCCGTCGGTGGCACTGACGGTCGCGATCGCGGCTGCGGCTCCGGACACGCCGGAGTGAGCCGAGCCGCCGGGGGCCCGCGTACCGGCGAGGGCCGCGCAACGGGTAAGAGGCCCGGCCGGTCCGAGTCACCCGTGTGGGCCGCGACCTCTGGCGTCACAGGGACCTCGCGGCCCCGGGGTGGCTCGTCCCGCCCCTCCTCCCCCACCGCCCCGGCGGTTCCGGTACCGCCCTGTCGCGCTCGGACCGCCGGGGTGTGCGCGACGCTTGCCCCGCCCGGTCGGCCGGGTGACGATGTTCCCGTCCCGCGAGGTCGGACCGGGGAGGCGGCGTTGACCGACACCTGGGTGGCGCTGGAGGCGGGCGCCGATCCGGCGCGGCGCCGGGGTGCGCTGCGCCTGGCCTACGAGTCGTACGCCGGCGCGGGGCGGGTCGAGGGGCCCGTCCGGCCGGTGGTCGCCGACTCCTGGCGACGCTCGGCACGGGCGAGGGTGCGGCCCGAGGGCATCGCGTACGTGGAGCTGCCGGACGACGAACTGGCCGCGTACCGCGACGCCCATCCGCTGTCCCGGGTGATGCCGCTCTTCCGTGAACTGATGGGCGGCTACGCCATGGACGGCGAGCACCTGATGGCCGTCTGCGACGCGCAGGGCCGGCTGCTCTGGGTCGAGGGACACCGCGCGACCCGGCGGCTGGCGTGCCGGATGAACTTCGTCCCCGGAGCGCGCTGGGCGGAGACGGCGACCGGTACGAACGCGC
Source organism: Streptomyces corynorhini (assembly GCF_003346515.1). Taxonomy (GTDB): domain Bacteria; phylum Actinomycetota; class Actinomycetes; order Streptomycetales; family Streptomycetaceae; genus Streptomyces; species Streptomyces corynorhini. The sequence continues at coordinate 61,983 of NZ_QQNA01000060.1, forward strand.
CCGGCACGGCGATCGCCGTCGACCGGCCCGTACAGGTCTTCGCCGCCGAGCACTTCCAGCGGCCGGCACACGCCTGGACCTGCGCGGCGGCGCCCGTGCACGATCCGGGCACCGGGCGGCTGCTGGGCGCGGTCGACATCACGGGCGGCGACCGGCTCGCCCATCCGCACAGCCTCGCCTTCGTCGGCGCGGTGGCGCGGGCCGCCGAGTCACAGCTCGCGCTGGCCGCTGCGCCGCCCGCGACCGGAACCGTACGGCTGTCGGCGCTCGGCCGGGACGAGGCGCTGCTCGTGGCGGACGGACGGACGATCGGGCTGAGTCCCCGGCACAGCGAGATCCTCACCCTGCTGGCGCACCGTCCGGAGGGGCTCACCGGGGACGAGCTGCTGACGGAGCTGTACGAGGAGGGCACGGTCACCCCGGTCACCCCGCGCGCCGAACTCTCCCGGCTGCGCGGGCTGCTCGGCCCCGGGCTGCTGCGTTCACGCCCCTACCGGCTGGGCGGGCCCGTCGAAGCGGACTTCGCGGCCGTGGCCCGCAATCTGGCGTCCGGGGCGCTGACCTCGGCGATGACCGCGTACGCGGGGCCGCTGCTGCCCGGCTCGCAGGCGCCGACGGTGGTGCGGCTGCGCCGACGCCTGGCGGACCAGCTGCGGGCGGCGCTCATCGCCAGGGGCGACCCGGGCCTGCTGGCCGACTGGGCGTACAGCCCGTGGGGCGAGGACGATCTGCCGGTGTGGCGGGCCCTCGCCTCGGCCCTTCCCGTGCCCCAGCGCGCGGCGGCCGCCGCGCGGGTACGCGAACTGGACGCCTGGCAGCGTCGCTGACGCCCTGATCCCCCCGTCCCTTTCGCCGCGCGCCGGATCGGCTGCCCCGCGCCTCTTGTCCGCGCGCTCCGTCCCGGGCCCGGCCCGGCACCGCTCGGGCAACGCGCTCGCAACGTACGGGTGCCTACCGTGCGAGGCGGGCGTCGTCCAACGGCGGGCGGCGCGGAATTCGGGAGGCCACGGAGATGACCCGGTACACAGCGCCCGGCAGTGCGGGCGCCATCGTCTCGTACGAGTCCCGCTACGACCACTGGATCGGCGGCGAGTACGTTCCGCCCGCCCGCGGCCAGTACTTCGAGAACCCCAGCCCGGTCGACGGCCGCCCCTTCACCGAGGTCGCCCGCGGCACCGCGGAGGACGTGGAACGGGCCCTGGACGCGGCGCACGGCGCGGCCCCCGGCTGGGCGAGGACGTCCGCGACGGACCGGGCCGGTGTGCTGAACCGGATCGCCGACCGGATGGAGGCTCATCTGGAGGAGCTGGCGGTCGCGGAGAGCTGGGAGAACGGCAAGCCCGTCCGGGAGACCCTGGACGCCGACATCCCGCTGGCCATCGACCACTTCCGCTACTTCGCGGGAGCGCTGCGCGCCCAGGAGGGAACGCTCAGCGAGATCGACGACGCCACCGTCGCGTACCACTTCCACGAGCCGCTGGGGGTGGTGGCGCAGATCATCCCGTGGAACTTCCCGATCCTGATGGCGGCCTGGAAACTGGCGCCGGCCCTGGCCGCGGGCAACACCGTCGTCATCAAACCGGCCGAACAGACCCCCGCCTCGCTGCACATCTGGATGAGCCTGGTCGCCGATCTGCTGCCGCCCGGTGTCGTCAACATCATCAACGGCTTCGGCCCCGAGGCGGGCAAACCGCTGGCCTCCAGCCCCCGCGTGGCGAAGGTCGCCTTCACCGGGGAGACCACGACGGGGCGGCTGATCATGCAGTACGCCTCGGAGAACCTGAAGCCGGTCACCCTGGAACTCGGCGGCAAGAGCCCGAACCTCTTCTTCGACGACGTGTGGGCCGCCGACGACGACTTCCGCGACAAGGCGCTCGAAGGGTTCACCATGTTCGCCTTCAACCAGGGCGAGGTCTGCACCTGCCCCTCGCGCGCCCTGGTCCAGAGCGGCCACTACGGCGACTTCATGAAGGCGGCCGTGTCCCGCACGGAGGCCATCGTCCCCGGCAACCCGCTCGACACCGCCACCATGATCGGCGCGCAGGCGTCCGACGACCAGCTCCGGAAGGTCCTCTCGTATCTGGACATCGGCCGGCAGGAGGGGGCGAAGGTCCTGACGGGTGGTGAGCGCGTCGAATACGACGGTGAACTGGCGGGCGGCTACTACGTCCAGCCCACCATCCTTGAGGGCCACAACCGGATGCGCGTCTTCCAGGAGGAGATCTTCGGCCCCGTCCTGGCCGTCACTGCCTTCAGCGACTTCGACGACGCGATCAAAACGGCCAACGACACACCGTACGGCCTGGGCGCCGGTGTCTGGACCCGCGACGCCAACACCGCCTACCGGGCGGGCCGCGCGATCCGGGCGGGCCGCGTCTGGACCAACTGCTACCACGCCTACCCGGCCCACGCGGCGTTCGGCGGGTACAAGCAGTCGGGGATCGGACGGGAGAACCACCGGATGATGCTGGACCACTATCAGCAGACGAAGAATCTTCTGGTGTCGTACTCACCGAAGAGGGTGGGCTTCTTCTAGGCCCTGTCGCCACATGGGCGGGCCCCCGCGGCGTCCGGTGCGCCGCGCTCGCAAGGCGGAGGGTCGCCCCCGTACTGGACGTACGGGGGCGACCTCGACGACGCGGCGAGCGGGCGTGCCGGACGCCGCCGGGCGGGCGGGACTTTGAAGACAGGACCCCAGGGGCCCAAGAAAGGGCACCTGACCTGGGCTGATCCCCAGCAGGTACCCTTCATCGACGCTGGCCGGGCAGCATGGTACGCACCACAAGGAACGTCGTCGGACACGGCCGACCCCTCCACGGCTCAGGACCGGCGACGCGGCTTCCCCCGCTGGGCGCCGCCCTTGGCCGGCTTGCCCGCACCGGACTTCTGTGTCCCGCCCCGCCCCGCGCCCTTGGACAGCGGCTTCTGCTGTTTCGACGGTGCCTTCGACCGCGCGGCGGGCGCGGAACGCCCTCGCGTGCTGTTGACAGTCCGCCCCCGGACGATCCCGATGAAGTGTTCCACCAGGTCGGTGGTCTCGTCCTCCAGCCACGACAGCGCCACGCGCGACTCGGGGGCATCCGTCACCGGCCGGTACGTGAGGTCCTTGCGGTGATGCAGCCGGGCCAGGGACTGCGGAACCATGAGCACCCCCACCCCCGCCGCCACCAGCTCGACGGCGTCCATCGTCGTCGCGGGCCGCTCGCGCGCGGGACGTCCGGGCAGCCGCTCCCACTCCAGGGTGTCGTCGAGGGGGTGCAGCACCACCTCGTCGGCGAGATCCTCGACGGAGACCTCTTCGACGGCGGCGACGAGGTGGTCCTTGGGCACCACCACGACGGTCGTCTCGGTGTAGAGGGGAATCGCGCTGAGCCCCGTCCGGTCCATCGGCAGCCGCACGAGCCCGGCGTCGGCGCCACCGCTCCGCAACATCGCGGGCGCCTCGGCGGCGGAGACCCCGGCCAGATCGAGGGGGACGTCGGGCAGCCGCTCGTGCCAGATCCGTACCCACTTGCCGGGCGTCACCCCCGGTACGTAGGAGAGCCTGAATGAGGGAGGTGTGTCCGCGCCTGTCACCCGCCCAGGTTACCGGCCGTGGTCAGAGGCCGCTCACAGGCTCGATACGCTTGACTTCATGACATCGCACAAGACCACTGTCCAGACAATGAAGCCCGCGACCGCGGCGAAGAAGCTGGGCGTGTACTTGGAGGCCACCCCCACCGAGTTCCAGGAGGGCGTCGTCTCCCGCACCGAGCTGAACGCACTGCAGACCGACCCGCCCGAGTGGCTGGCGACCCTCCGTCGCGACGGTCCTCACCCGCGCCCGGTCGTCGCGGCGAAACTGGGCATCTCCATCGCCGGCCTCGCCCGCGGCGGTGTGACGGAGGCCCTCACCACGGACGAGATCGACACGTTGAAGGCGGACGGCCCCGAGTGGCTGGCACGGGAACGCGCCACGCAGGCGGAGGTCCGCAAGGAAGCGGTCCGCATCAAGGAGAAGACCGCGGAACGTGCCGCCGGATCCCCCCAGGACCGCGCCTGACCGCACACCCGGGCCGTGACCGCACCGCCCGGCACGGGGGGAATACGCAGGGGCGTGCGGAACCCCCGGCACCGGCCTCTTGCGGGGTCGGCAGCGCCGATCGGCGCCTCGCTGGACAGAGAGCGTCACGGGGCCGGGTCCAGGTCCGGGTCCGGGAACGGGGCGCGACGTCGAGCACCACGGACAGTCGGCTCGGGCGGCACGCTCGTACATCAGTGGGCCCGGCCCTTCCCGAGCAGTGTGAGACTCGCTCTCGCTCCTGATCTTCGACCGGCACCCGTTCCCGGCCCGGTTTGCCGACCAACTCCCGCCCTCCCACTGCCGCGCCCCTCCTCGTGCCTCAGCGCGCCACGAACCGGCGCAAGGCGTTGCGTACGGCCGGGGCGAGGCTGTCCGGGTGGTCGGCGTCGTGCAGCAGGTGGTCCACTCCGGGCAGCGTCACCCGGCCCGGTCCACCGACGTGTGCGCGGCGCAGGGCGGCGGTCAGGGCGTCCGTTGTGGCACAAGGGACCTGGGTGTCGTTCGTGCCGCACGTCAGCAGCACCCTGGTCCCCGGCCGGAGTGCCGCGGCGGTGTCCGGCGGGTAGACGGCGTCGTCGCTGTCCACGAAACGGCCGTTCGTCCCTTGGAAGGCTTCGAAGAGTTGGGCGATCGGGGGCGGCAGGTCGGTGGGGTCGACCGGTCGGTGTGCGCGCAGGGAGGTGACGGCGGCGTCGACTGCCGCGTCGATGGCACGCTGCTCCTCCGGGGTGAACTGGCCCTGCCGGGTCGCCTCGGCGATCTGGGCCTTCAGTTGCAGCGCGACCAGGTCCAGCAGGCGGATCGCCTGCGGTTGCAGCAGTGCCAGGCCGGCCGGGCGCGGACGGACGGTGCCGCCGAGCTGCAGCGCGGTCATCGCGCCCTCGCTGTGCCCGACGACCAGCAGCGCGTGCGGGTCGGTCTCCGGCTGATCGCGCAACAACGCGTAGGCGGCCCTGGCCTGGCGGACGTACGCCGGGTAGTCGAGTTCCTCCGGGCGGTCGCCGTAGGCGCCGAGCCCGGTGCGGCCGGTGCCGTACTTGTCGAACCGCAGCGTGGCGACTCGGTCGCCGTCGAGCGCGTCGGCCAACCGCGCCAGGGTGTTCGGGGTGAGCGCGGGTGGTTGGTTGCCGTCGCGGTCGGCGGGGCCGCTGCCGGGCAGCAGCACCGCGGCGCGCAGCCGCTGCCCGGCACGGTGCGCGGGGATATGCAGGGTGCCGTACGTCGCCGTTCCGTCGACAGTGAAGACGACCTCCCGGTCGGCGGCCGGCACGAGGGCGGGAGCCGCCTCGACCGGGGTGGCTGTCACGAAGGCCAGTGCCATCACGGCCGCGGTGAAGTGGAGGAGCATCTGTCTACCTCTTTCAGCTCAGGGCGTTCTCTACCAGCGCGACGGTCGCGCGGGGGTCGTCGACCTGCAGGACCAGACGGGCGTAGCGCTCGTCGGCGAGTTCGACCACGACGGTCTTCGACGGGTCCTTGACGTCCCAGAAGACCTTCTCGCCGTCGAGATGGAACGTGCCCGCCGTGATGACGCCGGGCACGCGGGCGCCAGGCGCGCGGATCCCCTTGGGATCGGCGGCGATGCCGGGGTCGGCGGTCGCGCCCCGGACGTTGGCCAGCGGGATGGTCAGGCTGCTCTTCAGGGCCCAGATCTTGTCGAGACCCTCGATCACGACGACGAGGTCGTCGCCGTCGATGCGAACCAGTGCCATGTCGGTTTTCCTTGTCAGGCGAGAGGATCGAGGCGTTGGGACAGCGCGGTGCCGACGCTGTCGGGGTTTCCGCGCAGGAGGATGCCCAGTGCGGCGGCCGTGAGGGCGGCGGCCAGGTCGGTGGGAATGCCGAGCGCGTCGGCGATCGCCCGGTCGACGGCGCCCAACGCGGCCGTCACCTCGGCGGCGACCTCCTGGTCGACCGGTGCCCGTTCGGCCGCCGCGAGCAGCAGCAGACCGAGGCCGGCCGAGGTGACGAGCCGCAGCGCGGTCGCGGCATCCGATGCCGCGGCGAGCGCGTCGACCAGGGGACGCACGTCGTCGGCGAGGTGGCGGCGCAGGGCAACCAGATAGAGGCCGCGTTTGCTGCCGAACGTCTTGTACAGGCTGTTGCGGTGCACGCCGAGGTGGGTGACGAGATCGTCGACGGACACCCCGTCGTACGCGCGGCTGCCGAACAGCCCGACGGCGGCGCGCACCACCTTGTCCTCGTCGAACGCCCTTGGCCTACCCATGACATGACTGTATTCCGTTGGGGAACGATCAGTCAAGAACGATTGTTCCTCAAGGGTCGGCAGCCATGACCGCGCGGCACTCTTCCACCGACCGGCTCGCCGAACGAACGGCCTGGACCGAGAAGCCACCACGGTTACGGGAAAGATCTCCTGGGCTCCGCGCCCCCAAGGCCGACGCGCCGGGCCCTGTCTTCGAAGTCCCGCCCGCCGCGCGGCGCCCGGCACGCACGCGCGCCGCGGGGCCCTCCCCTGGGGCGGACGGCGCTACGTCGAAGACAGGGCCCAGCCGTCCGTACCGCACCTCCAGCAGAACTGACGCAACGTCAAGACCGTTCCCCGCGAGGGTGTTCGTCCCTCCGCTCGGGCAAGGTCAGGGTGAAGACGGTCCCCTCGTGCCGCACGCTGGTCACCGAGACCGTGCCGCCATGGGCTTCGACGAGCTGGCGCACGATGGCCAGCCCCAGGCCGCTGCCGCCGGAGCGGCGGCTGCGGGATTTGTCGGCTCGCCAGAAGCGGTCGAAAACGCGAGGGAGGTCGGCGACGTCGATGCCGGTGCCGGTGTCGGCCACCTCGATCACGATCCGGCCGCCACTGCGACGGCAGCGCAGGGCGATGTCGCCTCCGGCCGGAGTGTGCCGGATGGCGTTGGACAGCAGGTTGCCGAGAGCCTGCCGCAGGCGCAGGGGATCCGCCGAGAGCACGGGGTCGCCCTCCGTGTGAGTGGTGAGTGTGACACCGACCGTGTCGGCCCGGCCGCGGTGGGCGGTGGCCACGTGGTCGAGGAGCTGACGCACATTCAGGGGTTCGGGGTACAGCCTGAACTGGCCCGCGTCGGCCTGCGCCAAGTGCTGGAGGTCGTCGATGATGTGCTGGAGCAGCATGGCCTCCTCCAGCAGGGCGGCGATGAACGCCTCGTCGGAGGCGGCCAGGCCGTCTTGGGCCGCTTCGAGCCAGACGCGGATCGTGCTGAGCGGTGTGCGCAGTTCATGGGCGATGTCGCTGACCATGGCCTTGCGCTGGTCCTCAAGACGCTCGCGGCGCTCGGCGAGGTCGTTGAAGGCGGCGGCCAGATGGCCGATCTCGTCGTTGGTGGTGACCGGGACCCGTCGCTGTTCCTGCGGTGGGCGACGGGCCGCGTCGGTCAGCGCCCGCAGTGGTCTGATCAGCCGGGTGCCGACGGTGACGGTGACGGTCACGCTGAGCAGCAGTACGAGGGCGGCGACGCCGGCGACCCGGACGGTGTTGGCCGGGGAGAGGTCGATGCCCGGGGCGGCCGATCCGTTCCTGGCGGTGACGAACAGCAGCGCGGACGGAGCGACGTGCGGGGCGAGTTGATCGCGGCGCGCGGTGTCGATGCACCGCTGGACGGCCTCGGCGCCGGTTCCGTTGAGGGCGAAGCCGAGATCGACGGTCACGGGGGCCAGGTTCTGACGTTTCACGCACTCCCCGACCAGGACGTTGAGCTGATCGAGCGCCCGCGTCTCGGTGCGGGTGGGGGCGTCGAGTACGTACAGCCCGCAGACCGCGCCGATCTTCTCCCGGGTCGAGTTGTTGCCCGTGATCACGAAGGAGGGCCGGCCGCTGGGCGCCTCGACGACAGGGGCAGGGGAACCCATGGAGTTGCGCAGGCATGTCTGCAACGTCCTTACTCGGCCGCGCAGTTCCTCGCGCTCGGCCTCCGGAAGCCGGTAGGGACCGACGGCTCTCGGGTCGATACCGTCCGTCTTGACACCGGGCAGCAGCGCCGGATCGGCCTGTAGAGGGTCGACCAGCGCCGATGCCTTGGTGGGGAGGGTGGTGATGGAGCCGGACGTGGCGACAGGCCGACGGTCCTGGGTGGTCAGGGTGATATGGCGCCTGGTCTGCTCGGCCAGCCGGTTCAGAGTCGGCTTCACTTCCGACCAGTCGGTGTGACCGGCGGCGTACCCGATGAGTGTGTCGTAGATCCGGGCGTCGTTGGCGAGGATCTGTCCCTGCTCCTGCTGAAGGGCGTTGGTGGCCGTACGAGTGGCCAGCCAGGCGGTGGCCGCGACCGAGCACACGGCGATGGTGATGGACGCCGCCAGCAGCCGGACCAGCAGGCTCCGATGCGGCGGCAACCTGCCGCCGCCGCCCGCCTCGGTTCCCACTGCGGCAGCCGCCTTTCGTGCCCCTCGCACCGCGCTCCCCCCTCGCACCGCGCCCCCCCCCCCCCCCGCCCTCCCCCTCCCCC